>JABTUB010000002.1:0-329507 GCA_015075585.1 Chloracidobacterium sp.
AGGCGCTTTCTTGGTGGTGGCTCTGGTAGGGCCTTCACGTACTGCATTGGGTTGCGATCGAGAACGTCCTCTTCGCAAGCGAGACTGAAGATCTTCGACAAAGTCGACATGATCCTATTGATCGAGGACGGAGATATCGAACTTTTCTTTTTTCGCTGGTTTTTCCCGTATTGGAGTTTGTTCCTGCAATCGCGACAATCCTGTGGTGTGATGGTATGCAGAGGTTGATCTTTTAGGTGTTTCAAGAGCAGTTTTATGTAAAGTTTCTTCGCTCCCTTGTTGACATTGTTTTGCTCCACATATTTTCGATAGGTTGATTCGACAAAATCTCCGAAGGTTACAGTCGTATCTGCTTGTCCGAATGATCTGTCGAACAGTTGCTTGACCAGTTGTCGCTCGGCGAGTTCGGCTTCCTCCTTGGTACGAGCTGTCGGAATAACCTGATGAATGGTCTTATGTCCTTTGACGCGTCTGTAGACCCACCAACGAGCGGTCGAATACGCCGAGTGCTTCGCGTTTATCCGCTTACCGTTATATTTCTTAAAAACTGACATACGCTCAATAATTTGCTAACCAGGCATCCACCTCAGTCCTGTTGAAGGTTGGTCGGCCCACTCCATGAAACGGAAGGCCGTTGTATCTCATCCATCGATTGATCGTTGCGCTGGATTTCTTCAAGTACTTCGCGACTTCGGACTTCGTCATGATCTGCGGCGGCTGTGATGAATGAATAGCTTTCTCGATCGCTCCGGCGACCGAACTGTCAATCAAACGAATCAGCTCAGTTTTTTCAATCGTGATAATTTCAACCATTTCCCTAACCTCCGATTACCACATGGCAAAGGATGTGCCTTAGCCGATAAGCCTTAAAAATGGACTTTCTCGACGCCCAAAGTAGCGAAAATGCGCCACTCGGCGCAGTTTTGCACCAGCCCTAGAATTTTTATGAACCAGCGTGATCTAAAGTGATGATTTATGAGAGTTTTGAGCGGAAAAAAGAGGACAAAAAAAATACTGCAACCAACCTGCAACCAAGTCACAAAAATGGAGCTTCCAGCAATCGCTGAAAGCCCCATGTTTATTGGTCGGGACGGCGAGATTTGAACCAGCGACCTCTCGCACCCCAAGCGAACGCGCTACCAGACTGCGCTACGTCCCGGATTGTAATGATTTAGCTTAGGTTCGCGGCCGGCGGATGTCAACTTCGGCATCGCAGCCTCGTCATTGGCCGGATCGCTTCAACATATCACGAAGTTCCAAAACCTGCATTGCAAGCCGCTTCAGCACCTCAGCTTGAATGCCGTTCAATGGTTCGGCAGCCTCGGGTATGGGCGAAGTGTCGAAGAGCATCGGGGCCTTGCTGTCCCGCTTCGGAGCCGCAGCTTTCGGCGTTCGATCGGCAGCTACCGCAGGTGCCGGTACAACCGTCTTCGCTCCGGCGGCCTCACGGGCATCGATCTGCAGCTTCTTGCGTGCTCCGGCAATGGTGAACATTTCGTTGTAGAGGAGCTGCTTGATCTTGACCGCTACTTCAACATCCTTTTTCCGATAGCTCCGCTGGCCGGAAGAGTTCTTTTGCGGGGAGAGCATCGGAAACTCCGACTCCCAATATCGCAGCACATGCGCCTGAACACCGACGATTTGGCAAACCTCGCCGATCTTGAAGAATATTTTGTCAGGGATCACAACGTCAGATGGTGCCATCAGTTATCCGAATGTGTTAAAGTTCTCTGTAAGATCCTGGCTGTTAGTGTATGTATTTACAAAAGTTGTGTCAACTCCGATCATGCATTCTGAATTCGATCTAATAAATTACATTAAGGCCCGCCACAACCTTAATGCAATAGGTGACGATTGTGCGGTTCTGCCGATGAATTCAAAGAGCGATCTGCTGATCACAGCAGACATGCTTGTGGAAAACATCGATTTTCGACTCGAATGGGCGAAAGCTGAGGATATCGGGCATAAATCACTCGCCGTTTCCCTATCAGATATTGCCGCAATGGGCGGAACGCCGACTTTTGCCATGATCTCGCTTGCCATTCCGGAAAGCGTCTGGAAAACCGACTTTATCGAACGCTTTTATGAGGGCTGGCACGCTCTTGCCGGGAGTTTTGAAGTTGAACTTGTGGGAGGCGACATCTCAAAGACCGAGGGGCCGATCGTTATTGATTCAACGGTAATGGGCTCCTGCGATAAAGGGACCGCGATCCTCCGATCGACAGCAAGACCCGGCGACGGCATCTACGTCAGCGGCGCTCTTGGCGGCGCGGCCGGCGGCTTGAAACTACTCGAAGCCGGAAAAAGAGACGATGCTCTCAGTCAAAAACAACTTCGCCCGAAACCTCACCTCATATTAGGTAATATATTGCGAATACAGCAGTTAGCCGATGCAATGATCGACCTTAGTGACGGAATTTCATCTGATCTTACACACATCTGCCGCGCAAGCCGAGTCGGAGCAAAATTGTATGCAGAACGATTACCGATAAATAAAGGCCTCACGACGTATTTCGATGGTGCGACAGCCCTTGAACTTGCTCTAAGCGGCGGCGAGGATTTTGAGCTATTGTTTACAGGCAATAACGACAAGATCGCCAAAGCGTCGATCGACGGCGTTATTCGAATTGGCGAGATCACCACGAATGCGGGCGTCATCGAATGGGTAACAACCGGGGGCGTCAAGATGTTGAAGCCCCAAGGATTTGTACACTTCTGACAAGAAGGACTAAGTCATCATCAGAACGATTCGCATGCATCGCGGTTTCGCCTGGCCGAATGTTCGCACACGATCTTTCGACAATATGTGGAACCGGCAATATTTGTAACGACAAAATATTGTGCTTGCGTTTATTTCGTGTTTTGTTTAATACTACAAAGTGTATCGGTGTCAGCAGGTCGCGTCGGGGTAACGCCTTTGGGCACAGAGTGAGGATGTCGTGCTAACAGGAAGGGTCTTACTTTTGAATTTTTCCTACGAGCCGCTCGGAACGGTGGGCGTGGCGCGAGCTGTGTGCCTATGGTTTCGCGGAGCGATCTTTGTTGAGGAAAATGACGGCACGAACGTTCTTCATTCGCCTTCGACGACATTCCCGGTTCCATCGGTCATCCGGCTGCGCAACTATGTCCACCTCCGTCGCAACAATCGTGAGACAACGATGAAGCGGGCTCGGATATACATCCGCGATCGTTACCGCTGCCAATACTGCGGTGAACACAGGCATGCCAAAGACCTGACTCTGGATCACATCTTTCCCCGTGCACAAGGCGGCGAGAGCACACCGCAGAACCTCGTTACGGCGTGCGTGAAGTGCAATCAGCGTAAAGGAAATCGTACGCCTGAACAGGCTCGCATGCCGCTGCTGACATCGCAGAAGCTTCTTCGCCTAGGGCTCGACCACGTCCTGCTTTGTCATTACGCGGAAAGCCGTCCGGAATGGAGAAAGTACCTCTTCATTGACGACAGTGACGAAATCGCGTCAACGATCGCAGCGTAACTCATTCGATCACGACATCGGCGCCGAATACCGATCTACGCATTAAAGCGATCATAAGTGTTTTGCGTTCTGCCCTGCTTTGCGTAAAAATTTAAGCCATGCCGCAACAGAAGCCGCTTGGCAGCGGCGCGGCGTATTTATGCTCCGTTTTTTCAACACGTTATCGCGTCGGATCGAGGTATTCCAACCGCTTGAGAGCGGCAAGGTTCGCATGTACATCTGCGGCCCGACCGTATGGAATTTCGCACATATCGGCAATTTTCGCACATTCGTCTTCGGCGACGTTCTTCGGAGATATCTGAAATTCAAGGGCTACGATCTGACACACGTTTTCAACCTTACTGACGTTGATGACCGCATTATCAATGAAGCACACTCGCGCGGCATCACGATAGACGAGTTCACGGCGCCCTACATACAGTATTTCTGGGAAGACTCTGACGCCTTGGGCAATCAGCGCCCTGAGGTCAGCCCGCGTGCAACACAGCATATTGCAGAGATGATCGAACTGATCGCAAAGCTGCTTGCGAACGGCCACGCATACGAATCGGACGGCTCGATCTACTACCGAATTTCGGCATTTCCTGAGTACGGCAAACTATCGAAAATAAATTTTTCGGGCAATATCGCCGGTGCAAGTGAGCGGGTTGACAATGACAAATACGAAAAGGAGGACGCACGCGATTTTGCATTGTGGAAGTTGGTCGGCCCCGATGACGAACCGGGATGGGACGCTCCATTCGGGCGCGGCCGTCCGGGCTGGCACATTGAGTGCTCCGCGATGTCGATGAAGTATCTCGGCGAAACCTTTGACATCCACGCCGGCGGTCAAGACCTTCAGTTCCCGCATCATGAGAATGAGATCGCTCAGAGCGAGGGCGCGACGGGCCACCTCTTTGCAAAGTATTGGATACACAGCGAGTTCCTAAAGATCGATGACGTTACAATGTCGAAATCAAAGGGAAATTTCTTTACGTTCCGCGATCTGACGGCGCAGGGATTTTCTCCGCTTGCCATCCGATATCTGCTGTTGTCGGTTCCCTATCGGAAACAATTGAATTTTACCTTCGAAGGACTGCAGGGTGCGGAATCGACGGTTGAACGACTGCAAAATTTCCGCTCGCTTGTTCGAGAAGCTCGAACGATCGACGGACCGAACGGCAACGGGACTCCGGAGGACGTGACGAGCGAGATCGCCGCAACTTCCGCGATCGATATAGCGCAGCAGGCCCTTGAGCGTTTTGAGGATGCAATGGATGACGATCTCAACACCGCTGTTGCATTGGCTGCGGTGCATGACATGGTGCGGGAGATCAACACCGTGCTTGCTTCCCGAAAGATCAGCAATGAAGAGCGTCTCGCCGTTCTGGCCGTTACAGAAAAGTTCGACTCGGTGCTTGGCATCTTCGGCCCGGAAACGGTTCAGATGCTCGATGTCGAAATTGAAGCATTGATCGAAGAACGTCAGCAGGCCCGAGCGAGCAGAAATTTCACGCGTTCCGATGAGATACGTGACGAACTTGCCGAAAAAGGCGTCATCCTCGAGGATACGAAGGATGGCGTCCGGTGGAAGCGTAAGTAGGCCTACTGCTTACTGAGAGTTCCGACGGCGTCGATCTCAAATTGGCTCGTCGTTGTACGCACGATGTTTACCTGAAAGCCTCTGTCGGCCAACGCTTTTCGAGGATCGCCGTTGCCGTTCGCAATAAGCGTTCGATAAAAGATCATTGCATTGTTCGGCGGCAGTTCGTCCAGATCGACACGGTGCACTTCTTCAAATCCGCGCGGAAGGAAAAATGCTTTATCCTCTGCGCTGTCGGGCAGTCCTTCGACCTTCACGATCCTCGGCCGTACCGCTCGATCCTTTGTTGCGTACCATAATTGGTATGCGATAAGATCTTCAAATACATAAACCGTGGCCGGCTCCTTCTCAGGGATCTCGTTCGCAAGGCCCTCCCAATTACACCATGGCATTTTTGGCTTTGGAGCAGATGCTTCCGTAATGAATCCAGCTCCTGCGAAAAGGATCAGGAAGGTCAGCGATGCCGTCAAAAGCCATTTTTGGGGCAGCGACGCGATCGCCAATGAGAACAACGCCAATGCCGGGCCGAAAATGATTATCAAATGCCGCGTGCCCCAGATCGAATACGAAAGGATCCAACTCAGCACAAACGCCAGCGTTACGGGTACGGCCACAAATGCAGAAAGCAAATAACGGGCGGTCTGCTCGGCCTTTCGTACAAAAAAAATGATCAAGGATACACTAATGATCAATAAAATGGGTATTGACCAGCGATAGGATGAAATAGGTTCGATACTGACCGCTTGGAAATAAAAAGGATCGACCAACCCGAACAGAAGCGTGACGATCTCACGAAGCGCCGGCCGGGACATCCACCCGATATTTTGTCCGATGCCGGAGCGAGAAGCACTCGTTATCACAACTACGACCCACGGCAGGAATGCCGAACCGACGATCGCTGTCATTTTCAACGCGGCACGCCACTTGATCCGCTGACGATGTACGATGACGGCAACCTCGGTCAAGACCACAAACCAGCCGAAATAGTGTGTGTACGTTAATAGGATATTGACGACGATCAGCAGATTGAGGTCCTTGCCTTTGTTAAAGTATCGCGTGAAGAGCCATAAAGAAAAAAGTGAGATGCACATCAAGGTACTGTACATCCTGACCTCTTGAGAATACTTTAACAAAGAGCCGTTAACTGTAAGTAACAAAAGGGTGATAGCTGATGTCCATTTAGGAAGGCTAAGCTCTTTTACCAGCATCAGCAGCGGAAGTAACGACAGGATCGCGAAGACGGCGGAGAACGAGCGAAGCCAGACGGCTGCATCACCTCCGATACCGATCCATATTTTAAGAATTATGTAGAAAAGTGGCGGATGGATAATGTCCAGGGCTACGAATCTGAGCAGTTCGATCCATTGGTGCTCGGCGGCATGGACGCTGAATATCTCGTCGAACCAGAGGCATTGATCACCGATACGCCAAAAGCGAGAAACGGCAAATGCGGCGGCCAACACTGCCGAAACCGCATATCTAAGCCGGCCCGCTCCCATCACTCAAGGCTGACGCCATTACACAGTTGGCCGTCAATACTTGTGTAGGAGAGAAGGATCTCCTTGAAGGAATTCGTTTCAGGCATGTAGATCCTGCATCGGTCGTACGGTTTCGAATAGATATGCACGCTTACGGTGCGATCGGTGTCCGAGGCGTTCCAAACTTGATGAACCGGCTCACCGAGATCGACCATTGCGGCCTGCTGCAGACTTAGCTCAAATGATGCTGTTTCGCTTAGGCGGCAATAGCCTTTCTCGACATCCAATTCGTCTATGGCAAAGTTTCTTCCTTTCAAGAGCCCCATCGCAACGGTCATCCAACACTTCTGATCCGAATGGTCATGTATTGTCGAAACCTGCCCTTTCTCCCAGCAGATCGCCATAACCTCAAATCGCTCATCTTTGTAGATGAGATTTCGCGTATAGTAACTGTCGCTCCAGAAGAGGTATTTTTGCAGTGAATCTATATCAACCGGGCGATCGTTCAAATATTCGTGAACATCCGCCGACCCGAAATCGTCGTCGCTTCGCTCGCGCAGTCCTCTAATAAGGTCTTGGATCGGAATTTGATTCATTGCTCAAACGTGGCGGAAGTATTGCAGACAAAATAACAGAGGCCGAAGATTTAATCAATTGCTCCCGTCAATAAGGTCGAAGCCGAACGTGAACGCTGAAGAAAAGCAAGGAATTCTGCTTTGTCACGCGTTAATCCCGAAAAGCTGGCAACGACGCGGCCATCAGGCTCGACTATCGCATAGAAAGGCAATGCAACAGTGCCGAACATCTCCTGCTCCATCTGCTGCTGACGCTGATACACCTCACCATCGCCGTCGGTATAAAGGCTCGTGAGCACGAATCGCTCCATCTCAGCCCGAACCTCGGGCTGTACGAACATATTTGCCTCCATCCAGCGGCAATTCGTGCAAGTGTAGCCGGTGAAATCTATCAGTATGCGCTTATTTTCCTGCCGTGCTTTTATGACCGCACCTTCATAATCGTTCACGATCCATTCGAGTTCACTTCTTCGGTCGCCGAGAATATTGAAGGCCGAGTCCTTATTCTTCGGCGGCAGGAATGATTCAAGCTCGCCCAGCTTCTTTCCGAGCAGGCCGTAGCCCATATAGACACATAGGACACCGAACAACGCAGCGATGGCGACGCGCGTCGGCGTTACCTTCTTTACCGGCGAGTCATTGCGAAACCGGAACATCCCCAGGACGTAAACGATAATCACCAAACCGATCACGATCCAGATCATCAGCACTACCTCGCGCGTCAGTAGCGTACCGAAGTTCAATGCTCCGCCGTCTCGCAAACGGGCGCCCCAGACGAGATCGACGTTGGAGAGAAATTTCATCGCTGCTGCGACCTCCAGAAGGCCCATTACGACCTTGACCGAATTCAGCCAGCCGCCCGAGCGCGGCAGCGACGAAAGTAGCCTCGGCACCGTTGCGATAACAAAGAAAGGTACCGCAAAGACCGTCGAGAAGACCAACATACCGAGGAGCGGCATCTTCCAGTCACCTTGCGCGGTAGATACAAGAATGGTACCGACAAACGGCGATGTGCACGTGAACGATGTAAGTGTAAAGGTCAGCCCCATCAGAAGCACCGCGATGTACGTGCCGCCTCTTCCCTGTTCCGCCCTTGATATTGAGTCCAGCTTGGTCAGCAGGCTTGCAGGCACCGCGATCTCATAAAAGCCGAGCAGGTTGAAGGCAAAGGCCAGAAAGATCGCGGCGATAACAAGATTGACCCAAGGATTTGCGGCAAAGAGATTTATCCCGGAGGCTCCAAAAAGCACTGCGAGCAGCATTCCCAGCATCGAAAATGTTGCAATGATGCCTACCGAATAGACAAATGCGAGCTTTATTGTGCGGGTATGATGCCCGTCAGAGCGTTTCATAAAGAATGACACCGTTATCGGTATCATCGGAAACACACATGGCGTCAGAAGCGAGATCGCACCGAATGTTGCGGCCAGCCAGATGAACGCCCAAACGTCGGTTGTTGCGTTCGATACCGTCGGCGGAGTTTGCTCCGGTGCATCTTGCACTACGGCTGCGACCGGCGCTTTATTCGCATCACGAAAACCCGCGGACGTAACGACAACGGTCTTCGGCGGCAGGCACATCGTGTCATTACAAACCTGAAAGCGAACATCCAGGGAAAGCTCCGATGCCGCAGCGTCCTGAGCGGCCGCAAGAGGCACCTTAAATACTGCGGTCTTCTCAAAGTACTGCGTCTCAAGCGGTTTGCCGTCAATAACAAAGTTCGGGTCTGCCTTTATCTTAGGGTTCTGAGACGTTGCTCTCCCTGCCGTGATGAACGGGCTTCCGGGACTGACCTTGATGGTGGTTGCATAAGGGCCGCCTTCCGCCTGCTCCAACGCGTAAAGGCTCCACGGCTCGGCGATCTCAGCATGGAGTTCTGCCGTGAGCTTTGCCGCCGCGGGAAAGCGATCTTTCGCAGGTTCAATTCTCAATCCCCAACTGACGGGTGATTGCGCGGCCAAGCCGGCCGCCATCGAGATCATCAATAAACCTGCCGAGATGAAAGTTCGGAGCATGATGTAACGTCCAATTACACCCTAACATATTCGGCCCCAAAAATGCCCGATCAGAGGCGTCCATAGGTGCTAAACAGCAGTTTAGAAAGTGTTTTTGCGGTTTCTGCTGCGGTTTCATATAATGTTGTTTTTACAACAATTGCGGCCGTGCGATCACTTGTGCGGCGGCGGAGGAACGTAACTTTGGCAAGAGCAGCTACGAGATCAAAAGCTACAGTAAAGAGCGCCGCGGCAAAAACAACGCCCAAGGCAATAACCGAAAAGAAGACCCCGACTGCATCGAAATTCCGCGATGTCGATCTGGAGATCAAGGAATATAACACCCGTAAGGCCTCACAGCTAAAGGTCATCAAGAAAACCGGCAAGGCCGTCCTTCAGGAGATGCTCTATCAGATGGTGCTTGGCCGCCATTTTGAAGAAAAGTGTGCCGAAGTTTACCGAATGGGTAAGATCGGCGGCTTTTGCCATCTCTACATCGGACAGGAAGCGATCGGCGTCGGGGCGATGACGGCTCTCGAAAAGAGCGATATGGTTATCACTTCATATCGCGATCACGTTCAGGCAATGGTCAAAGGAATGTCGCCTGAGAGCGTGATGGCCGAGCTTTACGGTAAAGAAGGCGGCTGTGTGAAGGGCAAAGGCGGCTCGATGCACATGTTCTCAAAGGATCTGGAGTTCTTTGGCGGCCATGGCATCGTCGGCGGTCAGATCGGCGTCGGAACAGGTATGGCGTACGCCGCAAAATATAAGAACACGGGCCAGGTCGTCCTGTGCTTCTTTGGCGAGGCGGCGGTCAATCAAGGCATTTTTCACGAATCGCTGAACATGGCACAGCTTTGGAAGCTTCCGTGCATCTACATCTGCGAAAATAATCAGTACGGCATGGGAACGGCCCAAAGCCGTGCAATGTCGGCACGCAGTATTGCGAGAAAGGCCGAATCCTATGAGATGGCAAATGAATTCGTTGACGGAATGGATGTAATGGCCGTTCGCGAGGCCACTCAGCGTGCCATCAAGCGTGCACGCGAAGAGGATCTGCCGACGCTTCTTGAAATGCGTTCGTATCGTTATATGGGCCATTCGATGTCCGATCCCGGCAAATACCGAACGTCGGAAGAAGTGAAGAAATATCAGGAACGTGACCCGATAATTCTTTTCAAGGACAGCCTAAAGGAAGCTAAGGTATTTAACGACAAGGAGTTCGAAGAGATCGAACGGCAGGCGGTCGAAGCGACAGAGCGGGCACTTAAATTCGCGGATGAAAGTCCGCTTCCCGACGGATCTGAACTTTTGACCGACGTTTTGGCTTAGAGATATGGCAATTTTAACTATCCGTGATGCGTTGAACCAGGCGTTGCGCGAGGAACTGGTCAGAGACGAGAACGTCTTTATAATGGGCGAGGAAGTAGCCGAGTACGATGGCGCGTACAAAGTTACTCGCGGCCTCTGGAAAGAATTCGGCGACAAACGCGTGGTCGATGCTCCGATCACTGAACTCGGTTTTGCGGGGCTTGGCGTCGGAGCCGCAATGGCAGGCCTTCGGCCGGTGATCGAATTCATGACATGGAATTTCTCGATCCTTGCCGCCGATCAGATCATCAACCATGCGGCAAAGATGCTTTATATGTCGGGCGGTGAATTCAAAGTACCGATCGTTTTTCGCGGGCCGACCGGTTCGGCTTTCCAAGTATCTTCGCAGCACTCGCAGGCACTGGAATCGCTCTATGCAAATTTTCCCGGACTGAAAGTCGTAATGCCGTCAACGCCGGCGGATGCAAAGGGCCTGCTCAAATCAGCGATCCGCGATGACAACCCGATCGTATTTATGGAGCAGGAGCGTATGTACGGCATAAAAGGCGAAGTGCCGGAGGATCCGGATCTGACGATCCCGCTTGGCGTTGCCGACGTAAAACGCGAGGGTACGGACTGCACCATCGTTGCCCGTTCGATGACCGTGCCGATGGCTCTTGAAGCAGCGGCAAAGATCGAAGAGCAGCTCGGCGTTTCGGTCGAAGTGATCGATCCGCGTACCATAAAGCCTCTCGATATCGACACGATAGCCGCATCGGTGAAGAAGACGAACAGACTCGTCATTGCAGAAGAGTCTCACGCATTTGCATCGGTCGGAGCAGAGATATCATTCCAGGTCATGGAGAATGCTTTCGACTATCTTGATGCTCCGATACGGCGCATCTCGACCGCTGAATGCCCGATGCCTTATGCTAAGAATCTCGAAACGCTTGCGTTGCCCAGCGTCGATAAGATCATAGATGCCGTAAAGGACGTTTGCTACTTATAAAGTGGATCGAAAACAGGCAATTCGTGAATACAAGCTGAATGCTCAGCCAATGGGCGTTTTCCAGATCCGCAATATCGCGAGCGATAAGGTATTCGTTGATTCGAGCACGAACGTGCCCGGGAAAATTAATCGGCACAAGTTCCAACTCAATGCGGGCGTGCATCCTGCCAGAGGCCTTCAGGCCGACTGGAACTTTCTTGGCGAGCAATGCTTCATTTTCGAGGAGCTTGAGGCCTACGAAGCACCGAAGGACCGAGTTGTGGATATCGCGAAGGAACTCGAAGTACTCGAAGACCTTTGGCTCGAAAAGATCGAGCCGTATGGGTCGCGCGGGTACAATACACAAAAACTCTCACGCGAGGAACGGCTGCGAATGATCGCGGCCAAAACCCGGAGTTCATAGTACGCCGTGCGTTGCCGCTATGGCAGGCTGCGTACGATTTTATAAGATCAAGTATGGCTGAAAAATTCTTAATGCCGAAATTGTCACCGACGATGGAAGAAGGGCAGATCTCGCGTTGGGCAATGAATGAGGGCGACTCCTTTGCTGCCGGAGACACACTGGCCGAGGTCGATACGGACAAGGCGACGATGGAGATGACCGCGTTATCGCCGGGCACCTTGCTGAAGATCCTAAAGCAGGCCGGCGATACAGCGTTGCTTGGCGAAGCCATCGCGATCACGGGCGAAAAAGGTGAGGATATATCTGCACTGCTAAGTGAGGCTGCATCCGCAGCAAGCAGCCCTGCACCGGAAGCGGAAGCGGTAGCGACACCTGCATCTGAGCCGGCAAAACCTGCTGTTCCGGCCGCACAACCCACGCAACCCACTTTAACAGCCAACCCGCCCGCGGCCCTTGCGGCAATAAAGCCTACTGACGGGAGGTTGCTCGTCTCGCCTATTGCCGCACGCATGGCAGCGGAGAACGGCCTTGATCTGAAGGCCATCGGCGGAAGCGGCCCGAACGGCAGAATAATAAAGCGTGACATTGAGGCGGCACTTTCGCATGGTACAACGGCTGTACATCCGGCAGCATACACGCCGTCACTGCAGGTCGGATCGGCCGGCTATCGCGACGAGGTCACATCGCGTATGCGGCAGGTGATCGCATCGCGACTTGCCGAGTCGATCGGCCCGATACCTACATTTTATCTAACTGTCGAGATCGAAATGGATGCCTGTCTGGAACTCCGAAAACAGGTCAACGCATCAGTCGGCGAAGATCAGAAGATCAGTGTCAACGATATTATCGTCAAGGCCGCGGCGATGGCCTTGATGAAGCATCCGTGGGCAAATTCGTCGTATCAGGACAAGACGGTGCGCTTCTACGATCAGGCAGATGTGGGTGTTGCAGTTGCCATCGAGGACGGCCTGATCACACCGGTCGTTCGCGGGGCCAATTACAAAGGTTTTCTCGATATTTCGGCCGAGATCAAGGATCTTGCCGCTAAGGCTAAGGCGAAAAAGCTCCAGCCGGAAGAATATACGGGCGCTACATTCTCGATATCGAATCTCGGAATGTTCGGCATAAAGGAATTCACTGCTATCATCAATCCGCCCGAAGCGGGTATCCTCGCGGTCGGTTCTGCAACTCCGACGCCGGTCGTTCGTAACGGCGAAGTGGTGGTCCGTAACATAATGAATGTTACGATGAGCTGCGACCACCGAGCGATAGACGGTGCGACCGGGGCAAAGTTCCTTCAAACCTTCAAACAGATGCTCGAACAGCCGGGCATGATGTCGGTCTAGCGAGGCACTTCTGAAGCAATTATTTGGGCGGCGCGATGCCGCCCACTTTTATAAAGGGTTCCTCTGCGAGTTGCGGCTTAATTCATACCATCGAAAAGGCTAAAGAAAATTCGTTCCTGCCGTTCGCTGCCCTGCTTGGCGTTCAGGCTTTGTTCGGTTCGCTTCCTGTGATCGCCAAGGTAGTACTTGCAAGCGTTCCGGCAATGAGCCTCGTCGGCCTGCGGGTTGCTATTACGGCGATCGTGCTGCTTGCCGTTCAGGCGTTTCGCGGACGCATCCGGCTAAAAGAACGCTATGATTACTTGCGCCTTGCGGTTCTGAGTATTTTCGGCGTTACGCTAAATCAGCTTTTCTTCATCGGCGGGCTTGCACGCACGACTGCATCAAATGCTTCGCTGCTCGCCGTTACGATACCGATATTTGCCATTACGGTCGGCGTAATTGCGGGTACCGAACGTCTGCGGATCGCAAAGGCGGCAGGTATTTTGATCGCGATGGCCGGAGTGCTGCTGATCATCGATCCGCGGAACGCCTCATTCTCGTCAGACACGACACGCGGCGATCTGATGATCATTCTTAACTCGTTCTGCTTCGGTACCTACGTTGCGACGTCAAAGAACGTTGTCCTTCGTAACGGGCCTTTTCGTTCAATGATGTGGGTGTTCATTTTTGCCGCTGTTGTCTGTGTTCCTTTGGGCATTTCGGCATTTGCGGAAGCGGCGCCCGCGGCGATATCGACGAAGGTTTGGGTGCTCGTCCTTTACATAGGCATTGGGGCCACGGCCGTCCCGTATCTGCTGAACGCATGGGCGATACAACATGTCGACCCCTCGACCTTGGCGATCTTCATTTATCTTCAGCCGATCATCGGCGTTCTGCTCGCTGCCGTCTTTCTTGGCGAAAGGCTCCGACCATCATTCATTTTGGCAACGGCTCTTATCTTTGCGGGCGTAGCTCTTGTTACCCGAAAATTCGTACCGAGTGAAACTTAATGCGCTCCAGTTCGTTTCAATACTGAATGCCGACAGAGATCACGCTGATCAATGAGGAAGCTGCACCGATATCTACATTTCGCATCAAGGGCGAGATGCTGCTGGCTGATGCGCGGCTCGTCGGGCGGATCGCGCTCAGCCACAAAGCCAAAACGGGCTACGGCGTACGGATCGACCTGGCAGACGTGGATCTTATTGACAGTGAGGCCGCCTCATATCTTCGCGGCCTTGAACAAGATAAAGAGATCACGTTGATCGGAGCCGAGATATTTCTTCAGCGGATCATCCGATCGATCGAAGGCTCGTAGCCGCATTCTTTACCGGCAATATAAAAGAGGCTTGAGTGCCGGAGCACTCAAGCCTCTTTGTTCGGCCTTTGCCGACCGCCGTTATTGCGGTACGGTCGTTGATGCGATCGGTATGTCACCGGGCAGGCCCCAATGCAGGCCTGTCATTGTGTTCGTTCCGCTTTGCAGCACGAACCAGTCTCCCAGCGACGGACGGAACACCGTCACATCCGTTGTGCCATCGGCATCATAGTCTGCCGGTGCCGGTATGTCCGTAGCCACACCCCAAGCAATCACCTGAGATGTACCTCGGAGCGATCCGAGTATCCACCACTTGCCGTTGCGATACACCGTGAGATCGGTCATGCCGTCGCCGTCGAAATCGCCCACAAGCGGCTTGTCCGTTGCGTTGCCCCAGCTGCCGACCGTCACATAGCCGCCGTTGCTCAGATGTATCCACCATGCACCGTCGCGGTAGATGGCAACGTCGGTCTTGCCGTCGCCGTCATAGTCGCCCGGTACCGGCGTATCCGTCGAAATACCGAAGATTTCTTGTGTCGTCGTGCCGTCGGCGATCGAGTACATCGTCCACATTCCCGTTGCGGGATGATATGTGGCAAGGTCTGTCACACCGTCGCCGTTATAGTCCGCCGGAACAGGCTTGTCATTCGGCGAGCCTACCGTCAGCCCCTTAACGACACCATCGGAACTTCTAAGAACGTACCATGTCGAAGTGGATGCGCGATACACTGCAATATCCGCCTTTCCGTCGCCGTCAAAGTCCCCGGTAACAGGCTTATCGGTACCGAGGCCGAAGTCCGCAAGAAACGCCGATATATCTGTCGATCTGCGTATGTACCAGCGGGCCTCACTCGGACGGAACACGCTGTAATCGGAGTGCAGGTCGCGGTCATAGTCCTCAGGATAGGCCCTATCCTCATCGACTATGATGCCGATACCCTGAAAGTTAAGGATCGTCGCTCCGTTCGTCGGTGCCGACAAGTTCAAGTAGAACACCTCGTTCGGCTCCTTGTTCGTGTCACCGACCACAGGCACCGATACGGTCTGTGTCTGATCCGAACCCGATGCCGGGAACGTAAGCGTACCGCTCGTTGCCGTGTAGTCAACACCCGCGGTCGCGGTACGGTTCCCCGTCCCATACGAGACACTTGCACCCGCTCCCTGTGTATAGGTTACGGTGAAAGTTGCCATTGTCGTTCCTGAGTTGCCTTCCCAAAGCCGTACATCATTCACCGAGAACGAATGGCTCGGCGTCGGCGTAGGCGTTGGCGTCGGCGTCGGCGACGGACACGGGCCGACACCTTCGATAATGATGTCGTCCACTGCCCAGTACCATATCCAGCCGCCCTGGTAGTGGAACCTTATCTGCACGTCAGGCTGTCCTGCGTATGCATTAAGGCTCACCGTCGCATTGGCGAATGCTGATGCCGTACCCTGGGTCGAACTATACGTCTGGATAGTCGTCCATGTACTGCCGCCGTCGGTCGATGCCTCGATCACCTGCGGATTGGTGAGATATCTCAGATAGTGCTTGAACTTCAAGTTGGCTCCTGAGAATCCTGCCAGCGAGAATGACGGTGATGTCAGCGTCGTATTGACCTGAACACCGCTACCGCCCGCATCGGCATTAGTGATAGCGAACTGTGCTCCGCCGCCGCTGTTGATGGTCTCACTGCTGGTGTGGCCCGGCGAATGCGGATTCGTTACCACTGTCCACGCGGTAGCATTCGGATCAGTGCCGCCGGTCGAATTGTTCGCCGTTGTCCAATCTCCGAATCCTGCCTCAAAGTCTTGTGAAACTATCGGACAGGTCTCAGGCGTCGGCGTCGGCGTCGGCGTCGGTTGGCCGCAGAGCTCGACATACTCGAACGAATCGATACCGATGTAGTTCGAGCCACTGCCTGTCGGACCGCCATCCTGTACGAAGTAACGGAATGCAAAGCGTCCGGTCGTCGGCGTCGGAACACCCGTTACCGTTACCGTGTACTGCGTCCAAACCTCAGGATATTGACCCGTCGTCTCTGTCGGGTTGATCTCCAGCAGCAGATTGGTGAAGTCACCCACATCCGTTGCCGAGGTACCGACGTTCGTTGACGAACCGTTGGTGCTCATCCTCACCTGCAGGCGATCCGGATAGAGATCCTGATCGATCGATCTCGTCCAGAACTTCATCACTGAACCGTTCTGGATCGTCACTTCCGGCGTCAGCAGCCAGTTGCTTATCATTCCGGCTCCCGCAGTGTTGTTGAAGTTTGCACCGATGTACGATGTCGATGGCCCTGCCTGTGCCGGGAATACCGTATCGTTGCCCTGGAACCAACCCGTGGTGCCGACCGGTGCACTGTTGTTCTGCATGAACCAGCCGCCGGGAACCAACGTCGTGATGTCGTCGAACCCTTCCGTGATCAGCGACGGGCTGCACGAAGGTGTCGGACTCGGTGTCGGTGTTGCCGTCGGCGTTGGCGTTGCCGTCGGTGTTGCCGTCGGCGTCGGCGTCGGCGTAGGTGTAGGCGTCGGTGTCGCACATCCGCCGGTTCCCTGGATAGTGAACGCAGCATCCTGCGCCGTATTGTTGCCCGTATCGAGAGTGGCACCCCACGCCGTACCGTTCCACTGGATACTGTTCGAACCGGTCTTCTGCGTCTGTCCGAGCACGGTTACAGGAACCATCCACGGGCCGGAAGCGAGCGAACCGCCGAGCTGATAGTCAACCCAATACGTTCCCGCCGGAAGCGTCGTATTGATCGTTGCTACCACTTGCATGATCGGACGTTGATTATTGGTCAACCCCGTATCAAGCACGCGATAGATGTTCGTGAACGATGTCGAAGCCAAACGGTTCGTCGTCGTATCTCCGAACACAATCGTACCGCCCGCATTCGGTGCACCATTCCATATCTGTACACGTACGTCGTTGATCGTACTCGTTGTTGTCGAGCCGGTCTGATACGTATAGAACGTGATGGTAGCTATGTTGGCTCCGCCGGCAGGTATCGTAAAGTCATCTGCAATGCGGTATCCGCTCGACACAGCAACGCCGAATCCATACGTACCATTACCCAATCCGGTCTGTACCGCACTTGCGTCGGCACCGCCGGCGCCGCCTGCCGGATGCGTAACCATCGGCCCGTTATCATAACTGAAGGCGGGCGTACACGTTGGCGTCGGACTCGGTGTCGGAGTTGCCGTCGGAGTTGGAGTTGCCGTCGGTGTCGGTGTCGGAGTTGCCGTCGGTGTCGGTGTTGGCGTTGCTGCCATCACCTCATCAGCGCCGATATCATATGCAGTACCTTGCGGCCTTGCGTCACCGTCTATGTCATCCGTGACAGATGCGATCGCGGCTCCCGCGTCGTACTCAGGTGCAGCACTCGAAATATGCAGATCGTCGGCACTCGTGAACGGCACTGCTCCCGTTGACTCGATCGAAGCACCGTCATTCGTAGCATTGCCGAGCGTACTTGTATATGCCTTCAGCAGTGCGAGGTTCGTAAAGAAGTTGGTCCCCGCTGTCGTTCCGGCCTGGCCTGCTCCCGCACTGGCGGCATCCGTACCGTAGTAGTACGAGTTGCTGTCATCGAGCAGGTTCATTGCCGCCGTGCCGCCTGACGGGAAATAAACGGCAACGTGAGCGATCGAGGTCGTACCGCCTGTGATGTTGTTCGCAAATATGTTGTTGCGTACATCAAGCCCCGTCTGCGTCGTTCCGCTCACGGCAAATGCCGCTGTCAAATGGCTTGATGTAGGTGTACCAGGCATCGCTCCATACAGGTTGACCGAGTTGTTGTAAACCTTATGGTCCGTTCCGCCTTCGATCTGTATGCCGAATACGCCGTAGGTCGGCGAGAAAGCGATACCGCCCGACATATCGTGATTGACATCGCTGACGAAGTTGTTCTTTATCACGACATTCGACGTTCCTGTACCGGTACTTATATCGATACCAGTCGCACCATAGGTTCCCGTGTATATCTGCTTGATGTCACGAACACGATTCTTCTCGATCGTGCCGCCGTTGACGACAAGGCCGATCTGTATGCCGGTCATCTTCGCGGTGCTTGTCGGCGTTGACACAACACCCGCGATCGTATTGCCGCGGATAACAAACCCTGTCGTGTTACCGACGAATACTCCTCTGAACGTGTTCTTATCCGCTGCAACCGTTGAGCCCACATCATTGCCTTCGATAAGAAGCCCCGTATCGCTTCCGGCAACCGTGCCGCGAATGTATGCACCATTCTGGACACGGAACAATGCATTGTTGCGGATCGTGATGTTATTATTCGGTGCCGTCGCATCGGCTCCGAGCGACGCCCCGCTGCTCGCAAGGATCGCGCTAACCGCCGTAACACCCGTGCCGCCTGAGATGATGCAGTTCTGAATTGTCGTGTTATTCGCGCCTACACCACCGTTACTTGCGATCCAGATGACAGTGCCGCCTGCAGTGCCGTTGGTGATCGTCAAACTCCTGTCCGTCCCGCCCGAAAGCGAACCGTCGATCGTAACATTATCAGTACCGTTAAGCTTGATCACTCCGCCGGCAGAAGAGCCGCTGATCGTACGTGCCGCACCGGACGGTTTGATAACCAGCGTGTAGCCGCTGGTGAACGAATTCAGAGCCACCGCACCTGTTTCGCCCGTTAGGTCAGCCGCGATATTGATCGTGATGTTGCCTGCGAGGCCGGACAGGTTGATCGCCTCAAATATGCCGCCGGCATTTGTGAGTGACGGATAGTCGCCCGGGATGTTATAGCTTCCGCTAAGCGGCGGAGGCACGTCCGTGATCGTAACCGTTGCGGGGTTGTTCGCCCCGATCGTCGCTCCTCCTGTTACGTTAGATAGTGTGAAGTTAAATGTCTCGCCCGGATCCGGCATGGCATCGGAACAAAGCTGGACAGCAACGATCTTAGCAGTCATATCTTGATCGGCCCAGTTGAGTGTGCCGCTTGCCGCTACATAGTCGCCGCCGCTGCCGCAAGTGCCTGCGGTCGCCGTGCCGCCGCCGGTCGCATAATCGACCGAAACGGCACCATCCATACCGCCTGTCCTGTTGACCTGTACAGAAACAACGGTTCCTTCATTTCCGGAATAGGCGTTCGAACTCAGGTCTATCGTACCCGGCCCTGAAGGTACGTTGTAAACGAACTGGATATTGGGTCTGTTGTTCGAACGGGTACCAACGCCGGTCGGCGGGCTATTATCCGTCATCCAGTATTGATGTGCATTGGCCGCTGTCGAGTACCGCAGCAGCTTAGCCGCACTGCCCTCGCCGCCGGTGCCGCCGTAGTTGGTCTCAACAAGGACTTCAAGGTTGTCGGAGGTGTAGGAAAACGCCGTATCCAATGTAAAACAGTTCCAAGCGTTCGCCGTAAGGCTTGCCGCGGGTACCGTCTGCGAGAAGACCTGCGTCGCACCCGCGATCTCACTGGCGAACGTCGTGGCCGCCGGAAAGTCCGCGGCCGTTGTCGTCTTAAAACGAATGACGACGGGTGTATCAGCCGGCGTTGAGAGCGAGTTGATATACCAGCAAACGCCTGTGATACTCGCGCCGCTTGTCATTCCGTGTTCCGCCGCGGTATAGATCGCAGCACTGCGCTCGTAGCCAAAATATGCCCCAAGAGGGTACCGTTGACCGCCGCCATTGGTGTTGGCTGACGGTATCGTAACCGTCGCCGCCGTAACCGTGCCGGCGACAAGCGCCAGCGCCATCATCATTGCAAAAACAAGTCTTGATATTCTCCTCACAATTTCCTCCAATTACGAACAAAAACACGCCAAGCCATAGGCCAAAATGCCTATCACCCGCGTGTCAGCAACTCTCTTATTTGTTCCATCCTCATTGCATTACAAAATGCAAGCGTGATGTCAGCAATGCGGCATTACCGCAAAGGAACTCAGGTTTCAATCGAATTGATCGCCGTTAGTATCTACCCAAAGTGCCTTCAAAGTCAAGCCCCATTTTTCAACGAAACGTTCGGAGCGTATGCAGTCCGCCCGCAGAACGGCTCCGAAGGCCTTTCGTCTCGCTCTTACGGGAACGATAGAATGCCGCGCTAAGGCTCGGCAATAAAGTCGATATCCGTTACGCTGTCATTGACAGTTACCACCCGCGTAGGCGCCGCGAAAGTGTAGCGCTTTGCGTTTACCATCACGACGTAAGTATGGCCGGCCTCCAGCCCTTCAAGACTGTAATAACCGAAGGACGACGTCCTCGCTGTCACGCGCTGCACCAGATTTCCGCCGGTTACCGACACAACCGCATTCCTGATACCGTAGCCGTCAGCGGTCGTAACTCGCCCTGAGATCGACGCGGGTGCCGCCGTTGTACAATCAGTTCCGTAACGCGCAAGAGCAAAATCGAAGTCCGCCCCGCCATAGGCAAAACCTGCGGCCACGATCCTGCCGTCACCCTGAACCGAAACCGCGCTCGCCATGCTGAATGAGACCAGAACCGGCGTTATTACCTTGCCGGTGCCGTTGAATGACGTGTCTAGTGAACCGCCGGCGTTATATCGCACAAGTGCAAAGGAAGCGCCGGCGCCATTATCCGTCCATCCGGCAGCTACGATCTTGCCGTCTGGCTGAATGGCAACTCCGTTCGCCTGATCGGACGCGGCAAGTATGGCGGTTGTCACCATTCCGGTGCCGTTGAATGACGTATCGAGGGAACCGTTGCTGTTATA
This sequence comes from Chloracidobacterium sp., assembly GCA_015075585.1. Classification (NCBI taxonomy): domain Bacteria; kingdom Pseudomonadati; phylum Acidobacteriota; class Blastocatellia; order Chloracidobacteriales; family Chloracidobacteriaceae; genus Chloracidobacterium; species Chloracidobacterium sp. Next base: position 21,176 of record JABTUB010000002.1, read on the forward strand.
TCGTGCCGCTACGAAATTTACATCAAGGCTGACGCTTGCCGATCCCGCAACAACTATCTTGCCGTCGGGCTGCAGGGCAGCCGCAAAACCATAGTCCTGTGAAGTCGCGACATCTGTTGTTACGATGCCGGAAACGCCGAACGAGGTATCAATGGAGCCGTCCGCATTGTATCGAACGAGCGCGAGGTCGTAGTCACTAACGCCGTCCCACGCAAATCCGGCAGCCACGAGCCTTCCGTTCGACTGAATTAGCACCGAAGTGGCGCGAATGTCGCCGCTTCCGACAGCCGTTACGACCATGCCTGTCCCGTTGAACGAGGTATCAAGCGAGCCGCTCGCATTGTAACGTGCAACCGCTACCTCAAAATTGGTACCGTCAAAACGATACCCCGCCGCCACGATCTTACCGTCCGGCTGGATCGCCACTGACTGTACATAGTCGTCAGCAAAACCAAGATCCGTCGTTACTATACCCGTTAGGTTGAATGACGTATCGGGCGTTCCGTTCGCATTGTAGCGGGCCAAAGCAAAATCCGAATTCGAGCCACTGAAGGTCGAACCCGCCGCCACGATCTTTCCGTCCGGCTGGACAGCGACCGAGTATGCAATATCGCTTGAACCGGATGAAAATGCAGTGGTCACTTTGCCGGTACCGTTAAATGACGTATCGAGCGTGCCGTTCGTGTTGTAGCGTGTGAGTGCAAAGTCGTCGTCTGAGCCGTTCGACGCAACACCTGCGACCACGATCTTGCCGTCAGGCTGCAATGCCTGCGCGTAGCCGTAGTCCTGCGAACCGGCGATATTAGTACCGACTTTGCCACCCGTTCCGAACGAGGTGTCGAGGCTGCCGGTCGGATTCTGCATAAAGCAGAGGCTCTGCGTCCATTGCGCGTAGAGAGTTGTATCGGCCGTTACGGCAAAACTCTGGCCCGGCATATAACGTGTTCCGCTGCCGTCCGCCGCCGTGTTCCACGACCCGAAGATGTTTCCGCTTTTGACCAGCGTCGAAGGCCCGGCAACGCCGGCCCAATCGCCGGAATTGTAGGCATTGCCGTCAACCGGCGGCGTGCCGCCGGTATTGGAGTTGCCGTTATACGTAACGCTGTATGTTGCCAGAACGACGCGAAGCACAAGCTGTCCGCTGCTGATCACCAAACTCGCACTACAGCCCGAACATATACCGTCGCCGGTGATCGTCGGCGCCGCCGCCGGGGCGGTGCCGGTTACTGCGATAGTGTTGCTTGAACCTGAGCCGATCAGCGGATGATCGCCGAGTCCCAGTGGTGTGCCTCCGTTGCTGACGTTGATCGCAGCGGTATTTGTCGATGCGAGAACGATACTGCCGCCTCCGTTGACCTTCAGCGGCGGTGCGGAGCCGCCGTAATTCGGGAACTGCAGGTCCGTATTCGCTCCGGTTGTAAGCAAGCGTGTCGAACTCGTGTTCACAAAACCGGCGAGGGATGTTGATGACGACCCGATCAGGTCTTGGTCGGCTGCAAGCGTATAACCTGCGGCATTCTCGCTGACATCAAAATATCCGCCGCCTTGGATCTCAAGAGAGCCGGAATTTGCGATCGATCCGCCCGCCAATATTGACAATGCTCCGTTATTCTGTATTACCGTTGTTCCGCTGTATGTATTTGCCCGCGACAAGCGCAAAAGATTTAGGCCGGCACCGCGGATCGTGAGGTTCCTCGAAGCGCCGGTGATCACGCTCTCGATCCTGATGTCACCCGCACCGTCAACGCTGACCACGTTCTCGGTGGGATTGCCAAGAGCGACATTCATCGTCTTTCCGCTGCCGGTATCGTAATCGCGAAGCGTCAATCGGTTACCGCTCGCATTCCGAAGGATCACATTTGCCACAGAGTTGACCGTCTCGCCGTTCAGCGTGAGTGTTCCGGCGGCCGCTGTCGAACTATTTCCGATAGCAAGATCGCGTGTGCGGGCCGACGTAATTTCGATCGCCCCGATCGACAATTGGGCCGTATTCATATTGATACCGGCGATCGTTGCACTGCCCGTATTATTGAATTGAGCGATGTCGGTCGTTAGCCACTGAACCGCAGAGGTATTCGGCGTCCAGTTTGCTGCTGTGTACCATGCGGTGCTCGAGCCCGTATTTGTCCAAGCTATAGTCGCGCCGAGGATCGCAGTGTCAAACTTTGCATCTCCCGCCGCGCGCGATCCGGCCGCACCGTTCAATTCTTGTGCCGATGCCTCTGCACCATGTGTAAATAAATGTATGCCGCCCGCTGCGGCGATCGCGATACCGAGAAATGCCGTTAAAGTAACGGCCAACGTGAGCCGACGAGATGCGATGCTTGTCTGTGCCATGGTTAGAATTCTCCTTACATTAATAGGCTTCCGGAATACCAATGGCGGTAACAGCAGCTAGCGAACTGTTAGGACCCGTGAATACCCGGGAACTGTTAAACTGAGTGATCTTCGGGAATAGTACGTCCGCTGTTTCTCGGCTGTCAAGCTTTTTTTAGTTTGGTCATCGGTCGTATGTTTGCCGCCTTTCGGTTCACGCCGGCATATCCTAGACTGTTGTTATTAAGAGCCGGCTCATCCAAGGAAGATATAATGATGAGATATGTTTTTGTTTTGATCTTGGGAGCGATAATAGCTGCGGCATGCGGCGGTGCGGCGGACAGCAACGCGGCGAATGCGAATAAGCGGGCGAACGGCGCCGCGATACTCGATAACAGCAACCTTCCGCCCGGCATATCGGTTCAGCCGATCCGGAACGCCAATGTGAACGTTCCCGGCATTCCGACCGTAACCGCCAACTCGAATATGCCGAAGGGCGCGACGCCGACGCCGGGCATCCCAAGCCCTGAAGAGATCCGCCGCCAACAGAAGGCAAAACCGGGAGCGACGCCGACGCCGGGCATCCCAAGCCCCGAGGAACTGCGGCGGCAGTCGTCGAACTCGCACCCGAATGACCCTTCGACCGCGGCATCGACCGACCCTATACCTTCAAAAAAACGAGCGGCAAACTCGGCTGCAAAACCGGCTCAATAAAGCTGCTGACAGCAAACACCGCTATACGAACTTAGCCGCGAATCTGCGCGGCTAAGTATCGTTTCTCTTTGATCGTTGCTCGGCGGTTACTGTGCCGCTTGTGCGCTTTCGGCCTTTACAAAGCCGAGAGCCGCTTTTACATCGTCCTCGATGCGTCCGAGAAGTTCCTGATTCTCTTTCAGCATCTTCTTGACGTTATCGCGGCCTTGGCCCAGGCGTTCGCCGCTGTATGAGAACCACGCACCGCTCTTTTCAACGATATTGTGATTGACCGCAAGATCTAGCAGGTCGCCCTCACGCGAGATGCCTTCGCCGTACATTATGTCGAACTCGGCTTCGCGGAACGGCGGCGCACACTTGTTCTTCACGACCTTGACGCGGGTGCGGTTGCCGACGTTCTTGTCGCCCTCTTTTATGGCGCCGATGCGGCGAATGTCGAGCCTGACGCTTGCGTAGAATTTCAGTGCCTTGCCACCCGTCGTCGTCTCGGGCGAGCCGAAGAACACGCCGATCTTTTCGCGAAGCTGATTGATAAAGATAAAGCATGTGCGCGAATTCGCAACGATGGCGGTGATCTTGCGAAGAGCCTGCGACATCAGCCTTGCCTGCAGGCCGGGGAGCGAATCGCCCATTTCGCCGTCGAGTTCGGCACGCGGTACGAGCGCGGCCACCGAATCGACCACTATCACGTCTATGCTGCCCGAGCGTATAAGCGTTTCGGCGATCTCAAGTGCCTGCTCGCCCGAATCGGGCTGCGAGATGAGCATATCGTCGATGTTGACGCCGAGCCGCTGTGCGTACTCCGGGTCCATTGCATGTTCGGCGTCGATATAGGCACAGATGCCGCCCATCTTTTGTGCGGATGCCGACACTTGCAGTGCCAGCGTCGTCTTGCCTGAGCTTTCCGGGCCGTATATCTCGATGATGCGGCCGCGCGGAAAGCCGCCGACGCCTATCGCGGCATCGAGGCTCAGGCAGTTGGTCGAGATGGTGCCGGCCTCTTCGTGCGGACGTTCGCCGAGCCGCATTATGGCTCCTTTGCCGAACTTCTTTTCTATCTGCAGCAGTGCCGACTCGATCGCCTTGCTTTTATCCGTACTCATTCTTTTATTCTCCGTTACGATCCTCTACCGCTGAAATGTATCATAGCTGAAACACTGAAACAAAACTCGCAACACAGCTTCTCGGCCGCCCGCTATCCCACTAATAACATCGTCGGAACGTCAATGAGTTTAAGACAATATAGTATGCGGTTGCAATGCTGAATCCGATCGTTCATACGAGGCTTCTTAAACAGTCTGTATTGTGTGCGCATCTGCATTGACCGGCAAAAGGTTTCTGCTACTCTATTAGAGGAAGTAAGATCACGACAAAGAGCCGGTCAGAATAACAGACCGCCTATTATTTTAATAAAGGGAGCATTTCGCAGATGATGAAGAGATTCTTTAGTGTGAGCAGTGTTTTGTTTTTGGCAATTGCTTTCGGCGCCGTGTCAAGTGTTTCGGCAGCTACATTTGTCGTTAATTCGACCGCTGACGTAAACGATGCAGCGCCCGGGGACGGAGTATGCGAGACCGCCGCGGGAAACGGAGTTTGCACGCTCCGCGCGGCGATCACCGAGGCGAACGCCTTTGCCGGTGCTGACATAATTACGCTGCCCGCGGGCACCTATACGATCACGCTGACCGGAGGGAATGAGAATTCGAACGTTTCAGGCGACTTTGACATTACGACCGATATCACGATAAATGGTGCCGGCTCGGGTAATACGATCGTCCAGGGGGCAGCATCGCGCGGCGTTGCGGCCGAACGTGTATTCCACATTCGTCCTGCATCCGGCCAAACGATCAATGTTGGGCTGAATGGTCTAACGGTCCGTTGGGGCCGCTATGCGAGCGGCGTATCCGGCGGCGGCATTAGACTTGATGTCGGAATTCCGAAGGTAACGCTTACAAATGTCGTGGTAACCGAGAACGATGATACGATCAGCGGCGGCGGCATCGCGATATTGAGTGTAGGGGCCGGCACGTCGCTGACGCTGAATAACTGTACGGTGTCGAATAACACGGCTGGTTCCGCTAATGCCGCAAATTCGATCGGCGCGGGCATCTTCAACTACTCAAGCAACAGCACGGTCAATATCACGGATTCGCTCATTACCGGCAACACCGTGTCAAACACCTCGTCTTCCGTAATTGCAATGGGCGGAGGTGTAGCCTCGGCGGGCGGTACGGTCAATATTTCAAACTCCATTATTTCTAACAACCTCGCGACATCGTCCGGGTTCCACGCATTTTCGGGCGGCGTGCATATCACGGGCGGGACAGCGACGATCACAGGATCGACCATCGCGAACAACTCCGCAACCGTTACGGGCGGCGGCGGAGCGGCACTCATCGGCGGCGTCTATAATGAGCAGGCGAGCGTAAGTATCATCGGGTCGAATGTTACTAATAACAGTGTTTCGAACAGCGCAAATCCCGGTAATGCATATCACGCGGGCATACGAACCCTCAGCGGCACAATTGCCGCCGTAACGACGATCACAAATTCGACCATAAGCGGCAACACAGCCGCTGATGAGGGCGGCGGTGTGGTAAATCTTGCAACGAGTACAGCGAATGCGACAACGAACATTACCGGTTCGCTGATCAGCGGCAACAAGGCGACCGGCGCACTTGCACCCGGCGGCGGGATCCAACAATTCCATGTTTCAGGCATTGCGGGCCTCGCTGTTGTAAATATCACGAACTCGACGATCGACGGCAACCAAGCGGGAATTGGCGGCGGCGTTTACTCGAATGGCCCAAATTCGACCGTTAATTTGAATTTCGCGACGGTTACGTCGAACAGTGCCTCCTCGGCAGGAGGCGGAGTGGCTCAAGACACTACCGGTACTGTCAACCTAAAGAACAGCGTTGTCGCTTACAATTCGTCGCCGTCCTCGCCTGACATCCTGGGCGTCATAACCTCGCAGGATTACAACCACGTTCAGGATACTTCGGGCGGCACGTTCCTTGTCGGCGGCAGCAAGGGCGGAACAAAACCGCAGATGACGAGCTTCAATGCCCTCGCGAACGACGTAACGGGAACGGATCCGCTGCTTGGCCCGCTGCAGAACAATTTCGGCCCGACATTGACGCGTTTGCCGGACTTAGCAAGCCCCGTGCTCAACACCATACCGTCGGGAACGAACGACTGCGGCACGACGATCACCACATCGCAGAACTCGATCACGCGGCCATACGGCGCCGGATGTGAGAAAGGAGCTGCGGAACGCTTTATTGTTACAGCGGCGCCGGCAAGCGTATCAGGGCGCGTCGTCACGGCCAACGGCAACGGCATACGCAACGTGCTGATCTCGATCACGGGCGGCAACACGCCTCAGCGGCTGATCGCACGGACAGGTTCATTCGGTTATTACCGGATCGACGGGCTTGAGGCGGGCAACACCTATGTGATCACCATCCAGTCGAAGAATTACACCTTCGCCGAACCAAGCCGTGTCATAACGGTCAACGATTCGCTGACCGATATCGACTTCACGGCCCTGCATTGAACAAGCGGGCGGCGGAAAGGCCGTTCTGACGTCCTTTCCGCAAACCGCCGCGGCCGGATCGCTATGATCCATTGAACCAAAGCTTCAGGCTTTAGGCGCACCCGATCACACTGTGAAAGGTATGGTCGGGTGCGGCTTTTCGAAGGCCTCATTGATGGCCGCGTATGTTATCACACAAGAATGCCCTTGTTTCCGGCCGCATTCTATGTAATTATTATTCGAAATTTGAAACTTGGAATGGCGCTTGGCAGCCGGCCCGTTAATTACGTATGAAAAATTCAAAAAATATTGCAGCGGCGGCATTCGCGGCCCTCGTTATCTGTTTGATGTCGGCATCAGCGGTTTTTGCGCAGCATGGCAGGGCATCGCGGCCGTCAGTCTCAACAACGATAGTCATTAACGAAATATACGGCGGGGCGGGCTGCGGCAGTCCCAACTGCTCGACCTATAAGAACGACTATATCGAGCTAAAGAATATAAGCGGCCTTCCGGTCGATATCAGCGGATGGTCGGTGCAGTACACTAGTGCCACAGGGCCATCCGGTTCCGCCAGTTGGCTAAAAACCGATATTCCTACACCCACGATCCTGCTCGCCGGCGATACATACCTTATTGCTGAAGCATTCGGAACCAATGGGATCAATGACCTCCCCACGCCGAATCTGACCGGAACTATTGCCATGGGGGCCACCGCAGGCAAAGTTGCACTGGTAAATAACACGACCGCGATGACCGGCACCTGCCCGACCGGAAGCCAGATCATTGATCTTGTCGGCTATGGAGCGACGGCGAGTTGCTATGAAACGGCGAGGGCGCCCGCCCCAAGTACGACGAACTCCATCTCACGAAATGCGAGCGGCACGGATACGGACGATAACTCGGTTGACTTCACTGCCGGTACGCCGAGTCCGATGGCCGCGCAGTACCCGACCGCTGCCGAGGCAAGCGTATCAGGGCGCGTCGTCACGGCCAACGGCAACGGCATACGCAACGTGCTGATCTCGATCACGGGCGGCAACACGCCTCAGCGGCTGATCGCACGCACAGGCTCATTCGGTTATTACCGGATCGACGGGCTTGAGGCGGGCAACACCTATGTGATCACCATCCAGTCGAAGAATTACACCTTCGCCGAACCAAGCCGTGTCATAACGGTCAACGATTCGCTGACCGATATCGACTTCACGGCCCTGCCGTAGCTCTGCTTCCTGAGCCTCCCCGAGCGGCATTCTCTCAAGGCGTGGGCACTCGTTGCCCACGCCTTTTTTTGTCGCCTCAGACCGCAATTTACTCTTGACATTATCGAGCATTGTAAGGAATACTACTGCCAATAAGGAATGACCCTATGCGGCAGAGGTGCGTATGAAACGCTTCACCTTTTTTGAGGATCGGCCGCGAATTTACCTGAATGTTTGCCGCTTCTGTTGAAGTGATCAGCATTCTCCCGGCTTATAAGTGCAAATGTTATTAAACGGAGGAACGAGTAGGAATGAGAAAACTTAGATATTTTTTTGGCGTAATGGCCGCATTGGCGGTGATGGCAGGAGCGGCATTAGCGGCAACCGTTACTATCCCGTCAGCCAACACCAATGGAGGCAGTCAACGGTACCCTCTTGGGGCATATTGGGGCTACGAGCGCAGTGCTGCGATCTATACCGCGACGGAACACGGAATGACCAGCGGTGCGAGTATCACAGGCGTTTGCTGGTATATCAACTCGCTCTCAACGCCGGCTGATACACCCGTCGTCATTCGTTTTAAGACGACAACGGCCGCGAACTTCGCGGCGGCCACGACGTTCGCCAGTGAGATCGCGGGTGCGACGCAGGTCTTCTCGCAGACGGTAGCCGGGGCAAGCCTTACGGCGAACGCTTGGAACTGTTTTACATTGGATACGGCGTTTTCCTACACCTCCGACAACCTTGAAGTCCTTGTTGAGGCAAACTACGGCGGCGGCGGCGGCGAGGGCAGTACGGCTAAGCAGGTGCGGTACTCGACAGCGACCAATGCACATCAAACATGGCTGGCGGATAATACCCCGCCGTCCGGTAACGGAAGCCGCAACAGCAGCCGGCCGAATATACAGCTTATTTACACCCCTGCCTCGGGTCCCGGCACGGTACAGATGAGCTCAACCGCCTATTCCGGAAATGAAGGAACCACCGTTCCGATCATCGTTACACGTACGGGCGGTATCGACGGAGCGATCTCGGTTGACTATGCAACAAGCGACGTAACCGCGACCGCAGGCACTTGCGGCAGCGGCGGCGACTATGTAGCCGCAAGCGGCACACTCAACTGGGCCGATCAAGATGGTGCCTCAAAGACCATTAATGTCACGCTTTGCTCGGATCTCGCTGCAGACCCGGGAGAGACCTTTGATTTCACGCTCTCGAATCCCGGCGGCGGTACCTCTATAGGCGCAAATAACCCCGCAACGGTTACGATCACGGACGTGCCTCCGCCGCTTAGCGGAAGCTACGACGTTCCGGGCGATTATCCGTCGCTTACAAATAACGGCGGCATATTCTCGGCGATCAACCTGTCCGGCCTAGCAGGCAACATCGTAATCAATATCACCTCTGACCTAACGGGCGAGACAGGAACGCATGCGCTCAATGAGTTTGCGGGCGGCTATTCGGTGCTTATCAAGCCGAGCGGCGCGGCGCACTCGATCACGGGTGCAAGTGGAACATCGTTGATAAAACTCAGCGGTGCCGATAACGTGCGTATCGACGGCTCAACGGCGGCGACGCTCTTCGACAGCAATGTGAAGGGCGGCGATAATGCTCAGGGCCTTATCGGCGGAACGCCCGCACTGCGTGAGCTTACGATCACAAATACCGGAACCGGTGCGATCATCTGGATCGCTACCAACGGTACAAGCGGTGCGACGAACAACACCATCCGCAACGCAAACCTCGTCGGCCCCGGCAGTTTCGGCGGCCAAGGCATCATCGCGGGCAGCGGTGCAACCTTTGGCGCCGCCGCTGAATCCGGCAGAGAGAACTCGAACAACACGATCCGCAACTGCAGCGTCAAGAGCGTGCAGAACGGCGTCTTCACATCGGGCGATGCGACGACGCCCGATCAGAACTGGACCATCGCTGAGAATAACTTCGGCTCATCCGTTACGGCTGAGAAGCTGTCATACCGCGGAGCTCTCGTACAGGGTGCAAAGGACACCGTAATCACCGAGAACCTCGTTAGCGGCGTCAATTCATCGACGAGTACGAGTGCTACGATGAGCGGTATCCTTGTAGGCGGCACGGTGCATGACGGTGCGACGGTTACAAAGAATATCATCCGCGATATCCGTCAGAACAGCACAATTGGCTGGGGCAGCAACGGGATAATGATCAATACCGGCTCCACCAATGCCAACATCGTCGTTGCGAACAACTTCATTTCGGATGTTGCTTCGTACGGCTATGCATCCGGCTACAGCCAGAGCGACAACGGCTACGGCATAATGGTCGAATCCGGCGGCGGCATCAAGATCTACTACAACTCGATCTCGATGGACACCGACCAAATGGGCGGCATCGGCAACACTGCGGCCCTTAATATCAACGACCTTGTAACCGCCGCCGGCGTGGATGTAAGGAACAACATCTTTTCGAACACGCAAACCGTCGGCAATCCCTTTGGCGTCATCGATCAGAATACAAGCAGCGGTATGTATTCGTTCCTTGACTACAACGATTACTGGGGCAGCGGTGCGGGCTTCAACTTCGGCCGTATAAACAGCGTCAATCACGCAACTCTCGGGGCATGGCAGACGGCAACGGGGCTTGATGCGAACTCGATCACGGGCGACCCGCTGTTCACATCGGCAACGGATCTGCGGCCGCAGTTCTTCAGCCCCGTGCAGGATAAAGCAACGCCTGTCTCGGTGCTTGACGACATCGACGGCAATACCCGCTCGCTCGTCGGCTTTACCGGCGGAACGCCCGATATCGGTGCCAAGGAGATGCTGACGCCGACAGCCTCAGCCGTGTCAGTCTCGGGCCGCGTAACAACGGCGAACGGCAACGGCATACGCAACGTGCTGATCTCGATCACGGGCGGCAACACGCCTCAGCGGCTGATCGCACGCACAGGCTCATTCGGTTATTACCGGATCGACGGGCTTGAGGCGGGCAACACCTATGTGATCACCATCCAGTCGAAGAATTACACCTTCGCCGAACCAAGCCGTGTCATAACGGTCAACGATTCGCTGACCGATATCGACTTCACGGCCCTGCCGTAGCTCTGCTTCCTGAGCCGCCCCGAGCGGCATTCTCTCAAGGCGTGGGCACTCGTTGCCCACGCCTTTTTTTTGTGAATTGCCGCGCTATTCACCGCAGCCTCACCACGGGCTAAAGACCGTGACTATTCGCAGAGCCGAAAATGCCATTTATTCTCGGTCACACCGAAAAGAAGCAGACGCAAAGCACGAAAAGCCTGCGGATCAAAGCTCAACCGGGCTGTGCCGCCGGTTGATGCGGCCTGTTTGGCTTTTTTTGTGATATCCTTTGCACGTTATGCTTCGTATATCTTTCGTACTCTTCACTCTTTCGGCGATCGTACTTGCGGCATCGCCCGCAAATGCACAGATCACGCTCAGCAGTGAGCAATATCGCGTGTTCGACGCAAAAGGCAACGCCGCCGGCCTCGACAAGATCATTGACGCGGCGGGCAATGCCGACGTCATCTTTCTCGGCGAGCAGCACGATGACGCGGTCGCGCACGCCATACAATACGAGATCTTCAAGCGGATCGTCGAGCGCTACGCCGCTGAGCGTCGCGTCGCCCTTTCAATGGAAATGTTCGAGCGCGATGTTCAGATCGTCGTCGATGAGTACCTCAGCGGGCTTATCAGCGAGAGCCACTTTCTGCTCAACTCGCGTCCGTGGGGCAACTATAAGACCGACTATCGGCCGCTCGTCGAACTCGCAAAGCAGAAGCACTTGCCCGTGATCGCCGCCAACGCTCCGCGCCGCTATGTCAATATGGTCTCACGCGGCGGCCGCGATACGCTGAACGCTCTTTCGCCGCAGGCAAAGGCATGGCTGCCAAAGCTCCCTTACGGACAGCCGTCGGCCGCTTACGCCGCAAAGTTCAAGGCGTTGATGGGCCCAAGCCCGGAGGCACAGCAAGGCATCGACAATATCCTCGCTTCACAGGCACTTTGGGACGCCGCAATGGCCGATTCTATCGCCCGTTTTTTGAAAAAGAATAAGAACGCGCTTGTCGTTCATCTGAACGGCGCGTTCCATACCGAGAGCCGCCTCGGCACCGTCGAGCAGCTCCTTGCCGAACGGGGAAAAACCCGCGTCATCGTCGTAACGATGCGCTATACCGATGACGTTGCGAGGTTCGATAAAGAAAAGGACACCGGCACCGGCGATTTTGTGATCCTTACCGATACCAAGGTGCCCCGCAGCAAAAGATAGCTGGCTGTTACCTGTCGGCCCGCGTGCAGCTTAAAGTGCATTCGGGCCGAACCGCATTACTCCTTCGCCCTCTCGGCAGAGAACGGGAACTCGCCAAAGCCCGGACTCGAAAGCGTGCCCGTGATCTTGTCGCCTTCCACCTTCGCCGTTATCTTGAAGTCAACGGCGTTGCCCTCGATCTGAGCCTGAAAGACCGCGGTGAAATTCGAACCGCTGACCTTGCCGTTGACGATCGTGCCGCCGCCGAACGGCGAGGCTGCCGTGCCTGAAAGCGCGGCTCCCGCCTGCTTGAACTCCGCCGTCATCGGCACAGCCTGCCCCATCGCATCCGCAACCATGTTCCACTTCCCTGTAACATCGACCGACGGAGCGGCCGTCATATCGACAGGCTTTGCGAGACGTACCGTCTTCGGATCGACCGTGATCTCAGCAAGACGCTTTGCGACCTCCGGCGACATCGACTCCTGGAACCGCCCGCCCAAGTACTTGGCAAGGAACTTCTCGGAGGCCGCAAGCATCGCCATATTGTTCACCGGCCGCGCAAAGCCGTGCCCTTCGTCGGGCGCAACGATGTACTCGACCGGGAAGCTGCGGTCGCGAAGCGCGATGACTATCTGATCTGATTCGCGCTTGTTCACACGCGGATCGTTCGCACCCTGCACAACCATCAGCGGCGTCCTGATCCTATCCGCCGAGAACAGCGGCGACTGGCGACGCATTTGTGCAAGGCCCTCGGGCGTGTTCGGGTCGCCCATTCGCTTATAGAAGGTTACACGTGCCGCTTCCCAATACGGCGGTATCGATTCGAGCAGAGTCTCGAGATTCGAAGGCCCGACGATAGAAACTGCCGCAGCGTAAACATCCGGCGTAAAAGCGACACCCGCCAGCGTCGCATAGCCGCCGTAACTGCCGCCCATTATGGCAACACGCTTCGGATCGACGATGCCCTGATCCACAAGGTACTTGACGCCAAATGTGAGGTCATCCTGCATCTTTTGGCCCCACTCATTGTTGCCCGCATTCAAGAACTTCTTGCCGTAACCCGTCGATCCGCGAAAATTCGGCTCCAGGACGGCGTAACCGCGATTTGCCAAGAACTGTGCAAAGCCGTTGTAGCCCCACGAATCGCGTGCCCAAGGCCCGCCGTGCGGAAAGACGACGAGCGGCAGGTTCTTTGCCGTCACGCCTTTCGGCAGCGTCAGATACGCGGGGATCTCCAGCCCGTCCGACGATCTATAACGAACCGATGTCATCGGCGCAAGTGCCTTGCGGTCAAGTTTTTCGCGTATTTGATAAAGTGTCGAGAGATTTCCCGTCTTGCGGTCGTAAAGCCAAACCGTCCCCGGATCGGTGTCGCTGTATGTGGCTGCGATGAACTTCGTTTCGTCAGCCGTACTTGAGTTGAAGCTGATCTCGCGGTCGCCAAGCTGTTTTTTGATCTTCTCGTAGTCCTTCTGATACGCCTTGTCCTTCCAGTACGTCCGCACCCTGTCATCATTGTAGCTTGTAAAAATGATGTCGTGCGTTACGTCCGAGAAGCTGACGTTATCGAGGTCAACCTTGCCAAGCGGATCGCTCTCGACCTTTTCCGTCTTTCCGGTCTCGACATCGAGCAGTTGAAGCTCGATCAGGTCAAGATCACCTTTGTTCGTCTGAATGTAAACGCGCTTGTTATCCTTGTGAAAATTAAGCGGCGAACACGTCTCAAAGACATCGCATTTGTAGATCACGGTCGAACTGCCGTCGGCGTTCAGCCGCAGTATCTCAGTATCGCCGTTCTGCGGTGAACGAACCGCAAGTCGGAGTTTGTCAGCATTGTCGAATTTTACCTCTTGCCGCCGATCGTTGTTCTGACTTACCAACGTACGTTCGCCTGTTGATATCTTGACCTTGTAAAGGTCGTGCCACGCCTTATCTCTATCATTTATCCCGACAAAGATCGTGTCCGGATCCGACTTCGGCACGGCTTGGATCACCGCACTGACGCCTTTACCCTCAGTAAGGTTGCGTGCCGCAGGAACGGGCGAACCATCGGCCGCCTTGGCTGACGGATCGACCGCAAAGACATTGAAATTCTCATCACCGCCATTATCCTGTACGAACAATATGTATCTGCTGTCCCGCGACCAGAAGTAGCCGCGTACCGGCCGCTTTTGATCGTTCGTCATTGGCCGCGCAGATGTAAACGGTTCATTGATGCCCTTTACCCACACGTTCATCGTGCCGTTGAGAGGCTTGATGAACGAGATGAACTTGCCGTCGGGCGAGATCTGAGCACCCGAGTATTCCGGATTGCCAAAGATCACTTCCCTGTCGATCAACCCCGGCTGTTGAGCGAATCCGTTGATCGCGATCAGGGATAATAAAAGCAATGCTGCTGTAAGTATTTGTAGTTTCATAATTTGTTAGAGGCCGTTCGGGATAGGTTACGTAACTGCAAAGCAAATTGTTCCAATGAAGATCATTCAAAGTTCTTCCGGCGCCTTTCACGAAAGGCGGATCCCGTGAAAAAGGCTCGTAAAAGCTCGACACGCGGCTTATCGATCTCATTCAGCAGGACCGTTACCGCGTCGTATCGCACAGGCGTCTCGAACAGGTCGAAAAGCCTTCGATAGACCTTTGACGTCCGTATTATCTGCCGCTGCTTGCGAAGATCAATATTCTTTGTGATCGGCACGAAACTTTCGGATCGCCGCGTCTTGACCTCAATGAAACAAAGCGTTTCGCCGTCGAGAGCAATGATGTCGATCTCGCCCGAGACCGATACGCCTTTCCGATTACGGCCGACCGGAACCTTAAAATTGCGGATAATGATGCGATAGCCGTTCTCATGCAGAAATGCCGCGGCGAGATCTTCGCCTCGCCTTCCGAGGAGTTTTGTTGAACGATCGTCGATCTTTATCACATCTAAAATGCCGGCTCCTCGTAAATCCCGTAAACATCACGCAGAGCAACGCTTATCTCTTCGACGGTCGCATACGCGGCGACGGCTTCAATGATCGCAGGCATCGTATTCTCACCAGATACAGCCGCTTTTTTTAGTTTATCGATCGCAATGCCGACCGCGCCGTTGTCACGCGTTGACCTTACATTGTCGAGACGACGCAGTTGATGATCGCGTACATTCTCGTCGATCTGAAGTATCTCAGGCTCTGCCTCGTCCTCCATCACGTATTTGTTAACGCCGACGATCGTTTGATCGCCACGCTCGACCGCTTTTTGATACAGATAAGCCGATTCCTGGATCTCACGCTGCGGAAAGCCGGCCTCGATCGCTTCGACCATCCCGCCAAATCCGTCGATCTTGTCAAAATACTCGAAGCATCCGTCGATCATCTTCTCGGTAAGGGCCTCGACATAATAACTGCCGCCAAGCGGATCGACCGTATTTGCGACACCTGTCTCTTCAGCAATGATCTGCTGCGTCCGGAGTGCGATCAAGGCCGCTTCATCCGTAGGCAAAGCGTGCGCCTCATCATAGGAATCTGTATGCAGCGACTGCGTCCCGCCGAGCACGCCTGCCAATGCCTGTATCGCAACCCGCGCAATATTGATCATCGGCTGCTGTACCGTAAGCGAGACGCCCGCCGTCTGTGTATGAAAGCGCATCTGCATCGTACGCGGATTCTTTGCACCAAAACGCTCTTTCATCGTGCGCGCCCATACAACACGAGCCGCACGGTACTTTGCGATCTCTTCGAAGAAGTCATTGTGTGCATTAAAGAAGAATGAAAGCCGCGGTACGAATTCATCTATGTCCATGCCGCGTTCCACGCCGTAGTGAACGTATTCGACACCGTCGCGTAGTGTGAACGCAAGCTCTTGCAACGCTGTCGCGCCGGCTTCGCGGATGTGATACCCGCTGACCGAGATGGGATTGTACTTCGGCACAAATTTGGTCGTGTACTCAAAGGTATCGATCACCAGCTTCATCGCAGGCTTGATCGGGTATATCCACTCCTTTTGCGCGATGTATTCTTTCAAAATGTCATTCTGAAGCGTGCCTGAGATCTTTTTGAGGTCGGCTTTCTGCCTTTCGGCGACAACGAGATACATCGCCAGAAAGATCGGAGCGGGTGCATTGATCGTTTGCGAGACGGTGACTTCTTCGAGCGGAATGCCGTCAAAGAGCACTTCAAAATCAGCAAGCGACGAAACCGCAACGCCGCATTTGCCTACCTCGCCTTCGCTGAGCGGCGAATCGGCATCAAGGCCCATCAGCGCGGGAAGATCGTAGGCCACCGAAAGCCCTGTCTGCCCCTGCTCCATCAGATATTTGAAGCGGCGGTTCGTTTCCTCAGGCGACGAGAAGCCCGCAAACTGCCGCATTGTCCACAACTTGCCGCGATAGCCCGTAGGATGAATACCGCGTTTATACGGATATTCGCCGGGAAAACCGACATCCGCCGTCGCGCTGTCAGCGGCAGTATAGAGTCGATCCACCGGCACTAAACTGACGCCCTCAAACGATGCCCGACGCTCGGGGGCTTTCTCGAGTACGGGAGCGAGCGTTTCTTTTTCCCAACGCTCGGTCTCAGCGGTCGATCTGGCGGGAATTCCGTTCATATCTGTGATCTTCATTTGCAAATTGTTTCAAGTGAACTAACTGAACAGTTTAAGTCGGACGGCGATGCCATGCAAGACGCTGAATGTGCAGTCTGTGCGGTGTGTGATCCGATTTTTGCAACAAAGCCGGAATACGGATACAATTGCCCGATGCTAAGAGCTTTTTTCGCGATCTTGACCGTTACGTCTGTTTTCGTCTTAGTTTCGTGCAGCACGAAGCCTTCGAACGCCAACGTACCGACAGCGAACATCGGTCGTGATCAGAAAGAAAACTCCGCAAAGACCAACTCAGAAGAGCTCGCGCTTTTGATAAACCTGCCATTTGAGACAGAGGATATTGCCTGGCAGGAAAGCCCCGACCACGCTCGCATAACAGCGGTAATGCGATTTTCGCCGGCAGATGCTGCCAAGATCGTTGCAGAGGCAGAGCGGATCAATGCTCCGACCCCGGTAAGGATTCCGATGGAAACGTGGTTCCCTACCGAGGTTATCGCACAAAGCGAGATCTCAGGCGACGATACGGTCTCAGGAAACTCGTATCCCGCAAATATGTTCTTTCAGCCGCCGTTCAGCACGGGAACGATCACGCATATTGAAAATTCCGACTATTTTGTACTGGAATTATCAACGAAATAGAACGTGTGACCTTACGAAAAGTTCGTGATTCGTGTTAGCATCAAGGCCAGATAACCTATTGATACGATGCGGTTTATAGCAGTCTTTTTAGTTCTATTTGCCCTCTCGCTGCTGCCGCAGGCCGTTACGGGACAACAAACCGACCCGGTGAGCCGCCAAGTGGCTGATCCGATCACAGATACGCCGAATATTAACCCGATCTCACCCGAACAGAGCATTGCCGCCCCAAAACCCGCAAAGAAACCGCTTGTTGAACCCGAAGGCGGCGACGGCAAGCTGATCGTTTATTCCGACAGGTCTGATGCTTCCGAGCAGAACGGCCGTCGGATCGTGGTGCACCAGGGCAATGTGGATGTGCGATACGGCATCTACCGGCTTCAAGCAGAAAAGGTAACCGTTTCGGAAACTGACTCAATGCTTACTGCCGAGGGCGATGTCGTTTTTGACCAAGGCGAGGATCAGCGTATAACTGGCGTAAAGGCAAAATTCAATTACAAGACAAAGGCCGGCATTTTCGAAGACTCGACAGGGTTTACGAATCAAACGAATGACGGAACGGTGATCTACTTCAAAGCGGACCGCGTCGAAAAGACCGGCCCCGAAATCATCGTGATCTACAATGCCGAGATCACGGCGTGCGAAGGCGCCGTCCCGATCTGGAGCTTTACGACGAAAAAGGCAACGATCAAGATCGGCGACAAGGTTAAATTCCATAATGCGAAGTTTCGCGTCAAACGGTTGCCGCTGCTTTACGTTCCCTACGGCTCGATACCCATCAAAGAACGCGACCGCAGCTCCGGCTTCCTCACGCCGACGTTCTCATATTCAAAGCTCAAGGGAGTTCGCCTGTCAGGTGCATACTTTCAGACGCTCGGGCGGTCGGCCGATGCCACCATCCGAATGGATCTTTTTTCGAGCCGCGGCCTCGGCTACGGTATTGACGTTCGTACGCGGGCCAACTCACGCTCATACTTCGACTTCGGTTTCTATTCAGTAAAGGACAGAATATTCGGTGCAAAAAAAGATGCCGCTCATCCCGACCAAGGCGGTACGCAGATCTATGCGAACGGCGTTCATTTCTTCCCGAACGGCTTTACCGCGTCGGTCGATGTTAAGTTGACGTCAAACCTCGCATTCAGGCAGGTGTTCACCGATGGGATCCAGCAGATAATCTCGCCGATCGAGGTTTCACAGGCTTTTGTCAACAAGAGTTGGAACAACTACACGATGAACATCCTTGCACGTTCGCAGGAGATATCTATCCCGAACGTGCATATAAAGGTCCGCAACTTGCCCAGCATAAGCTTCGAAAAAAGGCCCTCGCGACTTTCGTTCTTAAAAAACGTTTACTTTTCGTTCAAGACCAGTGCGGAAGGAATATCACGCCGTGAAACAGCCGACGATCGCACGCTTTACGGAATAATGACAGGAACGATCCCGCTGAAAACGCCCGCCATCGGCCAAAGATTCGATATTTACCCGGAATTGACGATGCCGTGGCAAACGAAATACCTCAATATCACAGCGACTGCGGCGGCACGTGTTACATACTATTCGAACTCCCTTGACGGCATCGGCCGGATCATTGGCCGCGACCTTATTCGCAAATATGGTGAATTCACACTCGACATTCGCCCCGTCGCTCTCGCAAAGAACTTTTACGGCAAGAAGAATAAATTTCGATTTCGCCACGTTATCGAGCCATTCATAACATATCGCCTTGTAAAAGGTATCGACAGCTTTGCGCGGATCATCAGATTTGATCAAATTGACACTGCAACCAACACGAACGAAATAGAGTTCGGCATCACGAACCGCATCTACACCCGCCGATACGGCGAAGCTGTGACGGGCAAAGCCCAAGGTGCCCTGCGCGAACAAGGTGCATCATCATCAGGTCAAGCGGGATTGTCGATCCAGCCTTACGAGGTATTCACGCTGACCGTAAGGGGCAAATATTTCTTCGACCCCAGATTTGGCGGAGCACTGACGCCCGGACGGAGAAATCAGATCGAACCGATGACGGCGCTGAGCTTCTATACCTTTGGCGGCGTGCCTCGGCGTTTCTCGCCATTGAACATCGACGCAACTTACCGGCCGCGAAAGAATATCTGGATCAACGCAAGAATGGATATTGGCGTGCAGGGCGACGGAATACGAGCCGTTTCATCATCTATCGGATACGACACAAAGCTGCTGAAGATCTTCCAGACGTTCTACTACACTCGGGCGGTTACGCTGATACCTTCGTTGTCGCGATATGCCGATGTGAACGGCAAGGAGGCCGGCACACTGCGTGGTGCTCAATGGTCGCCTTCTATCTTTGCGGGAAACCGCGATCGGGGAGTTTACGGCGGAGCGTCGTTCTTCTTCGATTTTGAAAGCAGGCGGGCGCAAGGCCTTTCGCCGCTTATTTCATCTCTCTACACGCTTGGATACGCGTACAACTGCTGTGCCTTGGCCGTTCAGTATTACCGCTTCGATCTCGGAGCCCGTCAAGAAAATCGCTTTGTCTTCTCATTTAGGCTCAACGGTATAGGTACATTCGGTACCGAACAGGTCGGAATCCGCTGAACATTATTTGCGTAAAAATGGCCGCCCGTTGAACCGAGCGGCCATCAGACCGGAGTATCAATGTGTACGAACAGCCTACGCGCTTGCGGTCGTTCGGCCGTCATTCACAAATGTAAGCCAATCGGCACCGAATGGAGCAGGCCGTTTTGCCGTGATGATGTTGAAGAATTCTTCCTGCAGCCGTGCTGTCAACGGCCCGCGATGCCCCTCGCCCACAGTGATCTTATCAACCGAGCGGATCGGCGTTATCTCAGCGGCGGTTCCCGTGAAGAATACTTCGTCAGCAATATAGAGCGCCGCTCGTTGGATATTTGTCTCAACGACCTCGATCCCAAGTTCGCGTGCGATCTGTATAACGGAATCGCGTGTAATGCCGGGAAGCACCGAGGCACCTAGCGGCGGCGTGAAGAGCTTGCCGTTATTTACCAGGAAGAGATTCTCGCCCGAGCCTTCGGAAACAAAGCCGCGGTCGTCGAGGGCAATGCCTTCGCTGTAGCCGCCAAGTATCGCCTCCATCTTGATGAGCTGCGAATTCATATAATTCGCCCCCGCCTTTGCCATTGCCGGCATCGAGTTCGTTGTGATGCGTGTCCAGCTCGAAACGCACACGTCGATCCCTGATTCGAGGGCCTCCTCACCCAGATATTTCCCCCATTGCCATGCCGCCACGTACGCGTCAATTGGTGCCGGAAAAGGATTAACACCAAAAGACGGCTTTTCATCACTAAGGCCGCGAAACACGATCGGACGCAGGTAGCAATGTTCAAGCCCGCTCAGACGCACTAGCTCGACCGCTGCATCGCAAAAGTCCTGTCGCGAGAAAGGCGTCTGCATCCGGTAGATCTTCGCCGAATTGATCAGCCGCTGCATATGCTCGGTCAGGCGAAACACGGCCGGCCCGTTTTCGGTCTCATAACAACGAATGCCTTCAAAGACACTCGATCCGTAATTGACCACATGCGCCATCACGTGGATTTTGGCATCCGCCCAATCGATGAACTCTCCGTTCTTCCAAACCTTTGGTGCGATCTTCATTGTACTAACGTCTTTTTCTGCCATAGTGTATCCGGCCACCTCCGTGGATAAAATAAAGTAATAAATGTTATCGAAATTTTCTTTGGACGAAAGGTTATTCGATTATAACTAAAGGATAATATAGATACGGGTTTTTATCAATTTCGTCACGCGCCGCCGGTCTCGTTGCGGATACAAAACAAAAGGGACGGGTTCTCGCCCCATCCCTTACGAATGAACGATCAAATTCGCTTAAACGATAAATATCCGGGACGCAGTATCATCAAACCGCGATGAGAAACTCACGCCGTCTATCGTAATGGTAACTATGACCGGCACATCGCCCGCACCCGCAAGATCAGGCGGCAGCGTACAGTCGATATACCAGATCCCAGTGTCATACTTTTTCGACTCGGAAACGACCGTCGTACCAATGGCCGATGTGGTGCCTATGCGGATCCGTGTGTTAGCCGGCAGCGACGTCATAATGCCGGTCATATAGATCCGCAGTACCGTCGCAGTACGGCCGAACGGACGGATGCGCCGCGTCGTAACCGTGAATGGTTCACCGGTCGCGGCCGTGTTCGTTACATTAAAGGCCCGAGTCCGCCCGCCGGGCACAGGCAGCATCTGCATATTGAATATATCAGGTCGCGCCGGCACGATCGTCACTCCGGTCGTCATTACCGTACCGTTGTTATTGATGATCATATCGTAGCGCGTACCGGCAGCGGCAGATGCCAGCCCTTCAGGCACAAGGAAGTCAATTCGAGTGCGGCTGACCCGTCTAAGCCCGCATGCCGCTCCGTTTATCGTCATGGTCACACCACTGAGTTCGATAGGCAGTTCAAATCGCCTCTCGATCGAGCCGGTAGTTGAACGTGCGACAACCGGAAATGAAGTTCCGGAGCCGAAATAGAGTGTCGCGAGCATTCCGGGAGCGATCCCGTGTACGGCAGGCGGCGTATTCGGCGGCGGAGTCGGTGTCGGCGACGGAGTAGGCGTTGGGCTGCCGGTCGGTGTCGGCGTAGGCGACGGTGTAGGTGTAGCGGTCGGCGTCGGAGTTGCGGTCGGAGTCGCGGTCGGACTTGGCGTGGGCGTTGGTGTTACTTCTGTCTGTGAGACCGGCATACCGGTCGCACCTGTCGCCATCGTAAAGTTGATCGGCGTCGAATGAATGGCCGTCGGCAGCAAATAGTAATAAACCTCGCTCTGTAGGTCGGGGTTACCAGTGCCTATCTCCGTCAACGCAAGGTTAAAGGTCATCCGCCGGATCGAATTGCTCGGCAAGGCCTGCGTTGAAGCAATGAATGTGAACGGCAGCGGCAACTTCGTAAGCCGCGAGAACCTTGCAGTAGCCGGCGGCTGATCCAGAGGATATGAATAGAGCTGTGTCGGACGCGCCGAATTCGGGTTAAGCCCCTCGGAATTCGTTGCTGCAACTGTTCCGTCATTTTTTATATTCAGCCGTGTCTCAAGGACCATTGTGTACGGCGTGCCATTGGCATCCGTATCGGTAAAGGCAGGATAGCGCACCACATCGCCGCCGGTCGCACTGCTGTCCGCGTCGCTGCGAGGCAGTATCCTTCGGAATGAGTTCGCGGTCGTATCATAGAGGTACAAGGCGAACGATGTATAATTCGTGCCGCTATTTTCGTTGGCAAGGTCTGCGTACGAATCGAACGCAATGTATTTGCCGTCGCGGCTCATTCGGCGGCCGAGGGAATAGATGTTGACAATATCACCCGGATTTGTCGGCGTCGTTACCGTCACCTGCTTCTTTACGGCACCGGGCGCACCCGTACTCGTCAGGTCGCAGTAGAAGACCTCCTCATTACGGCTGCTCGCAGGATTGTCGCCTCCCGTCATCCCTACGATCGGATTGTCGCCGGTACTGACAAAAGACACGCGCAAGCCGTTGCCTGAGATCGAGGGATTCTTGCTGTAGATCGGATTCGAGATCGGACCGCGCGGCGTCTTCGTTACTTGATTCAGAGTGCCCGATGGCCGCAAATAAACAAAGATCTCTTCGTTATCATCAGTTGGAAATGAATTACCTATCGCGGGAACAAGATCTCGTGTCGAACCGAAAGCGATAACCGAACCGTCATCGCTTATGCTTGCGTCGTGATTATCGTCGGCGATAAAGGCTCCTAACGTCGAACTCCCCGATCGCGGAAGCTGGCTTGGCACCGTATTCGTTACAGCAGTAAAAGTACCGACCGAAAGATCGGTTAGCGGAAGATCATCGCCGCTAGAAAGATCGCTGACAGCCGCGTATACCGGTATTTGATACAGCCACATCTCCAGATTGGCGTCATGAGTCAGAGCATTGTCACCAAGCGTGGGCGACGCACTCGGACTTGGACTTGGACTCGGGCTCGGACTTGGACTCGGCGTCGGCGTCGGCGACGTATAAGCATTGCCGTCAAAACTGCCCGGATTTGTCGAACTGATCACCGGCGGGTAGTTAACATCGCCCGGGTAAGCGATTGTCGCGTTCGAGCTGAATGCGATCCACTTCCCGTCATTGCTTATCACGGGACGCGTATTGGTTATCTCAATGCGCACGTTATCAAAGGTAGCCGCCTTTGTCGTATCGATGAGCACCGATTTGGTATCAGTTATCTGGAAGATCCGCCGTTGGGCATAATCAAATAAAAAGATCTCATTGTTACCATCCTCATTGCGAGGGTTGACGGTAGCCACGTTTCCGCGTGATTCGAAAACGACAAAGCGGCCGTCGCCGCTCATCGCCCCTGCGTAAGATTCGGCCGGCGAATTCGACACCTGCCCGATCACCGAATCAACTTGTGCAGCAACTGTGGCGGCCAAGAAAAGAAGTGCGACAAAAGAAAGAATTATATTAAAACGAAAGGTCACGAACGCCTCCGAACAACACGGTCTGAACTATATCAACAACGGCCCGTTTAGGACATCAAAACATTGAATTTTAAGTGTTTAGACTAGTTTCTGCAAGCAAGTGCGATACTGTCGCATCAAGTTTCCGATTTCTACGCTGCTTTGGATGCCTCCCACAGCACCTTGGGTTGTAATTTTTGCGATCGAATATATCATTTAGCTTTAAGTAATTCGGGACTATGAGCAAAGGTCTCAGCTTCTTTATTTCGGCCGGCGAGGTGTCGGGTGACGCTCACGCGGAAAGGCTCGTCCGTGCCGTTATGGAACGCGCCGGAGCCTCGAACTGCCATTTTTCCGGTGCAGCAGGACCGAAAATGCGATCCGCAGGGGTGGAAGCGGTAGTGCGCTCGGATGAAATGGCCGTCATGGGTGTCGCCGAGATCGCGGCGGCATTGCCGATGTTCATCCGTGCATACAGGTCGCTGAGGGATTCAGCGATACAGCAAAAGCCCGATGCTGCGATACTTGTGGACTTCCCCGACTTCAATCTCCGGCTTGCGCGTTCGCTTAAGAAGGCTGGCATTCCGGTCATCTACTATATTTCGCCTCAATTGTGGGCGTGGCGAAGCTACCGCAGCCGCACGATCGGCAGGTACGTCGATCTGTTGCTGACGATACTTCCGTTCGAAAAGGATTGGTACGCACAGCGAGGAATACACCACGTCGAATATATCGGCCACCCTTTGACGGGTGAAGTGCGGCCGAAAATGGACCGAGCGGCGTTTCGTGCGTCGCACGGACTGAACGACGAACGGCCGCTGGTCGCACTGCTGCCCGGAAGCCGTCATGGCGAGATCGAACGCCACCTTCCGATCATTCTTGACGCGGTTGATATCATCTCGGCAAAGCGGCCCGAGATACAGTTCGCTATTGCCGCTGCCGGCAGCGGCCAGCTCGGCCAGATCAAAGCGATAATAAGCCGCTGCGAACACATTGATATACCGATCGTTGAAAACGAGACCTACGACCTCATTTCCTCTGCCGACGCGGCCATCGTCGCCAGCGGAACTGCAACGCTCGAAACGGGCATACTCGGCACACCGATGGTGATAATCTATCGCGGGTCTTCCCTGAATTACCGATTACTAAAGCCCTTGATAAACATAGATCATTACGGCCTGATCAATCTCATTGCGGGGCAACGCATCGTCCGTGAACTCATTCAAAATGATCTCGATCCGACTTCCCTTTCCGATGAGCTGCTGTCGCTTCTTGAGCCGCAACGCAACGCTGCGATCCGCGAAGAATTGCTCAGGGCCGCTGCTTCGTTAGGCACCGCCGGAGCTTCAGACCGTGCAGCGGAAGCGATCCTGAAATTCATCTCTCGCGTTCCGTAGGCTCGTTCGGCTTCCCACACTGTGCCCTTACAGAAAATTCGCGTCTGCGAACTTTATTGGAGATCTAATGCGCCCCGGCAACTTTTTCGCTGTGATTTGACATCATCTTGGGGCTTCCCTAAACTTGTTTATTCGCTCGCTTCGGGCGGATAACATCGCGGCCAGGTAGCTCAGTTGGTAGAGCAGCGGACTGAAAATCCGCGTGTCGGCGGTTCGATCCCGTCCCTGGCCACCATTCAGATAGTTCAAGTCTGCTTAACCGGCAGGCTTTTTTATTATTGCTGTAAGGTAAAGAAGTGTATTGCTGTTATGCTGCGCCTGCGACTGGCGTTCGGTATTGGCGGATGGTGTGGATAAGGACCGTTGCTATTATTATAGCGCCGCCGAGCAGTGCCCAGTTCGAGGGCTGTTCTCCGATAAAGAGAAACACCCAAACAGGATTGAGCAGCGGTTCGACAAAGCCGATGATCGATGCGTCGATAGGCCGCGTACCGCCGGAAATACCCTTTATGAAAAGAATGTAACTTATGCCGATCTGCACTATACCGAGAAACGCAACCGCAAAGACATCCTTTGTTGTCATCACCGGCAATGCACCGATACCGCTCGGCAGCATCACAATTGCAAGAAGCAGATTGCCGTAAACCACGGTCGCTACGGGTGCGGCTCCGCGACGCCCGGCAGCATTCTCCTTCTCGGTCGAAAATGCCGGATGCTTTAGTAACATTATGTAAAGGCCGAGGCAAATGCCGCTGCCGAGAGCGGCAATGTTCCCGCTGTAATCGCTGATCTCGAGTTTGCCCACGAAAAAGAGTGACATCCCGATAATGCACAGCACCACGGTGATCAGATCGCGCAAATGAAAACGTTCGCGAATTACGAATGGGGCAAGGATCAGAATATAGATCGGTGCCGTATATTGAAGAAAGATCGCATTCGCAGCGGTCGTGTGTTTCGTCGCCCACACAAAGAGGAAGAGCAGTCCGGCATAGAACAATGAGCAAAGCAGGCCGAATGCGTTGATCCTAAGGCCTTCCTTCCGCATTACGATCAGGACGGTAAGGCCCGCCAGCAGGCTGCGAAAGAATGTAACCTGATACGCATCGAGCGCGGTCAGTTTTATCAAAAGCCCGCCCGTACTCCAGATGAGCACGGCAGCTATAACGAGCCAAAAGGCGTTCTTTGATCCTCTTATCACTGACGAAAGACCCTCCGATCTCAGGTAACGATATCACCGCACGAATCAAGAAAGAAGAAGAGCACGAAGCGATGCTTCGTGCTCCTATAAATGTCCGCGGTCGGCAGCCTGTCACTCACCGGACAAGGCTTCTTTTACGATCTCGCGCAGACGCTTTGCCGATGTTGTATTCGGCTCGAGTTCAACCTCTTCAACGTCGCCTCGCACTTTCTTTCCGAATGTGCCGTTCCACGGCGGCACGACCAGCGTCGCATTGCCGTAAGCTCTTACTTGGCACGCAAGCCGCAGGAAAGGCTTTTCGTCCTCGGGCTGATCGTAACCGAAGACCTTCATAGCACGGCGTTCACGCGGCGCGACCTCCGAGAGTTTCTCCTGCCCGCCGATCACACCAACCCAACAAAGCCCGCAAGTTGCAGCGATACACTCAACCGGAACCGGCCCGTTCCAACAACGCGGATCCTTCTCCTGCCACGCCTGCGACTTATCCTGTGCCGCTGCGTGTGTGATCTCTTGGTCATAGAGTACAGAGAACTTGCCCTCGTAATCACGAGCAAGCACCCTGACCGAGTATTTCTTATCAACGGTCTTGAGAAATCCGAACATACCTTGGGAGTCATCCTTCGATCGTTCGGCCACGATCGCGTCGGGCGATCTCGCCATAAGGCCTTTAGGCTCTTCGATCTCATCACTTGCGGCAGTGAATGTTTCAAGCCCGACCTGGCGCATCGTCGCCAATCCGACCGCGGCGATGGCATTTACCAGAGTGCGGTCGATTCCCTTCTTCTCGGCTACCCGTATTGCCACTTCCTTGATGATCTCGGTCAGCTTTGCGTCATCGGCATTGAACTCCTCGGCCTCTTTCTCGACCGAGCATTTAACGGCCTTCCAATATCTGTGGCCATAGAGGAAGTGGTGCGACCCGGCAATGTGCGTAGCAAGGTCGAAATCGCCTTGAAGCTCCAGCTCTTTGATAGCCGCAGGCTGATCCTCGGCATCTGCGAGATATTCTCGCAGCTCCAGCGGATAGAAGCGGAACCAAATTTGTACCGCATTACGATCGACCTCATGGATCGCCGGAAGCAGCTCCTCTACCGCTTTGCGCCAATCTTCCTCAGTGAAATTGGATAGTACTGTCTCAAGTTTTGATATCATTTACGACACCTCTGTATGCAGCGATCTTGATCGATGCTCCAAAATTCCAACTTATCAAAAATCACGGCCAGTTCCAAACATCTAGTCAAGCGAATTCTGAAAAGCGGCGTGTAAAGCGGACGCCGTGCACAAAATAAATGGACGCAGGCAATAACAGCCCGCGCCCACTGCACGATCAAACACGCCTGTTAACGGCCCGACGCAAGCGTCACGCGGGCACTGGCGGCTTCGATCTGGTTTCGGATCGCCTCGGTCTCTTCAACTGACGAGCTTGCAGCCTCGGCAAGCTCCTTTTCAGCGGCGTCGAGAGCACGGCGTGCCTCTGCCGCATCAATATCGCCGGCTTTCTCGGCGGCATCGGCAAGCACGGCAACCTTGTTCGAGTTCACCTCAACAAATCCGCCCGACACAGCAAGCTTTTCGCTGCTTCCCTTGACGACATACGACATGATGCCCGGCTTTAACGCCGATACAAGCGGCGCGTGTTCAGGCAAAATGCCCGCTTCGCCCGATGCCGTCGGCACCGTTACCATATCAACATCAGCGTCCAGGACACGCTTTTCCGGTGTTACTATTTCCAACTTCAGCATTATCGTAGATCAGCTTAAGCCGCTGCAGCCATTTTCTTGGCTTTTTCACGGGCTTGCTCGATGGTTCCGACCATATAGAACGCCTGCTCAGGCATATCGTCGCAGTTTCCGTCGAGGATCTCCTTAAAGCCCTTGATAGTATCTTCAACCTTCACGTATTCGCCCTTGAGACCGGTAAACTGTTCTCCGACCGTGAACGGCTGCGAGAAGAATCGCTGGATCTTACGTGCGCGTGATACGGTAAGCTTGTCATCTTCTGAAAGCTCATCGAGGCCGAGAATAGCGATGATGTCCTGCAGGTCCTTATACCGCTGAAGTATCTTTTTGACCGACTGAGCTGTGTTGTAGTGCTCTTCGCCGACGACATCCGGACTAAGAATCGTGGAGTTCGAAGCAAGCGGATCAACCGCCGGGTAAATTCCAAGCTCGACGATCTGCCGCGACAGTGCGGTAACCGCATCAAGGTGCGCGAATGTAGTTGCAGGTGCCGGGTCGGTGTAGTCATCCGCCGGCACATAAACGGCCTGAATAGAAGTGATGGCGCCGGTCTTGGTTGACGTGATGCGCTCCTGCATCTCGCCCATCTCGGTCGCAAGCGTAGGCTGGTAACCGACCGCTGACGGCATACGTCCGAGGAGTGCCGACACCTCTGAACCCGCCTGTGTAAAGCGGAAAATATTGTCAACAAAGAACAGCACGTCGTTGCCTTGGTCGCGGAAATACTCGGCAACCGTGAGTCCTGACAGTGCGACACGCAGACGTGCTCCCGGCGGCTCGGTCATCTGGCCGTAAACGAGCGACACCTTTGAATCCTTGATCGACGCCTTGTCGACCTTTGAAAGATCGAATTCGCCGGTCTCTTCCATATGCTCGTTGAATTTATCGCCGAATTTGATGACCTTTGACTCTACCATTTCACGCAGGAGGTCGTTGCCTTCACGCGTTCGTTCGCCGACGCCGGCGAATACTGAGTAACCGTCACGCCCCTTAGCAACGTTGTTGATAAGCTCCATGATGAGAACCGTCTTGCCGACGCCCGCACCGCCGAAGAGGCCGATCTTACCGCCGCGAAGGAACGGCTGGACCAGATCGATGACCTTGATGCCCGTCTCGAACATCTCCTTCTTTGTCGCTTGCTCGGCAAATGTCGGTGCATGACGATGGATGGGGTATCGCGTTTCCGAATCAACAGGTCCGAGCTCGTCCACAGGCTCGCCGACCACGTTCATAACGCGGCCAAGCGTCGGTGTACCGACCGGTATCGTTATCGGCCCGCCAAGGTCGATAACCTTCATTCCGCGTACCATTCCGTCAGTAGGAAGCATCGAGACCGCACGCACGCGGCCCTCGCCGAGATGCTGCTGAACTTCGGCAATGACGTCGATCTTCTCGCCGTCAAAGCCGTCGCTCGTGATGCGCATCGCCTGATAGATCGGCGGCAAATAATTGTCTGAAAACTCTACGTCAACGACCGGGCCGATGATCTGTACGACCTTTCCGACTTGCCCGTTTTCTCCGTTAGCCATGTTTCTTTTATAGGTTCTCCTGCGATATATTGTTGAAAATTCAACGTACTTACAAAAGAGCAAGGATAGCACAGTCGTTGTTTCGTGTCCAAAGCCGCAGGCAGTTGAACATTGACAGCGAAACGCAGTTCTTGTAGCCTCAAGGCATATACTATCAGCATCGGCGTTCACAGCCGCCTATTGCATATTTGAAGAAGCTCGAACTACCACCGCAGGGACTGAACACGCTTTTTGGCGTTCAGGACCAGAACATCAAATATCTCGAATCACTGCTCGATGTAAATATCGGCACGCGCGGCAGCGAGCTCGTCATCGACGGCGATCCGAAGGATATCGAGACCGTTCAGCAAATCCTGCACGATTTCGGCGAACTATTTGCCGACGGCAGCACGTTCACCGACAAGGAACTTAAAGACGCATTCAAGCAGATCGCAGAGGACCGCGCATATAGCCTCAAAGATCATTTTCAGAAGGCCAGATTTAACCCTTCGGGGAAGAAGACCGTCGCGCCAAAGACCGCAAATCAGCGTAAATACCTTGATGCGATCGCAAAGAATGACCTCGTTTTCGGGATCGGCGTTGCAGGAACGGGCAAGAGCTTTCTGGCGGTCGCGATGGCGGTCGATGCACTGTTCAAGAAACAGGTGAGCCGCATTATCTTGACACGTCCGGCGGTCGAGGCGGGCGAGCGGCTCGGATTCCTGCCCGGCGACCTGCAGGACAAGGTCGATCCTTACCTGCGGCCGCTTTACGATGCGTTGTTCGACCTTGTCGATTCGGAAAAGGTTACGAAGATGCTCGAAAAACGCATCATCGAGATCGCTCCGCTGGCATTTATGCGCGGCCGCACGCTCTCGGATGCGTTCATCATCCTCGACGAAGCTCAGAACACCACAAGCGAGCAGATGAAGATGTTCCTCACGCGCATCGGCTTTGGGTCAAAGGCTGTCGTTACCGGCGACAAAACACAGATCGACCTGCCGCGCGGCCAACGAAGCGGCCTGAAGGAGGCCGAGGTCGTCCTGAAGGACATCGATATGATCGACTTCGTCTATTTCGACGAGAAGGACGTCGTCCGCCATAAGCTCGTCCAGATGATCGTCAAAGCGTACGAAGCCCACTCAAATGAAACTATGAATGAGGATCTGAGAACGTAAAATGCGGTCCTCAACCCTTCGATCTTTCCTGTTCACTATTCACTGTTGACTTTCTTCGTATGATCGACGTCATCAATCTTCAACGCAAGGTCAAGTTGGACATTGTTCCCATTCGGGCATTCGCGGCAGCTCTCTCCGCGGATGTGGCAGAGAGCAAAGGCGGAGCTTTCTCGGTCGCTTTCATTTCCGATAAACGAATGCGTCAGCTGAACCAAACCTTTCGCGGAAAAGACACGACCACCGACGTGCTTTCTTTCCCGATGTCGGAACCGCCTGCGTTAGCGGGCGGCCAGTCTGTTGATGACGATCCGGCGAACTGGCCCTCCGCTCACGCAGAGGGTTCTGACTGGCCTGCGAACAATCTCGGCGACATCGTTATCTCCGCCGAACAGGCCGAACGGCAGGCGGCCGAGAACGGCCTTTCACTCGACACCGAGATCAAACAGCTCATCCTGCACGGCCTGTTACATCTTTGCGGTTACGATCACGAGATCGACGACGGCGAGATGAACGCCCGCGAACTCGAACTCCGCAAACGGCTCGGCATCTGATCCATCACGGTGCAGAGCAGCTTCCGGCGATTCAGATCCACTCCGAAGCGACGCAGCATCCTTTCAACACAGTTTGGTGTCGGCCGGCGATCGTCCTGAAGAAAGTCAGACGATATTCGCCTACATGAGCGTCATGTGTATGTTATTCTCGTAGTTATGGTTGAAGGAAATAAAACCGCTGACGCCTGCGTGATGATAATTTTCGGCGCGACGGGCGACCTTACGAAACGCAAGCTCCTGCCTGCTCTTTACAACCTCGCAAAGGGCGACTTTCTGCCGCACAAATTCGCGATCGTCGGCGTCGGCCGTCAGGAAATGAGTACTGACGAGTTTCGCGCGCACGTCGAAGGCATTCTCAAAGAGTTCGTGCCGAAAGGCCCCGAAGCCGACATTCTCAAATGGTTCACCGAACGCTCTTTCTACACCGGCGGCGACTTTGACGACGACAAGAATCTCTTTGGTGATCTCAAATCGATGCTCGCCGATGTTACCACGCAGCTTCAGATACCTGAGAATTACTTCTTTTATCTCGCAACGCCGCCGCAGCTGTTTGCCGATGTTACGCAAAAGGTTATCAAGAACGGCATCGGCAAGGAGGAGAACGGCAACTGGCGACGGTTCGTTTATGAGAAGCCGTTCGGCCGCGATCTCGAATCGGCAAAGCAGCTCAACCGCGACCTGCTGCGGCTCGTCAAAGAGGATCAGATCTACCGCATCGATCATTACCTCGGCAAAGAGACAGTGCAGAACATTTTGGTATTCCGCTTCGGCAACTCGATCTTTGAGCCGATATGGAACCGCAACTATGTCGATCACGTTCAGATCACCGTGGCGGAAACGCTCGGCGTCGAACAACGCGGCGGATACTACGATTCGGCAGGGGCGCTTCGCGATATGCTGCCGAATCACCTTTTCCAACTCGTAACGCTAACTGCGATGGAGCCGCCGGTTTCCTTCGCCGCAGACGCGGTGCGCGATGAGCAGTCAAAGATACTCCACGCGATCACGCCGTTCACCGACGAAGACGTGATCCGGAAGACCGTTCGCGGACAATACGGAGCCGGCAAGATCGGCGGCGATACCGCGGCCGCATATCGCGACGAACCGCTTGTCGCTCCGCATTCGAACACCGAAACGTACGTCGCCCTAAAGCTCTCGATCGACAATTGGCGTTGGGCAGGCGTCCCCTTCTATCTCAGGACGGGCAAGCGCCTCAACCAGCGATATTCGAGCATAATCGTACAGTTCAAGGCCGCGCCGTTCGTGCTTTTCCGCGATACGCCGATGGAGCGGCTCACCACGAACCGCATCGTCCTGCATATTCAGCCGGACGAGGGTATTACACTCCATTTCGGTGCAAAGATACCCGGCCCGATCGTTAACATGGGTGCGGTCGATATGGACTTCAATTATCTCGACCACTTTGGCGAACAGGTCGCGACCGGCTACGAACGGCTTTTGTATGACTGTATGATCGGCGATGCAACGCTTTTCCAACGTGCGGATCAGATCGAAGCGGGCTGGAGCGTTGTTCAGCCCATCCTCGACGTGTGGACCGCTCTCGCACCGCGTGATTTCCCCAACTATGCCGCCGGAACTTGGGGGCCCGGCGCCGCAGATACGCTCCTTCAGAACGACGGCCGCGTTTGGAAGAATGTTGAATAGGAAAAAAGGCCCCGAGAACAGCGATGCCTCAGCGGTTCCGCTTCACTGCGTGGCCCATCTTGTCTGAAAGGTCGTAGATCGTGCGCAGCGGCATTATATTGAATAGCTTGTAGTTGCCGACCGCAGCCAACCCGGCCGAAGCGATGCAGCCGCACTTCGAACAGTCGGGATCTCCGCCGAATTGACATGGCTTTACACGCGTTTTGAGATCTGCCGTGAGATTCAGCGTAGTTCTCGAAAAGATGCATTCGTCGGGCGAATTCGGCGGCCGCCTGTAACCTTCTGCGATCAGATCTGAGAAGACAAGCTTCGGGTAACTTTCACGAAGCCGAAGAAACTCGACGATCATTTTCTCCTTCAGTTCATCGCCCAATATCTCGGCATCATGCGCACCCATCTGCGGCGTAAAAAAGCTGATCCATATATGCCGCACTTCCGGCTGCTGCGACCAAAAACTCACGAATTCCTCGTAATAGCCTTCCCGCATCGCAGTTTGTGATGTTACCGTGCAGTGAACGGTTATCGAAGCATCTTTGATATTGCGCAATATACGCTCGTATGTCGCGGGCTTTCGGCGGGCATCGTGTTCGGGCTGCAGTCCGTCGATCGAGACCACGAGGTAGAGGCCGCCGATCTTTGCCCATTCCTTCGGTATTTCGCGCACCGCACTTGTTACTACTTGAACGGCGATACCGCGTTCGGACAGTTGCGGCAGAAGTGTGTTAAGTTCACGGAATCGAACAAGCGGTTCGCCGCCGACGATCGAAAGATGAAGCGGTTTATGGTGATCGACAAGATCAAGGACGCCGTCGATGAGGCTCTCGCCCTTTAGGTCGGAAAGTTCACGAAGAGGGCCCGCACCGTTAAGATGTTCCGGTTCATACGCGTAACAGCCCGGACAACGCAGCGGGCACTCGCGGGTTATTTCGATCGAAAGCGACGGATATTTGCCGGATAGAATTTTTCCCCAAGCCTTGACGACATCTAGTTTATTCAGAGACCCTCCTCAGCTTGGATAGTTCGGCGACACTTGCGGGAAGTGCACAAATCAATCGGCCGCATATCCAAGGATTATACGGGATGCACGAGACAATGGAAAGGTAGGCATACGGCAAGGCCGCCGCGTGAGTCGTTTAGCAATGCAGACCGTAGAAAAATGTGCCAATCAATTTCTAAAATGTTAAGATTTCACGAGAGAATCACGTAAAATGCCCGACAATACGGCGAACGACATCAGTATCCTTCTCAACGCGGCCGGCGATGGGAGCAATTCGGCCGGGGACGCGATGCCAAAGCCCGTTCATTTCAGCCGCTGCCCGCGAGCGGCGGATGTGTTGAATGAACGTTCCGATCATACGCTGCCGTTCTGACTATGGAGATCGAACTACTATTTGCCGGCATCCTGCTGATCATGTTGGTCTTTCTCTCGACCGTAGATATCGCATTCTCGCATCTCTCGGATGTCGGACTGCGGCGGCTGTCGTTTGATGAGGACTCGGCCGATCACAATAAGGCAGCCGTGTTCCTGCGCGAAGTGCTGGAGAATCGTTCTCAATTCCGCTTCCTTATCTCATCCGCAAACCAGGTCGTGCTGATGGCGTTTGCGATACTTATCACCCACATCCTGATCCGCGTCACCGAGCGCGAAACTCTGATATTCGCCGCTGCGATCGCCGCCGTGCTGCTGGTTGCAATAGTTTTCCGGCAGATCGTTCCGCGTATGATACTTAGAAGCTCGCCGGAAAAGAGGATCGTGATGCTGATCCCGATCGTCCGGCCGCTTTATAGCTTTTTGTCCTTATTCGTGAGGCCGTTCATATCGTACCAAAGTTCGCGTGAGACACGCCTTGATACAACGACCACGCCCGACACGTTCGATGAACGCGACGACGAGAATAACTCTGACGACCTGCAGGCTCTGATCGAGGTCGGCGAGGCCGAGGGCATAATCGAGAAAGAAGAGCGTGTGATGATCGAAACGATGGTCGAATTCAGCGAGACACGCGCGGGCGAGATCATGACGCCGCGAACCGAGATCGTAGCCGTTCCGATCGGAACGCTGATAAAGAATGCACGCGACATGATGATCGAAGAGCGCGTGTCGCGTCTGCCGGTCTATGGCGGTAGCATCGACAATATCGAGGGCATCCTGTACGTGCGCGACCTTCTTGCGGCCCTTGCCACCGGGCGTAAAGAACACACTGTCGAGACGATAATGCGTGACGCCTACCTCGTACCCGAGACAAAAACTGCAAGCGAGCTCCTTAAGTCAATGCAGCGTGAACACGTCCAGATCGCAGTCGTGATCGATGAATACGGCGGCGTCGCGGGCCTGATCACGGTGGAGGATCTCATTGAAGAGATCGTCGGCGAGATCGAAGATGAGGACATTGAACAGGATGAGGTCGTCGAGATACGCGAACTCGATAACGGCTGTTACGATGTGCTCGGGTCAACAGAGGTCGAGCGCGTCGAGGAGCTTTTTGACCTTGAACTCGAGGGCGACGACTATACGACCATTGCCGGCCTTGTCGTTACCGAGGCAGGTTATGTACCGAAGGTCGGCGAAAGGCTAAGCGTCAAGGGGCTAGACGTCGAGATACTGGAAGCGGACGAAAAGCGGCTAACGCTTCTCCGCCTTTGCCATTCATCGCCCGAAGATGAAGGATCGGCCGGCGGCTAGATCGGCTAATGC
The DNA here is from genome assembly GCA_015075585.1 of Chloracidobacterium sp. NCBI lineage: Bacteria > Pseudomonadati > Acidobacteriota > Blastocatellia > Chloracidobacteriales > Chloracidobacteriaceae > Chloracidobacterium > Chloracidobacterium sp. The sequence goes on from JABTUB010000002.1 coordinate 56,789, forward strand.
TTATTGTCGGTGCGCCTCTGATATACTCGGAATGTCGAATATGAAACTGCACGCAAATACAGACGATGGCACCGTCGAGATCGAGATCACGCGCGACGGCCGCAGCGTTACCGCAAAGGTGGATGGTCGTGAATATCAACTCGACGCCTCGCAGCCCGAACGCGGTGTCTATCTGCTGAAGCACGGCAGCAAGGTCTTTCAGGCGGCGGTAACATCGGATAGCGGTACGAGCATTGAGATCAACGGCAATAGCTACGATGTCGCGATCCACGATCCGCGAAAACTTCGCAGCAACGCAGGCGATGCGCAACAGAACGACGGGCGTGCGGAGATCAAGACCGCAATGCCGGGTAAGGTCGTCCGCATCCTTAGATCCTTGAATGAAACTGTCGCGAAAGGCGACGGCCTTATCGTTGTCGAGGCGATGAAAATGCAGAATGAAATGCGATCGCCAAAGGATGGTATCGTGGCCGCGATAAACACTTCCGAAGGTGAAACGGTCAACGCCGGCGAAGTTCTGCTTGTGGTCGAGTGATCATAACTTTGTCCCGCAGTACTTGCAATGAACAGCGTCCATATCATGCCCTTCGGCGTGGCACTCGGCACAGAGTTGCGTAGAAGCAGATTTTGACGCTTTGATCAATTCCCTTGTGAAAATGCCGGTCGGCACCGCAATTATTCCGTAGCCCATCACCATCACGATCGACGCAAGAAATTTCCCGAGCAGCGTTTGCGGTGAAAGGTCGCCGTAGCCGACGGTCGTCAGCGTTACGACCGCCCAATACACGCTTGTCGGCAGATCGACAAAGCCATGCTCCTCGCCCTCGACTACATACATCAGCGAGCCGACCACAATTGCGATCGAAAGTATCGCAACGACAAAGACGCTTATCTTATGCTTGCTCGTCCTGAGTGCGGCAACGATAACGCGGCTCTCCGATACATACTTGGAAAGTTTGAGAACGCGAAAGATCCGCAGCAGCCTTAAAACGCGGATCGTGAGCAGATACTGGGTTCCCGGAACAAAAAGGCTGATATAGCTCGGTAATATCGCAAGAAGATCAACAAGGCCGTAGAAGCTGAACACATATCGAAACGGGCGCCTCGACGAGATCAAACGAAGAACGTATTCGATCGAGAAGAGTACAGTGAGTATCCATTCGATGATGTGCAGTTCATCGAGATAGACATCGCGAATACTTCTTACGCTTTCCAGAAAAACCGCAACGAGGCTAATGAGGATAAGCGCTATTACGGTGATGTCGAAAAAGCGGCCCGCCGGCGTCTCGGCCTCGAAAACTATCTCATACAAACGCTCTCTTAAGCGAGAACCTACATACGCTTCTTTCTCATTCTGCACCTAAATATTAAACAATACTTTGCGGCACTTCGCACATTTGCCTCAACTTAACCTTCAAAAAGAGGCCGCAGCGGCGAGGCGGCGATTCGTACGAGGTCGCGAAATGCGTCAAATGAAAGCGCCTGCTGAGCATCTGACACAGATTCGTCCGGCCGCGGATGCACCTCGACGACAACGCCGTCCGCTCCGATAGCAAGTGCGGCTCTGGCACACTGCGGAATAAGGCTTCGTCTTCCTGTAGCGTGCGACGGATCGACAATGACGGGCAAATGCGTCAGCTCCTTTGCATACGCGGCACCTGCGAGGTCAAGCGTATTACGCAACGAATTGTCAAAACTCTTGATGCCGCGTTCACATAGTACGACGTTCTCATTACCGCCGTGCAGCAAATATTCCGCCGCTGAGAGCCATTCCTTGATCGTTGCCGAAGGGCCGCGTTTCAGCAGGATCGGCTTTCCTGTGTCGGCGAGACGCTTCAGGAGAGCGAAATTCTGCATATTACGGGCACCGACCTGCAGCATTTCGGCATGATCGCAGATGACATCGACATCCGCTTCACTCATAACCTCAGTAACGACAGGCATCCGGGCAGCGTCTGCGGCGCGCCTTAGAAGCTTCAGGCCTTCGACCCCAAGCCCTTGAAAATCGTACGGCGATGTTCGCGGCTTGTACGCGCCGCCGCGCAATATGCTTGCACCATGCCGCTTTACGCTAAGCGCCGTTTCGGTGATCTGCCGGCTGTCCTCGACCGAACAAGGGCCTGCGATCACGACCGCTTCGCTTCCGCCGATCGGCACATCGCCTACCATCACCACCGTCGTCGCACGCCGCCGCGCCGTCGCCTTTGGCAAACCCTTGATCCTCGGCTGACCGATCACATCAATTATCCCTATATCGTGCATTACCCTTTCCTCCCGATCCTGACTGCTGTAAAAGTTGTTATATTGTTCGCCTCATCAGCGATGCCCCGAAGTATCACCTTCGCTCCGTAAAGCTCTGCGGCTCGTTCGCTGCCTATGGCTGCTTGTAATTGCGACCCTTCTTCAACGATCGCCCGTATGCTCGTAGCCGTATCCGGGCTTGCGACCGGCGTCAGATGCGGGTTCGCCTCGAAAAATCTCGAACACTGATCGAGAGCCGCCCAATGCGAACGCACTATCTTGAGACTGCTCACATCGATCAGCTCGGCTGCTGCCAATACATGTTCTATCTGTATGTCGATCTCATCCGACCTTTCTGTGGTATGCGTCAATAACAGCCCTGCAACCGTTCCTATTTCGCCGATGATCGAATTTCGCACCGGCAGCACCGCATACTCTGCTACGCCATCCGTAAGCGCATCGAATACATCACCAAAAGTACGGCATTCGATCAGCTCCGCGCCCGAGCCGAACAACTCCAGTGCGGCCGCATCACTGTATGAACCGCGAATGCCCTGTATCGCAACCGACGTCATACCGCGGCTCCTGCATCAAGCTGCTCAGCACACACGTCGCTTTGAAGCCGGCGGGACTCCGCCAAGATCATCACCATCATCGAGCGGATCGCCGACTCTGAAAGCCGGCCGTTCGAGCGTCTGACCGCGAGGCTTATGACCTCATCCTCGCGGGCTCCGTCCGCGACAGCCAGTCCGGCAGCCGCCTTCAGGCCTCCGATCTCTTTGGCGATCGCAAAGCGCCGAGCGAGCAGCTCAACGATCTCAGCATCGATCCGATCGATCTCGTTCCTTTTGTCATTGATATTCATAAAAACAAAAAGGCCGCGATGCTGGATCGCGGCCTTTGGTCGAACTTGTTGCTATCGTTATCCGATGCGAACACAAACCTCAGCCGCTTTACCGCTAAAGTAAAAGTAAAAGCTGAAGTTGTTAAAGCTCTTTCGCATTATCTGGATGAACGCTGCGTCGAAACGCAGTGTTAGAATAGCCAGCTGTACTAAGAATTGTCAAGCCATTTTCCGACGGGGCCTAATCTTTTTTGTTATGTCCTTTGAAAACCGCGCTCTATATCTTTCAGCGACAGCCGCAGGATCACCGGCCGGCCGTGCGGGCATGTTGTCGGCGATGTCGTAACGAGCAGCTTGTCGATGAGCCAGTGCATCTTCTCCGGCGTAAGCTTCATATTGATCTTGACGGCTGCCCTGCAGGCGAGCGATGCTGCGATGTCATCGCGAAATGTTGCTTTGGCAGTGCCCCGTTTTTCTGCATCGACCGCTTCGAGTACCTCGGCGAGAAGATTACGCGCCTCCGCAGCCGGCAGGTCGGTCGGAACGCTCTTGATCGCGACCGTTCTGCCCGACAGCCGCATCGTTTCAAAGCCTAAAGCAGCAAGCTCATCCTCGATCAACTCGAACGCCTGTGATTGTGCCGGCGTCAGGTCCATTGTCTCGGGAAGAAGCAGATTTTGCGATTCGATACGACGCTCGTGTTCACTCTGCCGAAACTTATCGAACAAGATACGCTCGTGCGCAACGTGCTGATCTATCAGCAAAAGCCCTTCGTCGTCCGCCGCGATTATGAAGCTTTCATGAAGTTGCCCAAGCGGTTTGATCTTTGCGGCAGAGACCTCCGCGGGTTCGGCCGGCTTTACATATCGTTCAGCGGAACCGACCGGCGGCATAACAGGATAACTCGACGGCTCTGTCGAAATTTGCGGCGGCGCTTGATACGCGGCGTCTTCAGGCTCCGGAAAGTTCGTTTCGCCCCGCTGCGGCCTCTCCTCGATCTTTTGATAGACAGCCTCGTCCAGAACGGCCTCTGCTTCTGATGAACCGCCCTCTATACTTTCAGCTTGGTATTCATAAGGCATATCGAAGTGCATTGTTTCTTGCACTTCGACAGCAGGCCTTTCGCGGGCCGACGTTTCCGGTGCTTCGACGGGCTCATCAGTCACCGGCTCCCTGCTTGGAGCCGCAATGCCTCCCGCCGCCAAGGCATCGCGAACGGTCTCTGCAACTACCTCCTTGACCGCTTCGGCACGTCGAAAGCGAACCTGCGTCTTCGCGGGATGGACGTTCACATCGATCTCTTCCAAAGGTATCTCAAGAAAAAGGAATGCGACCGGATAAAGCCCATGCGGCAGCACCGAACGGTATCCTTCGCCAAGAGCGTCCCCGATGATCTTGTCGCGCACGAACCGCTTGTTTATAAAAAAGTATTGCGAGTCGCGGGTCGTTCGCCGCTCGCGCGGAGCCGAGATAAAACCGCTGACGCGTGCAACGTACTCACGGCCGCCGCTGACAGGCAGCAGACTTTCGAGCAATGATGCACCAAAGACTTGAAACGCACGCTCGCGAAGATCCTTTGCCGCTGAGACCCGAAGCACCTCACGGCCATTGTTCGTCAAAGTGAAAGCGATCTCGGGGTGGGCGAGCGCGTAATGCGTAACGATCGAGGTGAGATGATAGTTCTCGGTCGCCTCGCTCCGCATAAACTTCCGGCGGGCAGGCGTATTAAAGAAAAGGTCGCGTGCCTCGATCGTCGTACCGCGGTCGCGCGCCGCGTCTTTCACGTCAATGAGCCGGCCGCCTTCGATATTGACGCGCGTCGCAAGCGTTTCATCATCCCGCTTGGTCAAAAGGTCGAGTTTTGCGACCGAAGCTATCGAAGCAAGGGCCTCACCGCGAAACCCTAAGGTACCGATAGCTGCAAGGTCGTCGAGCGACCGTATCTTTGATGTTGCATGCCGCTCGAAAGCAAGGATCGCATCGTCACGTTCCATCCCCTCGCCATCATCCGCGACTCTGATAAGCCGACGGCCACCCAGCTCAATATCCACTTGGATCCGTGTCGAGCCCGCATCGATCGAGTTCTCGATCATTTCTTTGACAACGGACGCAGGCCGCTCGACCACCTCACCGGCAGCGATCTGATTTGCAAGATTGTCGGGGAGTACCCTTATTCGACTCATAGTTACAAATATATGATCCTATGGCCGTTATCGTTCAGGTCAACGGCTTGGTACAGCTGACGGATAAAGCCTTCGCCAAAACGATCGAGATACGTGATGATATTCAATTTCCGCTCCTGTAGGACCTTTTCGGGGAAGAGTGCATCGAACATCGCTGCGAGCCTGCGCTCCGCATCACCGCTGTTTCGTACAGCAGCGGCGTAAGCCTTCGTTCGGATCGCTGCGATGTGATAGAGCATCTTCCGACGCCGCTTCGCGAATGCATCAGCTACTGTTACATCCAGTTTCGCCAAATGCCGGTCGAGGCGATTGAGCTCCGCATTTACCTTTTCTTCAACGTCAGCTATCAGCCTCGCAGTATCGGGCGAGACCTCGCGTTCAACGATCTTCGGCAGGAGTTCATCGCGTCCCGCGAACAGGTCGATGAATGACAAGCCGTATTTCGCAAGCGTACGCTGATGCCGCGACTCGATGACCGTAAAACTCTGCCGATGGCGGATCGGCGTAACACGGCGGCCTAATTGCTCATAAACGACCTGACATTGTGCGAAATACGCGATCTCCGCGGCCCCGCCGAAATAACATATCGTCGGGAAAAGATGATCCTGAACAACCGGACGGAACATCACGCCGGCACTAAGCCTTTCGGGGGTCGCTTCGGCAATGGTTCGCAACTCGGCAAGCGTGAATTTTCGGCGGTCACGTTTCGAGGTAACGAATCCGTCGGGTGACAACCGCAGGGCAGAGCGTTCGCCCTTGTCGGTGAGCCAAAAGATCGGAAAATGATCCTCTTCCACATGTACTTGCGCGTGGTAGCCGTCGGCTGCCAGTTCAGCTGTCCGATCGAGAAGCCTTGTAACGATGGTTTGTGCGGAGTCGATCGCCGCTGAAAAGATCGGGGCCGAAAGTCTCTTCAGTCCGTAATGACGCGGATCGGCAAAAATGAGACCGAACGGGGCGAATATCCTTGCCATCTGCGTCAGAAATGCGTCGCCAAAGCCGCGCCCCTCTTTCCACGTCTCGGAAAGGCCCTCGACGACCGCATCCGTGAACTCTGTATTGCCGAGCTCATCCGCTAACTGCCCGATAACAGCGCCTATCGAGCTATCGATAGTGGTTGCTCCGACGGGAGAATTATCAATACGGCCCGCCGGATGGAACTCTTTACGGATCAATGCCTCGCCCTTTCCGACAACCTCAGCCCAAGCCACCTCCTCAAAATCATGATCCTCGGTTGCTGCCCAAAATATCGGCACGGCATTCACACCCGAGGCGGTCAGCTCTTCGGCGAGTTTCACTGCCGATAACGCTTTATAGATCGTGTAAAGCGGCCCTGTGAAAAGACCGGCCTGCTGACCCGAAAGCACCGCAACACACGACCGGTCGTTAAGCCGGTCGATGTTCCTAAAAGTATTCTCCGAGGCTCCGCAATTTGTATTTATCTCCGCAAGGGCAGAGCAAAGCTTGGCCCGGTCAACAGTAAACCCATCGCATACGTCGTCAGCCTCGCGTTGCCGGCCCGCCGACGCCGCAGGCAAAAATGAGAAATACTTTGCGACTGAGGCCGAAGCCGCCAAATGATCCAAAAATATGCGCGATTGGCCCGGAATATGGGCGAACGGCAAACTCTCGATCTCAAGGCCGCCTGCGGTCGCGAGGCGTTGGCTGGCACTTTCAGTGGTCAATATTGACGACTCCTTTGTAAGAAAATTATAGTGTCGCAGAAGCGAACTGCAAAATCCAAAGAAAAAAGGCGAGGCCGCGGCCCCGCCTTTCACACCTATCGGCAATTGATCACGGAGCGCTGGCGATCCGCGGCCTATCGGCTGAACCGCCGGCCGACTGTGTGCCGCGTTCTATCCTATAAACGCCCGATGAATGTGTCCCCGCATAGATACGGTTCGGGTCGCGCGGATCGAAGGCGAGTGCCCACACCCTGCGGCTCGGCAGATTCCAGTCCTTATCATCCATACGCTTCCACTTATCGCCTCCGTCGGTCGAGATGTAGATCCCGCCGCCCTTTTCGAGCGAGCTTGAAACGATAACCTCATCTGTCCTTTCCGGATCGATCAAGATGCTCGTATAACTGCCGATGGGCAGCCCGCCGCCGCGTCGTTTCCATGTCGTACCGCCATCGCGGCTTATGTAAAAAGTCTGTCCTGTTCCCACATAGATGCGATCAGGATCCTTAGGGTCACTCGCGATCGAGCTTACCGGTGAGCCGTCAGAGGTCGGAGCCACCTTAGCCCATGTCTTGCCTGAATCATGCGAGACGATAACGCCCGAAGTCGCCGTCCCGACCCAGATGGTTTCGGGGCGAAGCGGTGAGGTATGTATCGAAAAGATATTGTCGTTATTGCCGCCCAGGTCGATCTTCTCCCAGCCTTGGGCAAAGTTATAGCTTCGATAAAGCCCTTTATCGGTTCCTGCGATCAGGCCGTTCTTACCGTCCTCGGTGAATTCAATGATCTTCACCTTCTCTTTGATCTGAGTGATCCCCTTCGGCACACTGACCGTCTTTACGATGTTCTTGCCCTTCCGGCGAACCGTTGTTTTAACTGTCTGAACCGGAACCTTGCCGGCAGGGATCGGCGCCCAGGTTATACCGCGGTCCATCGACCTATAAATGCCGACGTTCGTGCCCAAATACATCACGTTCGGCGTAACACGGTCTTGCCTCAGCGCAAACGGCGAGATCCGGTTGACGTCTATACTTGAAGAGGCCTTCCAGTTCGCTCCGCCGTCCGTACTGACAAAAAGAAATCCGCCGCCTGTCGCGATATTGCGGGTTGCCGCATAGAGCCTGTTCGGCTGCTGCAGATCCGGCATCACATTATATGTGAACCGGCTGGTGAAGCGGTCATTGGTCGGCGTAAAATTCTTGCCGCCGTCATTCGAGACCATTACACCGTAATTGTTCGTCGCAATGAAAACGCGGTTGGGAATATCAGGATGCAAAGCGATCGAGTTTATTTCAAGGTTTCTCTGCGTCGTCAACGACCATGCCTTGCCCGAGTTCGACGACATCCAGAAACCTTCTGTCGTCGCCGCAAAGATCGTTCCTGGCATCGTCGGGTGCTGCATGATATCACGCGTACGGCGTGACTGCGACGGAATGCCCTGAATCTTCGCCCACTTTTCGCCGCCGTTGACCGATTCGTAGATGCCGCTGCAGGCCGACGAGATTATATGCTCCGGATTACGCGGGTCGATATCGACCGCAAAGACGTCCGAGTCGTCGATCATACCGTCCTTTATCAGCCGCCAGCTTTTGCCGCTGTCCGTCGATTTGTATGCCCGCCACCACGTTCCGGCGTAGATCGTGTTCGTACCGCGCGGATCGATCGCGATCGAATCAACATTTATCGGGTTTGTAGTGGATGACAGCCGATCCCAGCTCTCGCCCGAATTCTTCGACACCCAAACGCCATTGGTCGTACCGGCAAAAAGATAATTCGCGTCGAAGGTTGACTGCACCAATGCGTGGACAGCCTCACCCTTTAACTCTTTGGAGGCCTTCCATGTTACGCCGCCGTCGGTCGATCGGAAGAAGCCGCCGGGATTCTTATGCCTGTGGCCGGAGGCATAAATGATCCTTGAATCGCGTGAATCCACAAAAAGATTATCCAATATCAATTCAGGTTCATTCAGATTCACCAGCAGCCGCCAATTCTTGGCACCGTCGGCGGACGTATAGATCTGGCCGTCAAGTGTACTGAGATACAGGCGGTTCGGATCGCGCGGATCAATGGTGATGCTTCTGACATCGCCGCCGTCCGGTCCGACGACCGCCCAATTTTCGAACTTCGGCAGATCGGCAGGCCCTTCCTCCGTTGGTGTTTCACCAAGGACAAAGCTCGGGGCTGCGAAAGCTACTGCCAAAATGAAGATCAGGAGTTCAGCTGCGATTTTAGTTGTTCTTTTCATGATCAAAACGGTCTGCGGTGAAATTTACGACGGATCGCTGTTACGGGAAGATGACACTCTTTGAGATGCCAAGCTCGCACTGCGGGTTTACCCGAATACGGCCGGCGGTGTTCGCGTTAAACGCGGCGACAGGACTATCTTTACAAAAACGGGCGCGAGTTGCAAGCAAAAAGACGGCCGAAGGTTGCGGAGAACCTTCGGCCGCCTCGGTTATGTTCGCCGTAAGGCGAAGCTGTTATTAGTTCGATGGCGGTTCTGCACCTGCCGGTACGAACCAGAACGATGTGCTGATCGGGCCGCTGCCGACCACATCGACCCAGCGAAGCTTGCTTGCATCGTACTTACGGAAGTTGACTGCCTTCATGATCTGGTTCTTGCGAGCCTTGATCTGAGCAGCGGTGCCGTGATTTACGATGTAGCCGGTCGCATTCGGGTCGTTGTTAAGTCTGATGTAGAAGTTATCCACACGAGCCTTGACATCGTCATCCTTCAACGGGCCGAACTCATCAACGAGATCCTTCTGCGGCAGATTTGCGATCTCCGCAGTTGCACTCGCCGTGGTGTCGCAGTTGCACGCAGCATCAGTTCCGCCGAGTTCGACAGTAGCTGTAACTGTCTGTCCGGCCATCTCTCTGGTCGTGGCGACCGTGATGCTCGACGTACCCTGTCCGCTGGTGATCGTTCCGTTGGAAACGGTCCAGTTATAGGTGTAGCTGCCGGAGCCGCTCACGTTAGCCGTAAATGTTGCCGAGCCGCCCGGTGTGACAAGGCCTGCAGGTCCGTCAGCTGAGAGCGACGGGCATACACACGGTATCGAGCAGCTGTCGCATTCTTTGACAGTAACCGTCTCGGTCTTTGTCTGACCGCAAATGCCGCAGCCGTCATCAACACCCGCAGTGATCGTGTAGGTTCCGGGGCGAACGCCGCTGAGATCCCACGAGACGCTTGATCCTTGGCCTACAACACGGCCGCCGGAGACGGTGTAGTTGTAAACGAGAGGATCGTTGTCCTTATCGGTCGCTGTGGTCGAAACACTGATCGTCTGATTGTCGCTGCACGCTTCTGACGTTGATTTCGTTCCGGCAGGACACGGCAGGATAACCGTGCGGTCGCTGAGCGTCAAGCCTGTAACATCAGCCGGACTGTTGACACGATCCGATTCACGCTTGTCCCGACGGCCGATCCAGAGCTGTGCGATATATCCGTTAGCATCACTCGATGTCTGGAAGCCCGGAACTGGAGCGGTAAAGTTGCTCGTAATGACCTGTGTCACACAATTTGGAGTTCCATCCGGACCGGTACCCGGGGTCGTGCCGCCGCCTTGTCCGATATAGCACGGAACCGTAACTTTGGTGGAGAAGGCCTGTTTGTTAACACTGTCCCAGTCCTGCTGATTAAAGTTGTAGCGATAGGCGAAACCAAGCCCCCACCAACGAGCGGGGAAGATCCTCGCACCGGCAATGCCGTCGATCGGATGATTCTCGAATGCGTTAGGTGTACGTCCGCCGACATACTGAAGTGTGCGGAGCTCGAGGATCGGCTGGAAGAACTTGTTGACCGGGAAATCAATGCCGAATGCGGCGTGAACTTCATTCGAACGGTCAAGAAGCTTGAATGTTCCATTCGGGAAGCTGCCCTTCGGATCCGAAGCCCAAAGGAAACCGACGTTTGCCGAGAGATTCACCCATTTAGCCAATCGGGCATCTGCGAATGTGGCAACGTAAACGTCCCCCCTGTCACCGCCCGGGCTAGCGCCGCGCTGAAGCTGATTAAAGCCACTGTATCCTTTGGCACTGTCCGCGTACCATCTGTAGGCAGCGACAAAACCAAAGCCGATCGGGTTATCAAGGCTCGTAAGCCTGAACTTTGCTCCCGCTGTAAAGCTGTTGAACGCACTATCCGCGAACGAGCGTGAAATGAACGGAGCATCAGGAAGATACGACGGCATGGTCGTAAAAACCGTAGGTGCGGTTCCGGCCGGAGCTCCCGTAGGACTCGTGAGCTGGACGGTCTGAAGCACTATACCCGGCAGAATACTGCCATAAACTGAACCGACACCGGGGAACCGGCCTGCGCCGTTACCCGAACCGGCCTGCGGCGGGCCCATCGTCGGCGTCGTGCCCGGGCCGAACCCGAACGAAGGGCCTGCCGGGAAACTCAAACCAAAGTTACCCGTGCTGCCGCCCGTGAACGGAAATTGAAACCAAGGTGCACCGATCGGCCGATACACAGCCTGATTTGCAAACATGCTCGGGCCGGGGCCTTGCGGCGCCAAAATGATCGCCGGCCTTACCTGTAAGCCGCCGGTCGTCCAGAACTGAGTGTTCGGAAGGTAGGCACTCGAAAGGTTCGTAAGAGCATTTGCCCTGACCTGACGATATGCCTCGGTTTCAAAGAACAACTCGACGTGATCGGTCAAGCCGACCTGAAAACTGAGCGGCACCGCCGAAAGATCGACGTTGCCCGGATCGCGATCCCAGTTGCTCAAAGCTGCGCTGAAAGTAAACTCACCGCGCCGAAGAGTGGAACCGTCATATACCGTGAACAGGCCCGTAGGGCCGCCAAAAGGACCACCGGTACCAACGGTCGGCGCTGTATTCCGCGGGTCTTTAGCAGACCGCAGATGGTGTTGCGCCGCCGCCGAGGCGACCAGTGAAAGCATTAAGAGCGTAATAACATACGCCTTGTTTGCGAATTTCATCATTTTCCTCCGCTGAAAATAAATAATCAGTTTCATTGATCGGTCAAACGCTTGCTTTTCACGCTTTGTCTGCCGACTGTCGCTTCAACTTCCGCAATAAAGGTGCGGCCATCAAAGACGAATTCTTGAACAAATACTAGAACATTAAATACAGGTTTATACGAGAGCACCGTCAAAAAGTCAACGCCTGACCCGAAAACCCATTACTCCGACAATTGAGACTATCTTACATTAAGCCGAAAATCAAGTTGATTTTTGCTTATGATGCAAATATTTAGGCATAGATACCACGCATTCTGGTATGGTAGGCCACTCGGTCAATTGCCATCATATATGCTGCCGTTCGCGAATCAACTCCGTGCCTGTCGCCGTAGCCGACAAGTTCATTAAAACTCGCGATCATTTTCTCCTCAAGCCTTGAATTAACTTCGGCCTCCGACCAGAAATAACCGGTCCTGTCCTGAACCCATTCGAAGTACGATACCGTTACACCGCCCGCATTGGCAAGAATATCCGGAACAACGAAGATCCCCTTGTCATGCAGTATCTGATCGGCCTTTGGCGTGGTCGGCCCGTTCGCTCCTTCTGCAAGTATCTTGCACTGGAGCCGGCCGGCGTTCTCCGATGTTATCTGATTCTCGGTCGCACAAGGGGCAAGCACATCACACTCGATCTCGAGCAGCGTCTTGTTATCAACGCGCTCAGCCTCAGGATAGCCCTCAAGCGTCCGATTTTCCTGAAGATACTGCCTAACCTTGGGTATGTCTAGTCCGTTCGAGTTGTGGATGCCGCCAAAGATATCCGAAATGGCGATGATCTTATAGCCTGTATCATGCATCAACTGCGCAGCCATTCCGCCCACATTTCCCGAGCCTTGAATAACCACTGATGTTTGCTCAGGCGTCTTATCAAGCCGTTTTATGGCCTCATTGACGCAAAACAGGACGCCTCGGCCCGTTGCTTCTTTTCGCCCCAGACTGCCGCCGAGGGCGACAGGCTTTCCTGTGACGACGGCTGTGACCGTGTGACGTGCGTGCATAGAATATGTATCCATGATCCACGCCATTGTCTGTTCATTCGTATTCATATCGGGAGCCGGAACATCCTTATCCGGCCCGATGAAGTCGATCAATTCCGCCGTGTAGCGCCGCGTCAGCCGCTCAAGTTCACCGAGCGACATCTGCGACGGATCGCACACGATACCGCCTTTGCCGCCGCCGAAAGGAACGTTAACGACAGCGCATTTCCATGTCATCCACGCCGAAAGGGCCTTCACCTCTTCGATAGTTACGTCAGGTGCGTAGCGAATGCCGCCCTTTGCCGGCCCGCGGGCAAAGTTGTGCTGAACGCGGTATCCTTCAAAAACCTGTATATGCCCTGTATCCATGCGAACCGGTATGTACACCTTTATCTCACGGCTCGGCACACGCATAACAGCATAAAGATCTTCATCAAGCCCGAGAAGCTTTGCCGCACGGTCAAAGCGCTCGCTCATGGCATCAAAGGGATTCTTTTCGTCACTGCCCTTGAAGCGCCGCATCTCATCGGCCATTGGGTTTGCCATTGTTATCCACTCTCCAAAATCAAGCTTATTTATTTAAGATGTTTCTCAAAAGAACGTGATCTCGCGGCCCGGCCTCCTCCAAATAATGTCCGTCCAACAGAAACGCTGGCTGAGGCATCCAACAACATCGCCCGTTAAGCGCGACGTTCGGCCATGGAAGCACGAACCGGCCACGGCTAATCGAATGTTATCTTACTGCCCATTGGTTGGCAAATTTGGTCATCGCCGTCGCTCTAAGAATTTTCACAAAGCGGTGAGTACAGTGGTAATCTTTAACATTATTGGCAGGAAATAAGATGCGCCTATCAAGCATTCGGAACAAGATCCAAGCGGCCGCCGTGATAGCGCTGGCGGTTGTTCTGACAGGTGCTTATATTCAGGCTCAGGACAATGATGACGAACAACGCCAGCAGGACGCCGTGGCGGCCTTCAACGAAGGCCAAGATCTGCACGAAAAGGGCGATCTCGCCGGAGCGATAGCCAAATACGATAAGGCCATCACCCTTATAAAGATCTTTCCCGAAGCCGAACTGCAAAAAGGCTCGGCTTATCTCTCGCTGAACGATCTCAGTTCGGCGGAAGCTGCTTTTCGCCAAGCGGTCAGGGACCGGCCGGATTGGACGCTTGGCCTCGCGATGCTCGGCGACGTACTCGTACGGCAGATGGCGATCGCGGCCGATCGCGGCGACAAGCAAAAAGCCGCCGGACTTGCAACGGAAGCGTCGCGGACACTCGAGCGATCGATCGAGCTTGACGTCAACAATTACCCGGCATACTCGGCAATGGTTGACCTCCAGTTGCGCACGAACGCTCCGGATGCCGAGGTCACCGCGACGCTTTTAAAGCTGCAGGCCATCAGCGACGGCAAAATGAAGGTGCCTTCGTCCGTTTGGCTGGCCCGTGCCGCACTGGAAGAGCGGCTCGGCAGACGGCCCGACGCTCGATCCGATCTTAAAAAGGCACTTGATGCCGACCCTCGATCTGTCAATGCGCTGCGGTTCGCTGCCCGGCTTGCCTTGGACGACCGTGATGTTGAGCAGGCGGCAATGTATAGGGATGAGCTTCGGAAACTGCGCGTCAGCGGCTCGGTCTTGGCATTGCTGTCGGCCCGTATCTTTGCCGCACAAGGGAAATATGCCGAGGCCGCAAAGGAGCTTTCGTCAATAAAGGAACCATCTGCTGAGGCCGATGAGCTGAGAGCAAAACTTGAAGCGGTTACAGCAAAGAGCACGGCGGAACTTGAAGCGGCACTGCAGAACGATCCTTCGAACGCTGCTGTTCTGGGCCGACTTTGCTCGGCATATCGCGTTGATTCACCCGCAAAAGCAATTGACCTCTGCCGCCGTGCGGCCTCGGCCGAGCCGGACAATATCGATCATGTGATCGGTTATGCGAGGGCGCTCGTTCAGGCGCGGCAATTCGATCAGGCCGTACCATTATTACAAAAGCTGAAAGCGCGGCTGCCGGATAACGCGACCGTGCGAAGCGACCTTGCGGCAGCGTTGTTTCAGCTAAAGCGATATCCTGAAGCAAAGGCCGAGTATCTTTGGATCGTTGATAGGATGCCCGACCGACCGATCGCATATTTTCTTTTGGCGATAACGTACGACCATCTGGGCGAATACATCGATGCAATGGCGAATTACCAATCGTTCCTCAAGATCGCCGATCCCGAGAGGAATCAGCTTGAGATAGATAAGGTAAAATTGAGAATGCCTTCGCTTGAGCGGGATATGAAAGGGATGAAACGCAAATGAGCAGGCAAAAGTCGGATACGAATGAATACACCACGGCCTGCGGCAGTCGGCATAACCGTGCGGGCAGACTGTGCCTGACCGCCGCCTTTCTCCTTTTCTGTGCATCCGGCTTGCTGGCACAAGTAAATCCGGGCGACGCCCCGCCGCCCATCCATGACCTGCCCAAGGATGAGAAGAAACAACTCCTCGGCCAAACTGATCCGAAGAAGAGGACGGAATTGACGCTCCGAATGATGGACACGCACCTTAAGCAGGCCGAGAAATACGTTGCGGCTACCGCTTTCGACGAGGTATTCCGTGAGCTTGGCTCCTTTCATTACTTAATGGACAATGCCGTAGCCTTTCTTTTATGGAATAACGATGACAGCGGAAAGTCGCGCGGAAATCTGAAGCGTTTTGAGATCGGGCTGCGCGGATTTGCTCCCCGGCTTGAATTGATCCGCCGCGAAATGCCGCCCGATCACGAGTACTATTTGACCCGGCTGACAAAATATCTTCGAGATGCCCGTGCGAAGACGATTGAGCCGCTTTTTGGCAATACACAATGAAAAATCTTTTCGTACTGATCATTATTGCCGCCGGCCTACTCTTCTCCGCCCACGGCACGGTCGCACAAGAGCGTGATTTTTTGACCGCTGATGAGGTCGAGCTGATACGCGATGCTCAAGAGATCGATCGACGGATCGATGTTCTGGTGCATGCTGCGGATCGCCGCTTCGAGGCTATGAAGATCGACGTCGGCTCAGTGCCGATAAGACAAAAAGATGAGTGGAAATGGGGGCCGGTGCCCACAGGCGAACGCGTTCAGCTGTTCGGAGATATACGGCGGCTGCTTCAAAAGGCGATCGACGACATCGACAATCTAGCTGAGCATCCCGACGCTGCAATTCTGCCAACGCCCGATGATAAGAAAGCAAAGCCGCTTGCGGAGATATTCCCGATCGCTGTGCGGAGCCTTGCCGCTGCCGCTGCAAGGTACCGGCCCGCTCTGATAAAGGAACTTGACACGGTACCGGCCGGCCGTGAGCGCAGCCTCATCAGCGCGTCAATAGATATGTGCGATGAGATCATCGCCTCTGTCGATAAACTTCCGAAAGAAACGCCCGGCACGCCGGCCAAAAGCAAGAAGAAGAACAGATAGCGCGACCTTTCGTAATTTCAACGCAAGATCTCAGGAACCACGCCGCCCGCATTTGTTGCAATTCGGGCGGTGATCTAAAATCATCGTATGTCAGAGACTGTATTGAAAAAAACACCGCTGAATCAGAAACACCGCGGCCTTGGCGGAAAGATGGTCGACTTCGGCGGGTGGGAAATGCCTGTCCAATACCAAGCAGGCGTTATAGAAGAGCATATTCGATGCCGCAGCTATGCGGGTTTGTTCGACGTTTCGCATATGGGCGAAATATGGGTTGTCGGCCCCGGAGCCATTGATTTTGTCGATCGCCTTACTACAAATGATGTGACCAAACTGGTTGACGACCAGGCACAATACACCGCGCTCACGAACGAGCACGGCGGCATCGTGGATGACCTGCTCGTATATCGATTTGAGGCCGACAAACTGCTGCTCGTTGTCAACGCCGGCACGACCGACAAGGATTTTGAATGGATCAGCTCACATCATTCACCTGATGACCACTGCCATGTCGAAAATATCAGCGACAAATTCTGCCAGATCGCGATACAGGGCCCTGAGGCCGTCGCTATTCTGCAAAAACTCACCGAGGCCGAGCTTGATACCGTAAAGTACTATCATTTTTGCGGCGGCAAGGTCGATGGTGTTGATGCCATCCTCTCGCGAACCGGTTACACGGGCGAGGACGGCTATGAGGTTTACACGCATCCCGACAATGCCGAAAAGCTTTGGGACAAGCTTTTGGATGCAGGCAACTTCGGCAGCGCCGGCGGAATACTTCCCTGCGGGCTTGCCGCCCGAAATACGCTGCGGCTCGAAGCGGGAATGTCCCTTTACGGCCACGAGCTCGGCGATGACATCACGCCGTTCGAGGCAAATCTGGGCTGGATAACAAAGCTCGACAAGCAGAATGGCTTTATCGGCTCCGAAGAACTTGCAAAGCAAAAGGCGTCGGGCGTATCGCGCAAGATCGTCGGGTTTGAAATGACCGAGCCGGGCATTGCACGCGACGGGTATGACGTTTACATCAATAATGAACGATCGGGTGTGGTAACGAGCGGTTCGCCCGCACCGTCTCTTAAAAAGAATATCGGTATGGCGTTCGTTCCGCCGCAATTTGCAAATCCGGGACAAGAAATTAAAATTGATGTCAGAGGCAAGCATCTGAACGGGGTCATCGTAACTACGCCGTTCTATAAGCGGAAGAAGAGGGCTTCCCTGCCGATCGCCAAGCAGGCCTGAAAAAACAATTGATCTGAATACTATTATGTCAAATATTCCTGAGAATTTACGTTACAGCAAAGACCATGAATGGGCTTCGGTCGAGGGCGACATCGCAACGATCGGCCTGACGGATTACGCACAGCACTCGCTTGGTGATGTGGTGTATGTGGATATGCCGCGCGTAGGTGACAAGTTCGACGCACATGAGTCATTCGGCTCGGTCGAATCGGTCAAGGCTGTTTCGGAGATCTTTATGCCGGTCAGCGGTGAGGTTACCGAGGTCAATGACGGCCTCAATGATGCACCGGAGACCGTGAACAACGATCCGTATGACGGCGGTTGGCTCGTAAAGGTCAAGATGGCAAATGCCGGCGAGGCCGATGCGTTGCTTTCTTCGGCCGAATACGAGGAGTTCTTGGAAGGCAATTCCTGAACAAATACCTTCGCCGCACAATCAGAATTTGGAAAAGCCGCTCGGAATTTGTCCGCGCGGTTTTTTCACTTTACGCGGTTATTGATAAGATTGTCGTTTAATAAGTAAGTTTATCCATGAGATACATACCGAATTCACCCGAAGAGCGTGCTGAAATGCTGTCTGAGGTAGGCCTGTCGGACGCTTCAGAATTGTTCCGTTCGATACCTGCTGAGCTGCAGTTGGGCCGCGAGTTGAACATCACCGAACCTCTTGCCGAAAGCGAAGTGATCGCGGCAATGGAAGCGATGGCGGCAAAGAATACTGCCGCAGCCAAGCCCTCATTCCTCGGCGCCGGCGTATATTCGCATTTTTCGCCGACGATCGTCGATCATCTGCTCCAGCGAAGCGAATTTTTCACGAGCTACACGCCCTATCAGCCTGAGATCTCGCAGGGCACGCTTCAGTACATCTTCGAGTTCCAGACGCTCGTTTGCCAGCTAACGGGCATGGAGGTCGCCAACGCCTCGATGTACGACGGCTCGACCGCGATGGCCGAGGCGTATCTGATGGCACAGCGTGTAACGCGACGCGACAAGATCGTCGTTGCGACAAGCGTCCATCCCGAGTATCGCGACGTCGCACGCACATATACGCAGCACGGAGCGGCCGAGATCATCGAGGTACCTTACGACGAGGCAACAGGACGTATCGGCGATCTTTCGGCACTTGACGACAAGACGGCCGCGCTCGTTGCTCAGTCGCCGAATTTCTTCGGCTGTATCGAGGATGTTGCGGCTCTTTCCGAAAAGGCTCATTCAGTAGGTGCACTTCTCGTGCTTGTGGTTACCGAAGCGATCTCGCTCGGGCTTTTGAAGACTGCCGGCGAGTGCGACGTCGATATCGTCGTCGGTGAAGGCCAATCGTGGGGCATTCCGGCAAGCTTTGGCGGGCCGCACGTCGGATTCTTTGCGACGCGTGAGAAATACGTTCGGCAAATGCCGGGCAGATTGTGCGGCGTGGCGTACGACAAGAACGGCAACCGCGGTTTCGTGCTGACGCTATCGACGCGCGAGCAGCACATCCGCCGCGAAAAAGCGACGTCTAACATCTGCACGAATCAGGGCCTGATCGCCCTAGCCGCAACGATCTATATGGAGACGATGGGCAAAAAGGGCCTTCAGGAGGTTGCCGAGCAGAACGCGCAAAAGGCTGCTTACGCAAGAAATGCCATCGCCGCCATCGATGGCTATTCGATTCCCTTTTCCGCACCGACATTCAACGAATTCGTCGTTCGCGGCCCGCGATCCGCCGCCGAAATACTCGAATCCGTCCGCGAAAAAGGCATCATCGGCGGCCTCGCGTTATCGAAATATTACGCCGGCCACGACAATGACTTCCTCGTCTGCGTGACGGAGACGAACTCAAAAGATCAAATGGATAAATTGGTCGCGGCTTTAACGTAAAAGGATGCCGAAATGCCTGTAAAGGACGACATCGATCGCAGAGGTTTTCTTTCTTCCGTTGGCAAAGGGCTTGGCCTTGCGGCGTTGGGGTCGGCGACTATTTGGTTTTTTCGTTTTTGCTTAGCCACGCGATTTATGGCTCGGCGATTATTTGAATTTTTTGTTTTAGCATTGCCACCCCATTTATGGTTCGGCGACTATTTGGTTTTTTCGTTTTAGCTTAGCCACGCCATTTATGGCGTGGTTGTGGTAGAGAACATTGATCCAGCCCGTTCACGGGCTTACCAAACCGATGTCGATCAGAGTTTATTCGGAGATAAATTTGCACATAACGTGGCATACAAAGGACAATCTGCAGATGATAACTACGGCGATGCAGCCTGAATTATATTCGTATCTTAAAAACAAGATCGTTGAAACCGAAGGCGCATATTTTCACAGTATCGGCGGAATTGAAACACACGTTCATATTGCGGCTTCGGTAAAGCCGTCTTTACATCTCGACGAATGGATCGGACAGCTAAAAGGCGGAAGTTCTTGCGCAATGGGCAAAGGTCTGCAATGGCAGCATGGATACGGCATTGTTTCATTCGGAACAAAGGATCTGCCGTGGATATTGGACTATATACGTAATCAGGAACAGCACCATAAAAAGGGAACGATCTACGACCGATTGGAACGGATTGAAGAATGAAAAGGGCGTGAACGCCCTGAACCGTATATTTGAAACTCACCACGCCGTAAACGGCGTGGCTAAGCTAAATCAAATCCGCGTTATGAAGATAGAAAGAAGAGCTTTTCTTTCCTCCGTTGGCAAAGGGCTTGGCCTTGCGGCATTGTCGTCGGGGGCGGTTGGGTCGCTGCTTGAGGATGTCAGGGCGGCGGTGCGGCATGTTGAGCATCTTTCGTCTTTGGAGGCGGCGGCCGACGAAGATTTCTGGGCGGTCATTCAGCAGTCGTTTTCGGTAACGCGGGGCATTATCAACCTGAATAACGGCGGCGTTTCGCCCAGCCCGCGGATCGTGACAGAGGCTTTTATCCGTTACACATGGCAGCAGGAAGACGCGACCGCATACACGATGTGGCAGATACTTGAGCCGCAGTCCGAGACGATCCGCACGGGGCTTGCCGAAATGTTCGGCTGTTCTCCCGAGGAGATCGCGATCACGCGAAACGCGAGCGAATCGCTCGAAACTCTGCTTATGGGTTTCGACCTGAAAAGCGGCGACGAGATCGTCACCACGACGCAGGATTATCCGCGAATGCTGACGACGCTCAAACAACGCGAGCTTCGCGAAGGCCTGAAATTAAATCTCGTCAAGGTTCCCATTTCTCCCGATAATATAAACGATCTTGCGGCACCATTTGAAAAAGCCGTTACGCCGCGAACAAAGCTGATCCTGATGTCGCACCAGATCAATCTGACCGGACAGATAATGCCGGTCAAGCAGGTCTGCGAAATGGCTCGTGCACGCGGCATCGAGACGATCGTTGACGGAGCACATTCATTCTCGCAGTTCGCCTTCAAACAGAGCGATCTCGGGTGCGATTATTTCGGTACTTCCCTGCATAAATGGACCTACGCTCCGAAAGGTACGGGAATGCTCTACGTAAAGAAGGAAAAGATCCCGAAGATCTGGGCCTTGATGGCAAGTGAGGATAAGAATAAGAACGACATTCGCAAATTCGAGGAGATCGGCACTCATTCGGCGGCGATGCGGCTTGCCATCGGCGAAGCGATCTTGTTCAATAGGGCGATCGGTGCCGAACGAAAAGAAGCTCGCCTACGATATCTTTCGCGCTATTGGATGAACCGGCTAAAAGAGGTTCCGAAGGTCGGCTTCAACACGTCGTTCGATCCGGCTCAATCGTGCGCGATCGCCAATTTTAAGATCGACGGCGTCGATCCGGTCGCTCTCGGCGGCTATCTGATGTCGAAACACCACATCTATACGACGCCGATCGTCCATACGGAATTCTCCGGAATTCGCATTACGCCGAATGTTTACACAACGCTTTGGGAGCTTGATAGATTTTGTAATGTTGTGGAGAATGTCGCAAAAAATGGTTTACCCAAAGTCTGAATCAAATACATCCGACGGCTGAAAGCTGTATTTATTAATAATGAGCATTAAAAAAGTAACTTCGCATCCGACACAGAATGAGGCTCTGATATTCGAGCGTTCGCAGACTGGCCGCATCGGCTATCGTTTGCCAAAACTCGACGTGCCCGAGACGGTCGCCATTCCGGCGGAGCTTCGCCGCGATGACGGACTCGAGGGCGTCCCCGAAGTCTCCGAGGTTGATGTCATTCGGCACTTTACGCGGATGTCCACCTGGAACTATTCGATCGATCTCGGCATGTATCCGCTCGGGTCCTGCACGATGAAGTACAACTCGCGGCTCAATGAAAAAGCTGCAAGGATCGGCGGTTTCGCGTCCCTTCATCCGCTTGCACCCGAAGAGGAATCGCAAGGTGCCTTGGAATTGATCTACAAGCTTCAGGAAGATCTTGCTGAGATCACGGGCCTGCCGGGTGTGAGCCTCCAGCCTGCCGCGGGAGCACAAGGTGAGATGACGGGCGTTATGGTCATCCGCGCGTACCTCGACCAACGCGATGGCGATGGTGCAAAGGATCGCCGCGTAATGCTCATCCCTGAATCTGCCCACGGCACAAATCCCGCATCCGCTGCGCTTGCGGGCTTTACGGTCAAGACCATTCGCGCTACCGCCGAAGGCTTGACCGATATGGACCATCTTCGTGAACTTTGTTCCTCGGGCGATGTGGCGGGCGTTATGTTCACAAATCCCAATACCGTCGGCATCTTCGAGCGAAATATCAAGGAGATCTGCGATACGATCCACACGGCGGGCGGCCTCGTTTATATGGACGGCGCAAATATGAACGCGCTCGTCGGTATCGCACGTCCGGGCGATATGGGAGTCGACGTCATTCATTTGAATCTGCACAAGACGTTCTCGACACCGCATGGCGGCGGCGGCCCCGGCAGCGGGCCTTGTCTTTGCACCGCCGAACTCGCACCTTTTCTTCCGACGCCGCATATCGTAAAGGACGGCGAGAGATACCGTCTGAAATACGACGTCCCGACATCGATCGGCCGCGTAAAGGCGTTCTACGGCAACTTCGGGATGATGATCCGTGCACTTTCGTACATTTACACGCACGGGGCCGAAGGCCTGCGTCAAGCGACCGAAACAGCCGTGCTGAATGCACGTTATGTTTCCAAGAAACTGGAAGGCACGTTCGACAAACCTTACGGATCTGACTGTATGCACGAGGCGATCTTTTCGCATAAGGATCAGGCGAAGAAAGGGGCCGTTACGCTCGATATCGCAAAGCGCCTTATCGATTATGGATTTCACCCGATGACGGTCTATTTTCCGCTTGTTGTCGAAGGTGCGATGCTCATTGAGCCCACGGAGTCAGTCGGGCGCGCCGACCTCGACGCGTTCTGCGAAGCGATGCTCGATATAGACCGCGAGATCGGATCAGACCCCGAACTCGTTACAAATGCTCCGCACTCGACCCGCATCGGCCGCCTCGATGAAGCAGCGGCCGCTCGGAAACCTGTTCTGCGCTGGCGCAGCGACGGAGATGCTCGCTCCGCACAGCTTTGATC
Source organism: Chloracidobacterium sp. (assembly GCA_015075585.1). Classification (NCBI taxonomy): domain Bacteria; kingdom Pseudomonadati; phylum Acidobacteriota; class Blastocatellia; order Chloracidobacteriales; family Chloracidobacteriaceae; genus Chloracidobacterium; species Chloracidobacterium sp. The sequence goes on from JABTUB010000002.1 coordinate 79,887, forward strand.
GGCAAGAACTCTGTAATGAACGGCTCTTTCTCGAATACGGGACAGAGCCGTTCTTCCCGTCATGATCCGTGAAAAACGGTTGATCTTGGCCGGTTTTTATTCAAAAGTGGCGTATTTCTGCTATTCCTCGCCGATCCGGTTGACCCAAGGTCATTTCGAACCTAAACTTACCTTTTTTACTGTTGCTGCTTTGAAAAATGACGACCATCGGCATCCCTAAAGAGATACATCCCGGCGAGAAGCGAGTTGCCGCAACGCCGCAAACCATCCTTAAGTTGAAAAAGCTGGGCTTTGACGTTGCCGTCGAGTCGCAGGCGGGACAAGGGATAAACTGCACGGACAGCGAATATCGCGAAGCCGGCGCGGTTGTCATCGAGGACACGCGCAAGCTGTGGGAAACAGCGGATATCGTCCTGAAAGTGCGGCCGCCTGAGGAAAATAAGGCAGTCGGCAAGCACGAGGCCGAGCTTCTGAAAAATGGAGCAACTTTGATCGGCTTCATCTGGCCGGCACAGAATAAGGAAACACTCGACCGCCTTGCGAAACGAAAAGCGACCGTATTCGGCATGGACTGTGTTCCGCGCATCACGCGTGCTCAAAAGATGGATACGCTGTCCGCAATGGCGAATATCGCGGGCTATCGTGCTGTGATCGAGGCCGCGAATCACTTCCCGCGTTTCTTTACCGGCCAGATCACCGCAGCGGGAAAGATCGATCCGGCAAAGGTTCTGGTGATCGGTGCCGGCGTGGCAGGGCTTTCTGCGATAGGGGCGGCGCGCGGCCTTGGGGCGATAGTTCGGGCGTTCGATCCGCGTTCGGCAACGAAAGATCAGGTCGCCTCAATGGGCGCGGAATTTCTCGAACTCGACGTAAAAGAGGAAGGCGAATCGAAGGGCGGCTACGCTAAAGAGATGTCCGACGCGTTCCTCAACGCCGAGATGGCTCTGTTTGCCGCTCAGGCGATGCAGGTCGATATCATCATCACAACGGCCTTGATCCCCGGCAAACCCGCGCCGAAGCTCATTACGACCGGTATGGTCGAATCCATGAAGCCGGGCAGCGTGATCGTCGATCTCGCGGCAGAGCAAGGCGGCAACTGCTCGCTTACGCAGCCGGGCAAGGTGGTCGATCACAAAGGCGTAACGATCATTGGCTACACCGACCTTCCGTCACGCATGGCGGCGATGTCGTCGCAGCTTTACGGCTCTTGCATTGTCGCACTGGTCGCCGATCTCTGTAAGGAGTCAGACACTGCCGCTTTGAAGATCGACCTTGACGATGAGGTGATTCGCGGTGCCATCGTCCTGCACGAAGGCAAGATGATGTGGCCGCCGCCTGTCGTTGCCGTAACCGCGCCGCCCGAGCCGGGCGTCCCGACAAAAAGTGCTGCCGCCGTCGCCGCAACTACCAAGCCCGCGAACGGCCATGGCCACGGCGAAGGCATGGCTCTTAGTCCGTGGCTTCTCGTTGCGGTCGGCTTGATCATGCTCGGCGTCGGCTGGACCGCACCCGCATCGGTACTTTCGCACTTTACGGTCTTTATGCTCGCGTGCTTTGTCGGCTATCAGGTCGTATGGAATGTCAAACCGGCACTCCATACGCCGCTAATGTCTGTAACGAACGCTATCAGCGGCATCATCCTCGTCGGCGGAATGCTGCAACTGACATCAACTTCGATGAACCTGACCGTCATCCTCGGCGCGATAGCCGTGCTGATCGCCGCCATCAACATCGCCGGCGGCTTCTTGGTCACAAATCGCATGCTGGCGATGTTCAGAAAGTAACAGTGTTCGGCAATGGTAGAATACGTTATGAGGTAACTACTATGACAGTCAAAGAAGCGGTACTGGAAGATCTCGAAAAATTGCCGGTCGTCAAACAGGAGGAAGTGCTAGACTTCGTGCAGTTTCTTAAAGCGAAGCAATCGAAACGCAAACCACGCCGTTCGCTAAAAGGCAGTCTTGCCCATTTGAATTTTAAGTGGACCGAAGAAGACATGCGTCAAGCCCGAAACGAAATGTGGCGAGGATACACGAAGGACACCGAACACCTACTAGAAGACGGCCTTTTATAAATGGATATCGTTGTCGATACAAATATCATCATCTGGTACTTTGACGAATATTCGAGGCTTACAAAGCTCGCTGAAACAACCGTCGATGACGCTGCGGAGAACGGAACACTATTCGTTTCGTCGATCACCATCGTCGAACTCACATATTTGATCGAGAAGGATCGCGTGCCTAAAGAGGTGCTGGCCAAACTTCGCGAAGCTCTCGACGACGATGCGACCGCTTTCGAACTCGCTGGACTCTCTCGGCGAGTCGCTGACGAACTCCAGAATATCGACCGCTCCATCGTCGCCGACATGCACGACCGCATCGTCGCCGCAACCGCGTTGCATCTTGGCTTGCCGCTGGTGACGAGCGATGGCAATTTACAAAGGCTGTCCAATGTCGAAACGATCTGGTAAATTCACGACCATCGCCGTCGTCATTGCCGCCATCAACATCGCCGGCGGATTTCTCGTAACGAATCGGGTGTTGGGGATGTTTAGGAAATAGGTAATATGTCGGAATTGGAAAGTTTATTTGAAGCACTACGACATTACTTTGAACATTCCTCGTGGCGCCATGGTGATGAGAATCATTTGAAACACGAGTGGATCGATATCACTGAACGAATGCTTCGTATTGATGTCGAGGACATTTTGAAAAATAGTTGCTTTTGTTATTCCGCCGGAGCTGACATAACTCCGATAGTTGCCTTTAAGGATTTTATTCATTCGTACGTTTATTGCGATATTTGTGAATACACAAACTATTTTGAACAAATTGGAAAGTTAAAAAAAAGACTAGATAATCAGGGTTTTTGCGAAATTCAAAAAACAAACATTAATGCAAGTTGGCTTTGCATTCGGAATCAAGAGCATGATTCGTATCGACCAACCTGGAAAAATTGGAACATTGTTGGAAGCACAATTCATGCAAATGAATTGTTTGGAGAATTCAGCATTTGGAAGAATAAACAAGCTTTTTATTGCCTACTCTATGTCTGTTGGGACAGTTTCGCTACTTGGATGAATTTATATCAGAAATTCCGCATAACTCCGAAAGCAGTTTGTGATCTCTATTGGGAAGGAGGTCTTTCAACTTCCGATAGCGCAGCCTCCATTTCCCCCGAACTACTAACTCCTGAATATTGGATACCGGGTTGGGGGCGGTTAACTGAAGATGCACGCTATGAAGAAATTGGTGAAGTGAGTTACTTTGGCGACTTTGGTCACAACGTTAAATTCGGCACCGATGGGCCGGATTTTAAAGAGAAACTCTTTAAGCGAAGACACTTGGTAAGCGTTTGACGTTGGGAATACCGAAACAACATTACGATTTTGCCAAACCAACGCGGTGGTCCTACCGGAAGCGCCGACTGATGGAGCTGCCGATTGCAGTGCGAATTTCATAAGTTGCCTAGTCTAATTGGTGATGGCAGTCAGACAACCGTGCGGCGGTAAATCGAATTTAGCTGTGGGTTCAACCCACCGAAAACTGGGCCGAACGTTTTGTCCCATTAGGGACGTGATGAAAATAGCCCACCGATTCATCGGTGGGAACGGACGACACAACGATCCAAAGTCCCGTAGGGACGGCTGAATATTCGCGGCCGCATATGATTCATTCGTCCCTACGGGGCTTGGGAATAATTGGTCCCTTGTTCCTATTATCGGATGTCCCTACGGGACGCGGATGAGAAATAAATGGCACATTCATACGTCAGTCAATTGATGCACTGCGTCTTCAGCACTAAAGAACGCCGTTCGATGATAACGCCTGAATTGCTCGTCAGAATGATACCGTACATCGGCGGCATTGCAAGTGAGAACAAGTTTAAGCTGATTCACGGTGGCGGTGTTGATGATCACGTCCATTTGCTGATTTCGCTCGCGAAGACAATGGCAATCTCAAAGGCGATGCAGTTAATAAAGGGTGGTTCGTCGAAATGGATTCACGATACTTTTCCCGAACATCGAATGTTCGAGTGGCAGGAAGGATACGGAGCGTTTTCGATCTCGATCAGCGAAAAGGCTCGTACGATTAATTACATCGACAATCAAGCAGAGCACCATAAGAAGGTGGATTTTAAGACGGAGTTTATCGCGTTCCTCGATGCGCATGAAATGGAATACGATGTTCGTTATGTTTTCGATTGATATCTATTCGTCCCTACGGGACTTTATGCGTGCTTCGACATTGTTCCCACCGATGAATCGGTGGGCTATTGACATTCGTCCCCACGGGACACCGGAAGAACCTATTTGAGCCTTTTCACAATCGCATACATCGGCACGAGTGCGTTGTTCATTTTGAGGTTGGGCGAGTTATCGCAGGAAAGATCGATCAATAGCGTATAATTTTGAATCTATGGATTATCGAGAATACATTACGATGGAACCAAACAAACGCGGAGGCAAGCCCTGTATTCGCGGACTAGGAATCACGGTTGCAGAGGTTTTAGACTATATGGCTTCGGAAATGACCGATGACGAAATTCTCAAAGATTTTCCAGATTTAACCTGTGATGATTTGAAAGCTTGTATCGCTTTCGCTGCGGATCGTGAACGCACACTGATGACCGTACCGGTTGTACGAAACTAAATGCAACAAAGCCTGATCACAATCGCATACATCGCCGCGAGTGCGTTGTTCATTTTGAGTCTTGGCGGGCTTAGCCAGCAGGAGACCGCGCGGCGCGGCAATTGGTTCGGCATCGTCGGGATGTTGATAGCCTTGGTCGCGACGGCTGCGGCAATGAACGTCGGCGGCCTGCCGCTGCTCATTGGCGCGCTTGCGCCGGGGCTTGTAATTGGAGCGATACTTGCGGCGCGAGTCCAAATGACGTCGATGCCAGAGTTAGTGGCGATCCTGCACAGTTTTGTAGGTCTGGCGGCGGTGCTTGTGGGCTTTGCAACATATCTTGACCCGACGGCTCCGATAAAAGAGGCCGCCGAGCACAGCCTTCATCTTGGCGAGATCTATGTAGGCGTCTGCATTGGTTCGATCACATTCACAGGCTCGGTCATCGCGTTCCTAAAGCTGCGGGGTTCGATCAGCGGCAGGCCGCTCCTGCTGCCGGGCCGCCATATCATTAACCTTCTGATGCTGCTAGCCACGGTCATCCTCGGCGTCTATTTCTTCACGCTCAGCGGGACGAGCCATTCGGATGCGGCGGCTTACGTGTTGCTTGCGGCAACGATCTTGACAGGAATCTTGGGCCTGCACTTTATAATGGCGATCGGCGGCGCGGATATGCCCGTTGTCGTTTCGATGCTAAACAGCTATTCAGGTTGGGCGGCGGCGGCGGCGGGCTTTATGCTTGGCAACGATCTGCTGATAATCACGGGAGCTCTCGTCGGTTCATCGGGTGCGATCCTTTCGGCGATCATGTGCAAGGGCATGAACCGTTCGTTCGTCAGCGTGATGCTGGGCGGCTTCGGCACCGAGAGCACGGGCACACACTCGGCATCCGCCGCACCCGCGGGCGATGTCAATAGCATTGACGCGCCCGGAGCGACAGACCTGCTGCAGGCTGCGAAAAAGATCATCATCGTTCCGGGATACGGCCTTGCGGTCGCACAGGCTCAGCACTCGCTTGCCGAGGTCGTCAAGATACTTAAGGGAAAAAACATTGAGGTAAAGTTCGCGATCCATCCGGTTGCAGGCCGCTTGCCGGGCCATATGAACGTCCTGCTCGCCGAGGCGAATATTCCGTATGACATTGTTTTTGAGATGGACGAGATCAATGACGAATTCCGCTCATCGGACGTCGCGTGGGTGATCGGTGCCAACGATATCGTCAACCCGTCGGCGCTGGAAGACCCCGGCTCGCCGATCGCCGGAATGCCCGTGCTGCATGTATGGGAAAGCCGCGATGTGATCGTTATGAAACGCTCGATGGCAAGCGGCTATGCCGGTGTCGATAATCCGCTCTTCTACAAAGACAACACGCTGATGCTCTTCGGCGACGCCAAGAAGGTCGTTGATGAGATCCTGACCGAAATGCGGGGTTAGTTTTCGCTGTTATCGAGTCATTCTAAGCATTGATTTGAGTTCGCTCAGCTTTTCGAGCGGAAGCCGTTCGGGGCGCTTTGCGTGAGCAGTGCATCAACGGGGCAAGCCTCCGCAATGATCGGCGCTCACCCATGTTTCGGTGTGTTGATCTTGTGCGGATAACCCATTTTTCTGCTGAGATTTACCTGAATATTTCGGTACGCGATATTTTCGACAATATAATGCGCGGTTGTGCTAAAATCTCATCGGTTCGATAAGCAGACAGATGGCACTTGGTATCGTCATCCATATTTCGACCGGCACCGAAAAGCGTACCGAGTTCTTTTCGCAGGAACACATACGCATCGGTGCCGATGAGACCTGCGACCTTCAGGTAAACCTGCCGAACGGCGGGCCGGCGGGCGTGTGGCTTGATCTTGAAAATGCCGACGGCGTCTATCGCGTCATCAACTTTGACGAGGCGATGGGCGTTTCGGTAAATGACAAGCCGATACGCCGTTACATCGCGCTTACCGACGGCGATCGTGTGGCGATGGGCGACACCGGAGTTGAGTTCGCTTTCTTTGCCCTAGAGAGCCGTTCGTCATTGATCCGGACCGGCCGTGACCGGTCGCATATCGCTCAGTTCATCGAAGAGGCGGCCCTTGAGAGTTCGTCATCCGCAAAACGCGACGACGCCAAGGCATTCCTTCGCGAATTCACCCGTGAACTCGCCCGCGAGATCTCTTGGACAACCAAGGCCATCGTTATGGTGTTGCTCGCCGGTTTCATCACGGGCGTTGTGTACATCGGTTACGCCATCAACAGACAGCTTACCGAAAGCCGAAACACGGCAAATTCGCAGGCTGATCTGATTCGGCGGCTCGAAGGAGAGCTTCAAAAGACCGGCGACAAGATCGGCGAGCTTAATAAATCAAACGAAGATCTGATAAAGACCGTCTCGCTCGCTCCGAACCTTCGTGTCGAATACGGCGGCGCCGTCGGCCTGATAGTCGGGGTTTATGACATTGTCGATAAAAGGACCGGCAAGGTGCTGCGTTATGCCGACCCGCAATCGCTGAAGCCGAATCCGTACGAGCCCCCTTCGGAAGATCCCGGCCATCCGAGCTATCCGAACGCGATAGGCATTACCACCGAAGGCAGTGGCTCGCCTATCGAGTACGACTTTATCGGGACAGGTTTTCACGTCGGCGGCGGTTATATCGTTACGAATCGCCATGTCGTTCAGCCGTGGGAAGAGGACGATCAGGTCAAACAAATTATGGCGGTCGGCAACGGAAAGCCGCGCGTCAAGAAACTCGTACTTTACTTCCCCAGATACGCTCAGCCGTTCCCGTTGAAGGTTCGTCAGCTCGGCAGCCGCGAAGATCTTGCTATCGCATCCATCGACCCGGCGATCCTGCCGTCCGACCTGCCGATCATTCCGCTCGATCCCGATTCGACCTCAGCGGCTATCGGTAAAACTGTGGTAACGATGGGTTATCCGAGCGGCCCTGATCGGCTGCTTGCGATGATCGACGACGACCAGGCAAAGTCGATCAATCAGCGGTTCGGCAACTCACGCGTCGCTCTGATCGATTTTCTCGCGCAGTCGCAGAAGATCGTGCCGCTCACCACACAAGGCCTCATCACCGATCTTGATGCAAATCGTATCGTCCATGACGCGAAGACTGCTGAGGGAGGCTCCGGAGCACCGCTTTTCGGACAGGCCGGTAAAGTTATCGGCGTAAATTTTGGCGTATTTACCGAGAATACTGCCGCCAACATGGCGGTGCCTGTAAAATTTGCGGTCGATCTGCTGCGTAAAGCCGGCTGGCAGCCGCCTGAGGAATCCAACAAAGAAAGTGAACCGGTAACCACGCCGCCGGAGACTGCCGCTCATTGAAAAGGCTGCGTTCGTCAGGCGTGCGTGCTTTCCGACATCATCCAATCACGATCTTTTTCGCCTAATTCTGCAATAAGCGTCATCAGATGGTCGCCGATCTCCTTGTGTGTTCGCCGGCGGTCGCCGCGTTCATAGAACTCTGTAAGATCTGCTCTCTCGCCGAACCATATCCGAACCTTCCCGCCTCCGCGCCAGTTGCCGAGTATTTGCCTCGGAAGGTCGTTGCCGAGACCGGCGATGAACACAGGTATCACCTGCGGGCGTGCATCAAAAATGACCTTCCCGATCCCGGGCTGTGCCGGCAAAAGGTCATAAGGACCGCCTTCAAGGTTCCGTTTGCCCTCGGGATGAAAACCAATGACATGGCCGCTCCCGCCCTCAGCGAGCTGTACGAGACGCCGAAGTGAATATTTATCGAACTCCCGCTTCGACGCCTCGCCGGCTTCGCGAAAGAACGGCGGATACATCGAGAACCAGCCCATAACAAAGTTTACGAACCAACCTACAAGGCTTGAGTAAAAGAACTTTGCCCTGACCGGAAAATAAAGCAGCATAGGCCGCCGCGTTCGCCTGAACAGCACGCTTGAGACGGTGTACATATCAAAGAACGAACGATGGTTCGCTACGAGCAGCAGCGGCCTCTTTGCATCAGAATGCTCGACATTCTCGAGACCGAAGACGTTCATCAAATTATACGTCGCCAGAAATATCCAAAGGCTTCCGATATGCCGTTGAAAGAAGGTCATTAGCCGCTTCCAACCGCCGAGATTCATACGATGAGCCAGTCGAAAACCGAGCCTTTCGGTACTCGAGAGTACCGCCAACTCTTCGCGGGTAGGCAGAAGCGGCACTTCGGTCGCAGTCGAGAGCGTGTTAGTCGGTTTGTCGATAGATCCGGTCGTCATCGAAGTTGTCCATTTTACCATTTCACCGCCCTTTCGCGCAGGCTTGACCCGGCGTGGTTTCAGTGGACATTACGGTCAACATAAAATACCATTGTCAAATCCCGCTTTGTCCTAGCTATCGTCAACGACGTAGCCGAAAGCGGCGGTCTTTTCCGCCATCCGGCATCGGGTTTATCCAGTTCTAAAGGGAGCTACATATGTATTTTCGAATGACTTTTTTCTTCGCCGCTTGTCTGGCGATCCTACTGATGGCAGGTCTCATTTCTGCACAAAGCGTCCGACCGGGAATTTGGAGCGAAAAAGACCCGTCAACAATGGAACAGTTCACGGTTCAGCCGCTTCGCCCGACAGCCTTTAAGGTCTTTGGCCTTGACGGCCGGGCAATGCGGGCTGAGCTGAACGCCGCACCCGAAGAATTCTCAGCCTCTGCACTCAAAAAATATATCGAGCTGCCGATGCCGAACGGAACGCTCCAGAAGTTTGAGATCGAGCATTCGCCGATCATCGAAAAGGGCCTTGCGGACAAATTCCCTGCTCTTGCGGCAACATACACTGCCCACGGCGTCGATGACCCGACTGCCACGGCCAGGATCGATTTTCTGCCGAGCGGTTTCCACTCGATGGTCCTTTCGACACAGGGCACCGTTCTTATAGATCCGTGGGTAGAAGGTGATACCGAGAACTACATCGTTTATTACAAAAAGGATTTTCCGCGCGATCGGCAGTGGGTGTGCAACTTTGACCGGAGCCTCGAAAGTATGAAGCTTGCCGACGGTTTCAATGCCAACGACTTCATACCGGAATCTTCGGCAAATGTAACATCAGGAACAACACTTCGTCAGTATCGCCTCGCTCTCGCGGCAGACTATGAGTACTGCCAAGCGGTCGGGGGCGGCACTGTTGCGGGATGTCAGGCGGCTCAGGTGCTCGTGATGAATCGCGTCAACGGTGTTTATGAACGGGACGTTGCGATCAGAATGAACATCATTGCAAATAATGACCTGATCATATTCGCTGCAGGTTCGACGAACTGCGGAGGGCAAGCCTGCACGGCGGCTAATGACCCGTACACGAATGATGACGGAGTAGCAATGCTCACCCAGAACACAACGACGCTGAACAATGTGATCGGTACCGCCAACTACGACATCGGACACGTTGTCTCGACGGGCGGCGGCGGTGTCGCGAATCTTAACGGCCCCTGCGGCAGTAATAAAGCACGCGGTGTAACCGGACTGCCGAACCCGGTCGGCGATCCGTTCGCGATCGACTACGTTGCCCACGAAATGGGCCATCAATGGGGCGCGAACCACACATTCAACTCGACCGTGTCGAATTGCAGCGGCAACCGCTCAGGCGGTAGTGCATATGAACCGGGAAGCGGCATTACAATAATGGGCTATGCCGGGATATGCGGAAATCAGAATCTTTCAAATCACAGTATCGATACATTCCATGTAAAGAGCCTCGAAGTGATCGTCAATTACAGTCAGGTTGGAAACGGCAATACTTGCGCCGTATCTTCACCGACAAATAATACGCCGCCGACCGTCTCTGTTGCGGGAACCGACACCTACAATATTCCTAAAGGAACGCCTTTTGCGCTTACCGCGGCGGGGTCAGACCAGGATGGGGACTCCCTGACCTACGATTGGCAGGAGTATGATCTCGGCAGTTCGACGACCGCAGTACCAAATACAGATGCCGACGGTAATGCCCGTCCGATCCTGCGGCCGTACCCTCCTACTGCCGGCCCGACACGGCTTTTCCCGTCGCTGCAGTATATTCTATATAATGCCAATGTGCCCCCTGCAACAAACTTCGGTTTCCTGACGGGTGAACTGCTCCCCGCGATCACGCGAACGATGAAGTTCCAGGTCGTGGCACGCGACAATCGTTTGAATGGCGGCGGCATCAACACGGCGACGGCAACAGTGAACGTTGACGGCAACAGCGGCCCGTTCAAGATCACGGCCCCTAATACAGCGGGCACGTTCAACGGCGGTTCACCGGTTGCGGTAACCTGGGATGCGGCTAACACTGCCTCAGCTCCGGTTTCTGCGGCGAATGTCAAAATATCGCTGTCCGCAGATGGCGGCCTCACCTTCACGCAGGTCCTTTCGGCAAGCACGCCGAATGACGGTTCTGAGAGTGTTACGCTTCCGAATATCGGCACGAATCAAGCACGTATCAAAGTTGAGGCAGTGAATAACATCTTCTTCGACATCAGCGATGCGAACTTTACGATCAACTCGGTTCCGTCAGCAGGCCCGCGTGCACCATTCGACTATGACGGCGACAACAAGACCGATCTCTCGATCTATCGTCCGTCAGTTGGTCAATGGTGGCATCAGAGGTCGAGCGACGGCGGCAATTATGCTGTTACATTCGGCAATTCGAGCGACAAGATCGTGCCGGCGGACTTCACCGGCGATCAGAAGACCGATTGGGCTCTGTTCAGGCCTTCGACCGGTGAATGGTTCGTTCTTCGAAGTAACGATCTGACGTACTACGCGTTCCCGTTCGGCACGAGCGGCGATATACCGGTTACGGGCGATTTCGACGGGGACGGCAAGGCGGATGCGGTCGTATTCCGCCCGTCAAATAATACTTGGTTTATCCAGAAGTCAGGCGGCGGTACCGACATTTTCAATTTCGGCGCCTCGGGCGACAAACCCGTAGTCGGCGATTACGATGGCGACGGCAAGGCCGACATCGCTATCTATCGTCCGTCGGTCGGCGAATGGTGGCTGAGAAAGAGTTCCAACGGAGCTGTCTTCGCTGCAACATTCGGCAGCTCGACCGACAGGCCGGTGCCGGGATACTGGACCGCGGACAACAAGGCCGACATTGCCTTCTGGCGGCCTTCGACAGGCCAGTGGTTCATTCTTCGTAGCGAGGACTTCTCGTATTACGCATCCGCATTCGGAGCGAACGGAGACGTACCGGTTCCGGGTGATTATGACGGGGACGGCCGTTTCGATACTGCCGTTTTCAGGCCGTCAAACAACACGTGGTATATCCAGCGATCGACGGCCGGAACACTCATACAGGCGTTCGGTTCGACCGGCGATATCCCGACACCAAGTGCCTATGTGCCGTAAATTGCGGCGAGACCTAACGCAAAAAGCGGGAAGCTCATTATTCGAGCTTCCCGCTTTTGTTTATGAAAATTGATCTTTAGCGATAGACCTTTGAAACAAATCTGCCGGCCATAAAGACCTTCGGGTCGATCTTGCTCTGAAGCAGGACTCCTTTGTAATTTCCGCTCAGGAGCATCATTGCCGATTCGCACAGAGGCGCGGCTGTCGTAGTTTGTATCGCCCGCAAGCTATGTCCGTTGACCTCGAGCGGCTCAACAAAATACGCTTTCTCGACCATTCGCCTCCGTCCGCCGGCATCAAAACCATCGACGGCGGCGTGTACAAGCACAAGATCATCCTCGACCGAAGGAACCGCTGCCAACATCTCTTCCTGCAAACGGCCGCTCAGATTCTCCCCATCGTCCAGCTTTGCTATAAGCGACTCGACCCAACTGTAATGACCGACATACCGCAGCGTCTTGTAATCCAGCGAACGGGCCTTGCCCTTGAAATGATCAGGCAGGTCTGCAGCACCACCCGAGGTCAGGTCGGCCTCATAAGTACGCGCTCCGATAACGATCACTTCGCGATCCGACAACGCCGGACACTCCGTAATTTCGAAGTCGCGTATTACCCGTGAATTCTTGACATATTCCGTCGCCACACCGATGGGCGACCACGTAAAGCCGTAAAAATGCGGTGCGTGTGCATGAGCGGTCAAAGCGCCGACCTTCATCGCAACGCGCTCGACCTGCTCATTCTCATATTTTCGGACAAATTCGCCGTAAAGGCCCATCGCCAATACGTTGATAAAACCCGGTGCAAGCCCCGTCTGCAAGATCAGTCCTGTCTCGGCATTTTCTCCGAGGCGAATGATCTCATCGGTCTCGGCGACATATTCCGTAAGGTTCGCGTAGTGGCACTTATGATCGACGGCAAATCTCGCCATTCTCGGAGCCTGCCCGCCCGGCGAACAATCGAGAAGGACATCGGCCCGCTCGAAAGCATCTTTCATTGCGTCGTTGATGCCGTCACGCGGCATCACTACCGTTTCGACAGGTGTCGTCTTAGCGGAACCCGCCTTAATTGTCTCGACTGCCCTGCTCAGATTGCTTTCTGAAATATCGCCGAGGATGATCGTAACATCCGTCTCGCTCCATTCCCTGAGCAAAAGCGCCGCTGCCTCGCCGATCCCGCCCGAGCCGGCAATAAATATCGATTTGTTCATAAACAGAGTTTATGTGAGAGAAAGCCCTACTTATGCAACATTTTACAATGTTGCCGAGGGCTTGGCTAATCGGCATTGTCGTTGGAGATCGCTCGCATGCCGCAAGCGGACACAGCGTCTAATCAATATTGAAATACTTTGCCTCAGGATGGTGAAGCACGATCGCCGAGGTCGATTGCTCAGGGTCGAGCATGAATTCATCGGTCAAGTTTACGCCTATCCGTTCGGGCTGCAAAAGCTCGAACAACTTGCCCTGATCTGAGATGTTCGGACACGCAGGATAGCCGAAGCTGTAACGCGAGCCTTGATACCCTTGGTGGAACAGCTTGGCAAGCTCAGGCGCATCATTGCCGGCAATTCCAAGCTCTTCACGGATACGCTTGTGCCACATTTCGGCAAGTGCCTCCGCCGATTCGACCGAAAGGCCGTGGAACAGTAAATAATCTGTGTAATTATCAGACTTGAAGAGTTTTGCGGAATACTCACTTGCTTGCCGCCCCATCGTCACGAGGTCGAATGCCACAACATCCGTCCTGCCCGAATCTATCGCCGCAAAATAGTCCGCAAGGCAGAGTCGCTTGCCGCCGCGTTGCTCGATGGGCTGACGCGGAAAGGTGAACCGCATCTTTTCTGTTTTGAGATCGTCCTCCCAGATTATCAGGTCATTTCCTTCCGAATTGCACGGAAAATATCCGTAGACGACCTTGGCCTGAAGAAGCTTATGTCGAATGGCGTTGGCCTTTACCTCGGCGAACTGCGGATAGACGGTGCCCTCAAGTATCGCCTTATATTCATCTGCCGAACGCTTTCCCTGCTTGTATTGCCACTGACCCTTGAATAAGGCGGTCTCGTTAACAAAGTCGAAGACCTTTGTCAGATCAGTTATTTCGACAACCTTCGTCCCGTAAAAGGGCGCCTGTGGTATCGCAACATCGGCGGCAACATCCGAACGAACCGTGTGCGAGGTATCTCCGCTCGAACGCGTTGAAACGCGTGCCGCGATCGTGCCGAGCTTTGCATCGTCACCGACAAGGTCCTCGGATGCCGGCATATCGTCGGCAATGCTTTCAGCGGCCACTGTACCTGAGCTTGCGGCGGCGGCCGATGCTCTTGCTTCGGGGCCGGTCAATGCGTCCATCGCGTGCAGGCCGTCAAAGGCGTCGCGAGCGTAGAAGAGTTTGCCGTTGTAAAGCGGCATAAGGTCTTGATCGACATACCTCCGGTTCAGAGCCGCTCCGCCGAGCACCACCGGCGTCCTTATCGAACGCTCGTTCATAAGGTCGAGATTGTCGCGCATTATGAGTGTCGATTTCACAAGCAAACCGCTCATACCGATGGCGTCGCAATTTGTCTCCTCGGCGGCACGAAGGATGTCATCGATCGGCTGCTTGATGCCGAGATTTACGACCTTGTAGCCGTTGTTCGTCAGAATTATATCGACAAGGTTCTTTCCGATGTCGTGTACGTCGCCCTTGACCGTTGCGATCACCATCGTCCCCTTATTAACGCCTTCGACCTTGTCCATAAATGGTTCAAGGAACTTCACAGCCGCCTTCATCGCTTCTGCCGACTGCAAAACGAACGGAAGCTGCATCTGCCCCGAACCGAACAGATCGCCCACGGTTTTCATACCGTCAAGCAGAATGTCATTTATGATCTCAAGCGGCTTATACGTTTCGAGCGCCGATCGCAATGAATCTTCGAGGCCGATCTTCTCGCCGTCGATGATGTGGTGCTTGAGTTTCTCGTCAATGGGCAAGTTCGAAAGATCGGGCTTTATCGACTGTGCAGTTTTGCCCTCAAAGAGCTTTGTAAATTCGACAAGCGGATCATAAACACATATATCCTGCTCGAATTTACGGCGGTCGTAGATGAGGTCGCGCGCTGTCTCGATCTCCAGCTCGTTGAAACGTATAAGCGGCAATATCTTAGAGGCATTAACGATGGCTGAGTTCATTCCCGCCTCAACGCAGTCATGCAGAAAGACGGAATTCAGCACCACGCGTGCCGCAGGGCTTAGGCCGAACGAAATATTAGAGATACCGAGAATGATGTTCGCATCCGGCATTTCTTCTTTGATCCGGCGTACGGCCGCAATGGTCTCATCCGCGTTCTTTCGGTCTTCCTCAATTCCCGTTGATATAGGCAGTGCCAGCGGATCGAAGAAGATATCGTGGGCTTGAATTCCGAATTCGGTCGCCTGCTTATGGGCACGCCGTGCGATGGCAAGCTTGTTCTCTGCCGAGCGGGCCATTCCGTCCTCGTCGATCAGGCCTATGACGACCGCTGCTCCGTACTCACGGGCAAGCTCGAGAACCTTTAAGAATCGAGGCTCGCCATCCTCGTAGTTGGTTGAGTTCAGGATCGACTTGCCGCCTGCGTGTTCGAGTCCGGCCTCCATCTTCTCCCATTCGGTCGAATCGAACATCAGCGGGATCTTCACGTTCGTAACCAAGCGTGATGCAAGTTCGTGCATATCCGATACGCCGTCGCGCCCGACAAAATCGACGTTAACATCAAGCACGTGCGAGCCTTCTTTTTCCTGCGATTTCGCAAGCGATACAAGGCCGTCCCAATCCTCGGCATCGAGCAGGTCGCGCATCTTCTTCGAACCGGAGGCATTGACACGCTCACCGACGATAAGGAATGAAGCATCCTGTCTATAAGGCTGCTGAAAATATATTGACGATGCCGCGGGCGCCAGCTTCGCGTCACGCTGCTTCGGTGAGATACTGCCCAAACGCTCAACAAGCAGTTTGATATATTCCGGCGTCGTGCCGCAGCAGCCGCCGACGATGTTCGCACCGAAATCTTTCGCAAAATGCTCGACCTGCGATGCAAAGCTCTCGGGCGTTTCGTCGTAGTGCTGCTTGCCGTCCTTGACCTCAGGCAGGCCCGCATTCGGAAGGATCGATACCGGCAGCGGCGAGTTATCGCAAAGCCAGCGGAAGCTGTCCGTCATGTGGCGAGGCCCTGTACCGCAGTTCATTCCGATAACATCGATCGGATACGGCTCAAGCGCTGTGAGGGCCGCACCTATCTCGGTGCCGTTGAGCATAGTGCCGAAAACCTCGATCGTAACCTGAGCTATGACCGGCACGCGCATCTTGTGTTTCTTGAAATGATCGAAGATCGCGGCGAGTGCCGCCTTTGTTTGGAGTATGTCTTGACACGTCTCGACGATCAGCATATCAGAGCCGCCGTCCATGAGGCCGCGAACCTGTTCGACATACGCATTCTTCAGGTCGCGATAGGTGATGTGGCCGAGTGTCGGAAGCTTTGTGCCGGGGCCGATCGAGCCTGCAACAAAGCGCGGATGCTCCGTTGTCGAATAATCGCCCGCAAGGCGTTTCGCGATCTCGGCGGCCTTTTTGTTGATCTCGTAGCACTTTGCCGCGACACCGAATTCGGCGAGAACGACCTCGCTGCCGCCGAAAGAGTTGGTTTCGATCACATCGCAGCCGACGTCGAGAAAACTAGCGTGTACATTCTCGACAACATCAGGCCGCGTATAAAGCAAATTCTCAGAACAATTCTCAAATGACGGCCCGCCCCAATCGTCTATCGACAGATCAGCGGACTGCAGCGACACGCCCATCGCACCGTCAAAAATGACGATCTTTTCTTTTAACAACGCCTGAAGATCCATTTTGCCTCTTTCCCCTTGATCAGCGGCCGCACCGCAAAAGCTCGTTTCGCGCTACGGCCTGTAAAACAAAAACCCTATGCCGCAACAAGCACAGAGTCTTCGTGAAATGCCAAGTTAACTCCTGCTGTTTAGCCGATTTTTTTACGTGGCCGCAAGTTGCAATAACTCACCACAACCTCAAGTCTAAACACCGCATCGGGCACAAGTCAATTCGGTTCGAGTCCGCAAACCATAGCAGCGGCGGCAGAATTTGCCGTTATTTTACTTGCTGCGTCCCGATATAGAAGTTCGCATCGGCTGCGAAAGACGCGATCGGCGAGCCGAGATCAAGGACCTGCTCCGTCTCGGCCGGCTTGAGCCAAACCTCCTTCCCGTTGATCGTTGTTCTCAGCGGCATATTAAACCCTGCAACGACGTTCGCCCATTGGTAGGTCAGTCGCGTTCCGTCGATCTTATACCGAAGCTGCGGTATCTTCGTCGTTCGCAAATACTGGTCGAAGACCTTGCCAAGATCAACGCCTGCGTGCTGCGAAATGTACGATTCGATCTGCTGCGTCGTCACGGTCTGATGCCAAAAGTCCTTATTCAACCCGCGTAGTATCGAACGCCATTTGCCGTCATCATTCACCACCTGGCGGATCGTGTGCAGCATATTGCCGCCCTTGTTATACATATCGCCCGAGCCTTCGCGGTTCGAGCCGTAAGTACCTATGATCGGCTGATCGTTCAAAATATCGCGCCGCTCGCCGATGACATACTCCGAGCCTTCCTTTTTACCCCAATAATATTCGACAAAAAGATTCTCAGAATAATTGGTAAAGCCTTCATGGATCCACATATCGGCAGCGTCGCGCATCGAGATATTGTTGCCGAACCACTCGTGCCCCGATTCGTGCACAATGATGAAGTCGAACTTGAAGCCGATACCGGTGTAGCTAGTGTCGCGTCCGCGGTAACCGTTGCGGAACCAATTGCCGTACGTAACCGAACTTTGGTGCTCCATTCCGGCATAAGATACCGTAACCAGCTTATAGCCGTCCTCATACCAAGGATATTTGCCGAACCAATACTCGAATGCCTTCAGCATACGCGGCACTTCCTTGAACTGCCGCATCGCGGCCTCTTTCTGATGCGCAAGAACCCAGTAGCTTATATCCAGGTCGCCGCCCTCGCCTCTGTACACTTCAGACCAGGTAACGTATTTTCCGATATTCGCATTGACGCCGTAGTTGTTTATCGGGTTAACAACCTCCCAATGGTATGTTCGCGTTTTTTCCTTTTCATCGTGATCGACACCCTTCAGCCTGCCGTTCGAAACACCGACAAGGTCCTCGGGAACCGTCAGGTTTATCTTCATGCCGCGGTCGGGTTCGTCGTAGCCGATATCCTTGTTGGGCCACCAAACACTCGCACCGATGCCTTGGCACGTCGTGTTGATGAACCAATTGCCAAGATCATCGTGTCCCCATTGTACGCCGCCCGTCCACGGCGGATTTGTCGCCACGGTCGGCCGGCCCTCGTAAAAGATCGTTACGCTGTCCTCAATGCCCTGCGAAAGTTCGGACGCAAAATCGATCCAGAACACATTGCCCTCGCGTTCGAATTTGAGTTCCTTGCCTCCGCTTACAGCCTTTGTGATCACAAGCGGCATCTGCAGATCGATCTGCATCCGGCGGCCGGCCTTCAAGGTCTTGAAAGTGATCGTATTTGAGCCTTTTATCGATCGCGTCTCGGGCATAAAGCGTACTGAAAGGTCATAATGCTGCACATCCCACCACGCTCGTTCAGGCGTTATCGAGCCGCGAAGCATCTCTGCCCTGCTGATCGGGCCGTTCTGAGCGAACGCTCCGACAAACGCCGCAAGAATGATAAATGCCGCCGCGGTCGATAAACGAATGTCACGCACGCTGAAACTCTTTATGATCATCTTTGCCTTCGTCAACATATCTCCCGGTGTAGAGCAAAATGCCCTACTGCTTTAGCGCCGCTTTGAACCGTGCTTCCTGCGCCGCGACGAACGGCAGCAGCCCCGGAATATTCTTGAACTTTTCCTTAGCAAGGTCAAAAAGTTCCTGGCCGCGCGGGTCAGCAAGCTCGGTTGCCGCTACCAAACCATCAACAGCGCCTTGAATGTCGTTCCGCTCGAGAGCCTGCTTGGTCCTTTGGGCGATCAATGGATATGCTCGCTGATCGCCTTTTCCTGTTGCCGCGACGACCATCACGGCGGTATTGCGGACATTTTTCGACAACGACCCGTTGCTGACAGCGGCAAGCGCCGGGCCGAACGAGCGTTTGTCGGCAAGCTGAGCAAGCCCCGTATAACCCGCACTTGCAAGCCGCCCGTGCCAAGACGGTGTATTCGAAAGCTTTGTCAGCAATTCGAAAGCACGCGGATCCTTACTCTTGCCGAGGGCCCAAGCCGCTCGGTTGACCACTTGATAACTGGGATCGGCGATCATCGAAACAGCGATATCTGCCGTTTGTTTACTTGCATCTCGTCCCAGAGTTCCGATCGCATCGGCTCTGATCGCCGGAGCAGGATCCTTTACAAGCTTTAACGCGAGAGCTTCGATCTCGGCACTCGGTTTTGTCCCGGATGCCGTGCCGTCCCGGTTTCCCGCGGGTTTCGTGACCGCTCTGAAAGCGTCATCACGAATGCGCCAGAACGCATCTTTTTCCGCCGTCGTGATCATTGCGTTAACGATACGCCCGCGGTCAGGGCCTGAAAGCTTTTTCTCCAACTCTTCCAGCGCCCATTTGCGACCGAGAACATCCTTGTCGTTCTCCATCTGATAGATAAGGTCATCCGTAGATTTTTCAAAGGTCATCTCTTTCAGCAGAGTGCCCTCGTAATCGAAATTGACGAGTTTCGGCTTTGTCGCGGCATCGAAGGTCCAGACGTTCGTCTCTTTTGGCTCCATCCAAACGCGTGAAACCTTACCGTCTATCTCAATATCAACATACGATTGAAAATACGCCGTTTGCGGATATTCATTATTGGGATCGACCTTTTGTGTCTGTTTGGCCGTCAAGGTCAACTTCTTCGCATTTTCGTCGTACGACTGCGTGATCTCGAAGATCGGATGTCCCATTCGGTAAAGCCACTCGTCAAAGAACCAATCCATTGCTTGGCCCGTGGTCTCTTCAATGGCGATCCGGAACTCTTCAGTCGAAACGGGCTGATGCGCGTTGGCCGTAAGATAATGCTTTAATGATGCCGAAAAGGCGGCGTCGCCCAAGTGCTTTCGCAGCATATGCAGAACGGATCCGCCGCCCGGATATGCATAAGAATCAAATATCGCATCCTTATTCTCGTAGTATTTCGTAACGATTGGTCTGCGCAGATCCGAATTCCACGACCTGAGCACCTGATCCTGATTACCGCTGATATCGGTGTAAAGGAATTCATCATGGCCTTTCAGCTTCTCGGTCCACATCGCCTGCATGTAGGTGGCAAAGCTCTCATTCAGCCATATCTGCCCCCAATCGCGGCAGGTAACATAGTCACCGAACCATTGATGTGCGAGTTCGTGCGACTGGAGCGACTCGCTGTCGTTATCAAGCAGCTCACGCTCGTCGTGGATCATTTCTTCGATCTGTGTCGTAGCCGAAATATTCTCCATCCCGCCGCCAAAATCTTCGACAAACGCTTGTGAATACTTGGGATACGGATATTTAACGCCCGTTACCTCCGAAAAGAATTTCATCGTCGCGGGCAGGTTCTTAACTGTGGCCGCAACTTCTTTTGTCTCATTGGTATAGCCAAAGTTATACACCGGGATGCCATCAAAGTTCTGCGTTACGGGCGTAGTTTCGGCAACCACTATGGATGTCAAATAATTTGCATACGGCTGATCCATGACCCAGCGGAACGTTCGTGTGCCATCCTTATTGTCGCGTAAACTCTCAAGCTTTCCGTTCGAGACCACGTAGAATGGCTTCGCCGCCGTAGCGGTCAGCGTCGTCGTCCTGAAATCATTTGGCGTATCGTACGACGGGAACCAATAGCGGTTGAACTCGGTCTCGCCCTGCGACCATATTTGATGCGGCTTGTTCGGCTCATCCTCGGTTGGCTTAATAAACCGCAGGCCACGGCCGAACCCGCCGATAGGAGTGTCGCCCATCGCCGTATTCACGTAATTCGTCTTGTAATCGACTTTGACCTTTACCGTCTCGCCGACGCTCACGAATCGGCCGAGGTCGATCGAAAGATTGTCGTTCGCCAGCTTGCCGTCGTATGTGAATTTCAGCGGCACTCCGTTCATTGAAACGCCCTCGATGCTCATCATCGCGGCATCGAGCGTTATCACGCGAGTTGTTGTAAACGGAACAAACGTGATAGCTGACGAACCGGCCGCCTGCTCCTTGTCCCAGTCGAATTTAAGATCGATGTCAATGTGCTTGACGTCGATCTCGCGACTTCGGATCCAATTTACCGGCGGCAGTTTCTTGACCTCGCCGTCCTTTTGGACGAACGGATCGTATGGCCTATACGGCACGGCCGATGCAGGCGTTGATGAGAATGCAGTGATGAACAGAAACAGTACAAGCAGGAAATATGGGCGTGTTTTCATAATATATCAGCCTCGCAATATGTCGCGATTACGACGCCGAAAGAACAAATGTTTCAACTAGCACGGATTTAAAAACGAATCTGCGGAAAAACTGCCGAAAAACCGGCGTCGAACAAAGCGGTTCGATACCGGTCGTCGATGCAAACTATTGTAACGCTCAAATAAATGGAACGGATCAGCAACTCACTTAAGCAGGCAGCGGTCTAACGCACAAGTTACGTTCCGGGGCGATCACGGCAATGTCAGATACGCGGCCGGAACGGGCCGATCGCTGCCGAGCCCGAAGTTACGGATAAGAAGGCTGCCTGCTGTACCGTTGATCCACCAAGTGCCGATCGTCGGCCGAAACACCGCAGGATCGGCCTTACCGTCACCATCGTAATCAGCGGGAACGGGAATGTCGCCATTCGTGCCGAACGGCAGGGCGAAATAGCTTCCGTCCTCGCTTCTGAGTACGTACCAACTGCCGTCGCTTCTGCGCCAGACCGCAACATCGGCCTTTCCGTCACCCGTAAAATCCGCAGGCACGGCAGCGTCACCGTCAAGGCCGAATGTCGCCACAGAATGCGAATTTGTCGTACTCTTCATGATCCACCACTGTTTGCCGCCCGATCCGTTGCTTCTGACGATCGCCGGATCTGCCGCTTGGTCACCGTCATAATCAGCCGGTACGGGCACATCCTGCCAACTGCCCCAAGTTACACTCCGCGGCGTTTCGGACGAACTTTGCAGGATCACAAAGCGGGCAGCCTCGCCTAAATTGTCGGTGGTCCTCCAAACAGCCAGATCCGCTTTACCGTCGCCATCATAGTCGGCCGGAGAAGGACGGTCGAACAGTATCGCCTGTAAGATGTTGGACGCACCCCATTCTTGCACCCGCACCGTATTGTTCGAGCTGTTGAGGATGTACCACTTGCTGTTCTCGTTCTTGCGGAAAACGGCAATGTCAGCCTTTCCGTCGCCGTCGTAGTCGGCAGGGACGATCGTATCGCCCTCTTTACCCCAATGCTGTACCGAATAGCCGCCCGTGCTGTTCAGGACGTACCAATCCGAGCTCGAAGGACGGAAAACGGACACGTCCGACTTGCCGTCGCCGTCAAGATCGAACGCCGCGGAACCTGCCGTTTCGCTTGCCTGCCGTTCAAATGCCCCTATATCCGAGCCGTCGCCGCCCGCCGCATTCGGAGCTGACGGGTCATCGTACGGCCGCACGCTGCCCCGCTGATCTGCTGTCAATGAGCCTGCATTGCCGGTATCAATAGCCGGGCTTCCGGGGAGCAGCAGATGTGTTTGAGTAATACCGCCGTAGTTCTTGAGCGGAGCGAGCAAAGGATCGGCACCGTAGATGTTTGTCGAAACATCGCCCGTGATGACGGCATTTTGCGGTGCCTGTATAAGATTGAAGCCGTTCGAAACAAAGTTACCGAACACGTCTGTGGCCTTACCGTTATTGTCGAAATTGTTCGCAAATACAGAACTCTTGGCCGTTATCGAAGTGGCAACAGAGATCACACCGCCCGCGGCACCGGTGTTTTTTGCGACAGTAACGTTCCTAAGCGTCAGGCTGACCAAGGAATTGATCCCGCCGCCGTCACTTCCTGAGCGATTTCCCGAGACCGTGCTGTTCTCTATTGTCCTGGGAGCCAAGCCGCCTGCGGAGATAAATATGCCGCCGGCTATATCGCTCGCGTGATTAAAGCTTACGGTCAAACCTGATGCCGTAAGGCCTTCGGCATATATACCGCCGGCCGAATCTGCCGTATTGTGCGAGACAGCCGAATCCGTTATCACCAGGTTTCCCCGAGAAAGTATGCCGCCGCCGCTCGCTCCTGCTTGATTACTTAGTATTCGAGCGCGGGTCAGTGTCGAACCGGATTGAGCTGCGATACCGCCGCCCTCGTATGAAGCCGTATTTCCGCTCACGGTCGTATCTGTGATCGTTAATGTACCGCCTGAAAAAATGCCGCCGCCGCTCTGCGCGGAATTGCCGAGGAATGTCGAATTAGCGATCGTTGTCCGCGCCGAGCCGGAAAGATAACCGCCGCCGGTGTTGACCGCCGAATTATGGAAGAACGATGAGTTATCAATGGTCACGTTGCCGCCTTCTCCCGTGACCGCTCCGCCCCAACCGCTTGTGTTCAAATAGAATATACTTCGGTCAATATTTAGAGTGGACGCTGAGCCTGTGAGTAACAAAGCCCCGCCGCTGTTCGAGTGATTCAGGTAGAAGGTTGAGTTCCTTATATCGACCGTTGCGTTATAAAAACCCCTGATCGCACCGCCGAATTGTCCGCCTTCATTGCCGCCGAACGAACAGTTGTCAGCCCGCACGGACGAGCCGAAAGCTACGATCGCACCGCCGCCAACCGGCTCGCGGCCAACTCCGTTGCCGTTCGTAAATGTAATTCCGGATACGGTAAGATCCGCATCGGACGTGACATAAATGATCCTGCTCACATTGTTGCCGCTTATCTTCAAAAGGCCGCTGCCTGGGCCGTTGACGGTCAATTTTCCGCTATTAGCAACAAAGAGTTCACCTTGCGTTAGCGTGATCATCTGCGGCGAACCGAAGATCGCAGCGTCGAACTCAATAGAATCATCGCCCGCCGCGGCGTTCGCGGCGGAAACGGCTTCACGCAGACTGCAATTTGCGTCACACGAGCCGTCATCGGTATCGGACGTCACATTCACGTTGAAAACCGCCGCTTGGACATTAAAAGCAAATACTGCGAAAACGAAAAGAATCAATAAGTTAAGCGCGATGTGTTTCATAAACACTGCCTCCGGGAGCCGAATTGAAAAAGGCCTGGCTGTATCTTATTTCCAAATATACACCGATTCGACCGCAACTTCCTGATCGTTTAGCGTAAAAACCGCCGAATTGTATAATTGGAAAATGTTCCGACGCGTCTACCTCGATAACAGCGCAACTACGCGCGTCGCCGACGAGGTCTTTGAGGCGATGCTGCCTTTCCTGCGCGATTCTTACGGAAATCCGTCAAGCATCCATCGCTTCGGCCAAGAGGCACGTACGGCTGTTGATAAAGCACGACATCAGGTTGCCGCAATGCTCAACGCGCGTCCGAACGAGGTCCTCTTTACTTCGGGCGGAACGGAATCGAACAACCTGGCCATTCGCGGCTTTGCGCAGACGAATGCAAAATACGGCAATCACATCATCACGTCGGCCATTGAACATCCTGCAGTTCTGAATGTCTGCGAAGACCTTGCAGAGCAAGGATTTGAAATAACACACCTTCCGGTATATGCGAACGGTATCGTCCGAATGGATGATCTCAACGCAGCGATCCGTGATGACACGATACTGATCACAATAATGGCAGCGAACAATGAGATCGGCACGCTGCAGCCTGTTGAGGCTATTGGTCGTCTTGTTCGCGAGCTCCGAAAAAGCGGCAGCAGGGTCCGCTTTCACACAGACGCCGTACAGGCCGTCGGCAAGATAACAACCGATGTCGAGGCGATAGGCTGCGATATGCTCTCGCTCTCAGGCCATAAGATCAATGCCCCGAAAGGCATCGGCGCACTCTATGTGAGGCGCGGCACGAGGCTGCACGCACAGAATGTCGGCGGAAGGCAGGAACGCGGCCTTCGAGGCGGAACAGAAGCGGTGCCCGGCATTGTCGGCCTCGGAACAGCCGCTGATATTGCCGCAAGAGAAATGCCGCAGGTTGCCGAAAGAACACGCCGGCTGCGCGACCGCATCGAGCAAAGCATCGCGGAACAGGTCAGCGACATAACCTTTAACGGCGACCGCATCGATCGATTGCCCAATATCGCAAACATCTCGTTCCGCGGCGTCGAGGGCGAAGGGCTTCTGATAAATCTCGACATGGCGGGCGTTGCAGTTTCGACGGGTTCGGCTTGCTCATCCGGCTCGCTTGAACCGTCGCCGGTGATACGCGCTCTCGACGCAGATGATGAGACCGCCAGAAGTGCCATTCGATTCAGCCTCGGCCGGTACAATTCGGACGATGATATCGACCGACTGCTTGAGATCCTTCCGCAGGCTGTCGAGAATCTTCGCCGCTTAGCTCCGCCCAAGTAACCTCTCAATACAAAAATGACCCGCCGATCGCTCGACGGGCCATTCGTCCACCCCGTACTGTCAGTGAACTGATCGTTGCCTAGTCGATCGAAAATCCGCAGTTAACTACGGGCGTGGTGGCCTTCTCTATCATCTCGGCAATACCGGCAATGATAATGCCATCGTTGAAGCCCGCGATGATGATGCCGTCTCCAAAGCCTGCAATGATAATGCCGGTGAGGTCTTTTGAAGTAGAACTCGTACACGGTGCCGGAGCATTCGGTGTCGAGTCATTAAATCCCGCTATGATTATGCCGTCGCCTGCGAAGCTTGTGCCAACCATAAGAACCATTGCGAGTACGAGTGATGCGAGTGTCTTTTTCATTTTTCTTCTCCTAAAAGTTTAAGTTTTCAGATTTCAGTTCCGTTGAGGTTCTGTTCTGCCTTACTCTATTACAATCGCCGTGCCACAATTGGACCATTCAACGAATGGGCCGCTAAGCCCTTATTACATAGTTATTTACAGTTTATAGATCAGCTAATAGTTCGAGTCGCTCATTTTTCATTCGGAGTGAATACTTATGTAACATCTTTAACATTTCGTACACGTAAGTATTGCGGTTAAAGTAGTTAAATAATCGGATAATTGGTATACAGTCGAGTGCTGTATACCTTATATCCAATGTAATAACAAGCCAAATATATTTGTGGAAAATACTGCACAAACATGTTAAACTCTTATGTTGGATCAGGCTCTCGGAGCCTGTATTCATCAGGCCCCCACCTTTCGCGACACGTCTGCACCTCGCACTATGGATCGAGCCCGAGCAACCAAAATAGCAAAGATCGCCACGATCGCGGTGGGCGTGTGGGTTTGTGTGCTTGCGGGATGGCACCTGGGAAATAATATGTTCGGTTGGGGCTTCCTTTCTCTATTGGCTTTTACGGCATTTGCCGCGCCGCGGATGTCACTTGCCCTGCCCCGATCGCGTTTTGCCGTTAGCTTTTCTGACGCATCTGTATTCTTGACATTCCTCCTGTTTGGCGGGACCGCCGCTGTCATCATGGCGGCGATAGAATCACTGGCAACGTGTCTTTATCTCAAGCGAAACCGCTTTCCTTTCGGTCCGCTCATGATTCCAACAAACGTTGCGATAAACGCCATCACAATGTCTCTCGGCTACCTCACTTCTCTCTGGGTGGTTCCGGCCTCGCAGCTACCCGGACAGTCTTCAACGCCGTACGTCGCATCAACCCTTGGCATATTAGCCGCCATTCAATTTGCTGTTCCTTCTGCGTATGCAGCTTTCTTTGCAAAATTGAAAGACGGCACAAGTATTTTCACCACCTTAAAAAGGGACTGCTTCGCCAGCTCGATGACACAGGTCGTCGGAGCGGGAGTAGCGGGGCTGATCTACAAGCTCCTGATGTATGGCGACATACTCACGGGCGTGATCGCTATTGGGGCGATAGCGATCTTCTATGTCAGCTATAAAGAGTCCATTCACGAGATCAATACTGCGATCGAGAGCGAGGAGCAAGCTCACCTTCAGCGAGCCGCCATAGAACAAAAACGTCGTGAAGATGCAGAGTTGCATTCGCATGAGCTTGAGATCATGCTCGCCCGCCAGGAAGCGGTCAACGTAGCGCTAAGAAAGAGTGAACGTAACTTCCAGCATGCGGCACTTCACGATCATCTGACGCGGCTCCCCAATCGGAAACAGTTAGGCGAGAAGCTTTACGGTCTTATTCAAGACCATCATACGGACCCGAGCAAGGCATTCCATGTTCTTTTCGTGGACATTTGCGGATTCAAGAATATAAACGACAGCCTCGGACACACGGTAGGCGACAAGGTACTCATGATCGCAGCAAGGCGCCTCAAACGAATGGTGTCATCCGGCGATATGGTAGCCAGAGTGGGCGGTGATGAGTTCGTCGTCATCCTGCAAGGCCTACGCTCGCCCGACAAGGCTCATAAGATCGCACAGCGCATTCACGACGGCATCGGTCAGCCATTCTCGTTAAGCGGAAACAGCGTCTCGCTGGCGGTCAACATCGGCATCGCCGCTTGTGACGCAGATCATCAGACGGCGGAAGACCTTTTGCGCGACGCCGACATCGCAATGCACTTCGCCAAAGAGCACGATCTCGGCGTCGCTCTATTTACAAAGGATCTGCGTGAAAGGTTCCTTGAACGTGTCCGCACCGAGAATGCCCTTAGGACAGCTTTGGACAACAATGAGCTGTCAATGAGTTATCAGCCGATCGTCAACCTGATGGACGGCACGCTTTTGGGCTTCGAAGCCCTGTTACGGTGGAACAGCCCCGTTTTCGGCAGTGTCTCGCCAGCAAAATTCATACCGATCGCCGAAGATGCGGGGCTGATCATACCGATCACGACCTGGATACTGCAGGAGACATGCTTGAGGCTGGCTCAATGGCAGAGGATAAGCCCGAACTATGCCGACCTTTTTGTAAGCGTTAACATTTCCGCCAGGCACCTTCTTCGCGGTTCATTGGTCGCGGATGTCGAGCACGCTCTGACCGTCGCAAAACTCGATCCGACGTCACTCAAAATTGAGATAACCGAAAGCGTAGCAATGAAGGATGCCAAACACACGGCAAAGGTTTTGAATCGATTAAAGCGCCTTGGGGTCAAGCTCAGTTTGGATGATTTCGGAACAGGTTATTCGAGCCTCAGCGTTCTCCATGAGCTACCGTTCGACACGCTCAAGATCGACCGATCGTTCGTAACGGCCGCGGCGCAGAACCATGGCGATCCCGGAATTCTGCCGATCATCATTTCGCTCGCCCGCACATTAAAGATGGGTGTCATTGCCGAGGGCATCGAAACGGTTGAGCAGCTAACTCTGCTCCGCTCACTCGGCTGCAACTACGGCCAAGGCTATCTCTTCGCCCGTCCGCTCAACCTGGAAGCTGCCGAGAAAGCCCTTTACGGATCAAAGAACTGGATCCCGACTGATAATTCGGGCCGACGGACCGAAAACCGCGTAAATGATCCTGAGATCGGCCAGCCGGCACTCCGCGTGTGAGCACACCGCATAAGCGTTATCCAAACCCTACGGTTGTTGCTTTCGGCATTGCGTAGTATTATTCCTTGACCAAGAAAACGAGCGACTCGTGCCGTATCATACGAAGCAGAATGCTTTCGGATGGCGGCGAAATACAAGGATCGAAACGCAATGAGTGCTGCTGTCGGAGAAGTGACCGAGGTTGCCCCTGCACATCTTGAGGGCCTCTCGCCTGCATACTTCGGGATGGTGATGGCTACGGGCATCATTTCCATCGCCGCGCAGCTCATCGACCTGCGGCTCATTGCGCATATACTGTTCTATCTCAACTGTGTCTTCTATATAACCCTCTGGATACTGACGATCCTAAGAGTTATACGGTATCCCCGCCCGTTTCTTAATGACCTCAAGGATCATTTGTCGGGCCCCGGCTTCTTTACCACGGTCGCGGGAACGGGCGTCCTCGGCAGTCAATTCGTTGTTCTTCGGGCCGATTACTACATCGCCACGATCCTTTGGGCTATCGCTGCCGTACTTTGGATCACACTCACTTACACCGTCTTCGCCGGCTTCACGGTAAAAGAGAAAAAGCCGTCGCTCGATAAAGGCATCAGCGGAGGCTGGCTTTTGGCGGTCGTCGCGACGCAGTCGATCTCGGTGCTCGCTGCGCTGCTTGCCGCACATGTGGACCAGCCCGGCAAGCTCGAAATGAACTTCCTCGCTTTGTCGATGTGGCTATGGGGCGGAATGCTCTATATCTGGATGATGTCGCTCATTTTCTATAGATACACGTTCTTCCCGTTCTTGCCGAGCGACCTTTCGCCGCCTTACTGGATAAATATGGGCGCAATGGCGATATCGACCTTGGCAGGCTCGCTATTGATACTCAACTCCGGTGATGCCCCTTTCCTGGCGTCACTCTTGCCATTTATCAAAGGGTTTACCGTATTCTATTGGGCAACGGGAACGTGGTGGATACCGATGCTGCTAATTTTGAGTATCTGGCGTCACGGCCATCAGGGCTTCCCTCTTCATTACGATCCTCTTTATTGGGGTGCCGTATTTCCGCTGGGTATGTATGCCGCATGCACACATCGGATGATCGAGGCATTGGGCTTCGACTTTCTCCTTTTTCTGCCGGAAATCTTTTTCTATGTCGCGCTGATAGCGTGGACGTTGGCATTCATCGGCCTTTTACGCTATTTGATGCGGCATATCGCCTCATTCCGCCTTTGAGTATTCCAAAACCTGCTGTCGAGTTATACTAAACCTCTGATACGTTTCGGACGTACATTATCTGCAATTACCGCCGGAGTTTGGAAATACTTTTTGATGGGCCATTCGGATCTAACAGGACAAGTACTGGACGGAAAATACCAGATGATCCGCGAGCTGGGCAGCGGTGGCATGGGTTCTGTTTATCTTGCGACCCATCTCGGCACCGAAAGGCCCGTTGCCGTAAAGATCATTGCCCCGCAATTTATGAAACGCGCGGAGTTCATCGAGCGCTTTCGCCGTGAAGCCCGTGCTGCCGGCCGTCTCCGGCACCCGAATGTTGTCGATGTAACGGATTTCGGATTTGCGATGATGAGCGGCGGCGAGGTCGCTTATCTCGTAATGGAGTATCTGGATGGCTGCACCCTCGGCGAGATACTCGAAGAAGAAAGGAATCTGCCGGTATCTTGGACGCTCGACATTCTCGAACAGGTCAGCAGTGCAGTGAATGCGGCTCACGAACAGGGTATCATTCACCGCGATCTGAAGCCCGACAACATCTGGCTCGAACCGAATCAGCGCGGCGGCTACACGGTAAAGGTTCTCGATTTCGGTATTGCAAAGCTGGAAGAACACAATAGCGGTACTGCGGACACCTCGCTGCCGGGCGCTGAGCCTGCTGTATCGCGGCCCACGCAACTGATACATAACGATGCGGCGACGGTCCACGGTGAAACGGGAAATGACACTCGAAAGGGCCAAAACGCGACCATACAGCTAGCTCCGTTGGCCGATGAGGGCAAAACCGCAATATTTGAGAATGCGGCAGAAAATGAGGATACGATCGGAACGATAGTGCTCGATTCTGCCGAGGGCGATGCAAGCGAGGACGCGAGCCGCCCGCTGACCGCTCATTCGTTAAAGGATTCGCCGACAACAGCAAGCCTGACGCGTGTCGGGTCGGTGCTCGGCACCCCGCTTTATATGTCGCCCGAGCAGTGCAGAGGCGAGTCTCTCGATACGCGTTCGGACGTTTACAGCCTCGGTGTCATCGCCTATCAGATGCTGTCCGGAAAAACTCCGTTCGAAGGCAAGTTCGACGATGTAATGGAAGCGCATAAGGCACTTCCGCCGCCCCGATTTTCTGCCAAAGGCGTCCCGCGTAAACTCAAAAATGCGATCCTTTCTGCACTCGAAAAGGATCCGAATATGCGGCCGCCGACAGCCGAAGCATTTGCAAGCATTCTACGCTCACACAGCGAAGGGATCTTTGGCCTGCTTCGCCGTTCTTTGGTCATTTACAGCGAATATCTGCCGAAATTTCTGCTTGCCGCGACCCTTTTTTCGCTGCCGACGATCATTTTGACGATCGCGACGATCGTGCTTGCTTTTCTCAATGTCAGCGGGATGATCTTAGAGGCGACCTCAAACATAGCGATCGGCACGCTTGCAGGTTTGCTTCAGGTCATCAATCTGTTCTGCACCTACTTGTTGACGGGGGCTATCGCGTGGATGGTTGTGCAGTCGATAGCAATGCCGCTTCGGCCCGTCCGGCTTCGGTCTGCCCTAACTGAGGTCCGTAAAAGATGGAAGGCACTTGCCATTACGGGCCTGTTGAGCACCGTTTGGTCGCTGCTGATCGGAGTGATCACCTGCGGCATCGGCTTCTTTGTTACCAGTGTGATCTGGACATTGGTCACGCCGGTCGTGATATTGGAACACATTAAGGGCAAAGCCGCTCTGAAGCGGTCGAAGGATCTCGTAAAACGATCACTGATGACGACTGCGGCCGCCGCGTTCGTGATGTTCCTGATACCCGCGATCGCCGGCGGGACGCTTTCGGCGATCGTTGACCTTGCGGCCACGGGCATCGAGCAGAAGATCGAGCGGATCGACACAAGCCCCGACGACACGGGCAACGCTCCTAAAACGGCAGCTCCTGCCGACGATAAGCCGGAACAGCCGCCCGCGCAGGACGAAAGCGGCGCCAAAGGCATCCGCATCACATCGAAAAGCGGCAGTGGGATACGGTTCACCACCGATGACTCTGCGACCCGGACAAAGGTCGAGCGCGCGGTGCTGCAGTCATTCGTACAATTGATATGGCTCCCGATGCAGATAGTTATACTGTCATTTTCGTCGATCATCGTAGCTCTTTTATACATAAAGACGCGGCTGGCGGGCGGTGAATCATGGACAGACCTCATTGCACAATTTGAGGATGATGAGCGGCCGGTGAAAAAGTGGCAAGAGCGTGTCAGACGGCGCCTCATCCATTCCGGAACAATTTCAAGCAAGCCGTAGGCCGATGACAGTTTCCGCAAGAAAGGTGATCGTGATACTTGGATTCCTGCTCGGCTTATCGGCTGCGGCAGCAGCTCAGGAACTCACCCGCAGAGCACCGATCAGCATCGGAACGCCGCTCGATGTTGTTAATCGCTACGGGCGCGTGACCGTCGTAACGGACGTATCGCTGACCGCCGTCATTCAAGTAAACGCGAGTTCATCCATATCCGTTGCCGAGAGCGAATTGTCGATCACGACCTCACGCAACGCAGTGGCCGTTGCGGTTGCGCCGGCCGACGCGAAGAAGCGGATCGATATTCGCGTTACAATTCCCGAAGGTCTTGCCGTAAGGGTTGCGACCATTGACGGCGCGGTCGATCTGCTCGGGAGTTTCTCTCGACTTGATGTCAGCACTGACACGGGAACCATCGCCGCCGACCTTGCGACGGACAATATCACCTATAACCTTCAATGGACACGATCGAGGCCGCGATATATGTCCGATCTCGCTTTGAATGACGTTAAGGAAAGGAGTGCCGGGCGTTTCGAGATAAAAGGACAAACTACGGAGGCTTCCGGCAAAAAGAAGAAAAAGGACAGCTCCGGAGGCGCGCCAACGGATAAAGCCGACGCCGGTGTAACCCTCAACGCCACGACCGAGCGCGGCATCATTCTGCTGAACGTCCCGCCGGATCAGGTTGCAAGCGACCTTCGCGACCGCCCGCTCACAAATGCTGCGAAAGCGATCGTTCGGAGCGGCGACTCGCTTCTGATGGATGCCATTCGCAAGGCAGCTCCGAAATACTACGGCGACTATGCCCGCTCTCTTCCGCCGATAAAGATGGAGCCGCGATTCAGCTCGAGCGACAGAAGCGTTAATGTGCCTGCGGCGGCAGAACTGACGGCACTTGTGCGGGCGACCGATCTTAATAATCGAGCCGTCGCCGGGCTGAGCAAAGCCGACTTTGAAGTAACCGAGAGCGGAACTCCTTGCGAGGTACTCGCTGTTGAGCCTTCCGAAGCTCCGGTCAACCTTGTTCTGCTGCTTGATGTCTCGGGAAGTGTCGAGAATTATACAACGTTTATCCGCAAGGCCGCACGCGAATTTATCAGCACGATGGATAACCGAGACCGTATTGCCATCGTTATCTTTAACGATGATGTAAAGGTGCTCGCGGCTTTCACGACCGACAAAGGGCGGCTTTCGGAAAGCTTGGATTCATTCGATGCGGGCGGCGGCACCGCATACTATGACGCTCTCGCTTATGTGATCGCCGATACGCTGCGGTCATTAAAAGGCGGGCGTAGTGCGATCGTCATACTTTCTGACGGCGACGATAACCGCTCGTTCCTGTCATTCCGGTCGCTGCTGGGTTCGATACAAGAAAGCGGATCGCTCATATATCCGCTGTACGTACCTTCCGGATTGATCGCTGCGTCGCAGGCCGGAGCGACGATCGATCCGCTGCGCGCACGGTATTTGGGACTTTCCGCAAAGAGCGACGGTGAAGGCCGGCAGCTTGCTCAGATATCGGGCGGTGTTTATTATTCGATCTCACGCCTCAGCGAGATCCAAGCCGCATACGAGGACATTGTTTCCCAACTGAGGACAGCATATAACGTCATGTTCCGCTGTCCGTCGGCTAATAGCGGCAGCAAGGCTTCGCCGCGGCTAAAGGCCAAGGTAAAACGCGAGAACATCTTTGCAACGATAACATCTGTTGCGGAAAGCAAGTAGGCAGTGATGATCGAACACACTGAACGGCCGCAATGACTATGCAACACTGCCGATCTATGTTGAAATAACACAGTGGAAGACCTTCTTTTTGCAAAACAGACGGACGAGCCTCAGCCGCTGACCGTTACCGAGCTGACGGCTCAGGCGAAGGCCGTCATCGAACGAGCGTTCTCAAGCGTTTGGGTTGCGGGCGAGGTCGTAAATTTCACAAGAGCGGCTTCGGGCCATTGGTACTTCAACATAAATGACGGCACTTCACAGCTTCGCTGCGTATGTTGGAAGGGCACGAATTTTCGCATACGATTTCGCCCTGAGAACGGGATAACCGTTCGAATTCGCGGAAAGTTGACGATATATCCTGCACGCGGCGAATTTCAGCTTGTCGTCGAATCACTCGAACCTGAAGGCGAAGGCGCCCTGCGCGCGGCTTTCGAGCAGATCCGCAAGCGGCTTGAGTCCGAAGGGCTTTTCGCACCCGAGATCAAGCGGCCGCTTCCCTTCCTACCGAGGCGTGTCGCGGTCGTAACGTCCCGAAAAGGTGCCGCATATTATGATATACGCTCGGTGCTGACGCGACGGACACGCACCGTTTCGATCTTACTCGCACCGTCGGCAGTTCAGGGCGAAGGTGCGGCAGACAGCATCCGTACGGCGATCGAGAACATAAATGCTTACAACGAAACGCTTGACGCGGCCGAGCGCATCGACGTCATGATCGTCGGCCGAGGCGGCGGCAGCGCCGAAGACCTTTGGGCATTTAACGACGAGGCCCTCGCAAGAGCGATACGGGCAAGCAAAATTCCTGTGATCTCGGCCGTCGGGCACGAGGTTGATTGGACGATAAGCGATCTTGTTGCCGATGCGCGTGCGGCTACGCCTTCGGCAGCAGCCGAGATCGTCGCAGGCAAAGAGGATGATATCCTTACGCGGATCAAGGCGAGCGAAGACCTGCTTCGGCACCGGACCGCGATCATCGTTGCAAGTGCGGCCGCCGAGCTTCAGGGTGTGGCGGACCGATTGGATGCGGTGATCGATGAGAGAGCCGGAGAGTACACAGAAAGGTTCAGCAATGCGGCAAGCCGTATTTCGCCTGAGCTTCTTTCACGCCGTGCTGCCGAGCTTTCGTCGCGGATTCGACTGCTCTCGCAGCGTCATACTGCGGCACAGACACGATATCTTACAAAACTGTCAGATACGCTCGGACGGCGTGCCGCGACGCTCGACGCACTTTCGCCGCTTAACGTCCTCGGCCGCGGCTACTCGATCACACAAAAGGAGAATGGCCGCGTTGTCCGAAGTTCCGCTGATGTAGGCAAAGGCGAGCGGATCAACATCCGTCTCGGTGAAGGACGGATCGCTGCGGAGGTTTCATCCGTTGAGTAAGCAGATGTCTATATTTGCCGGCGACACAAACACGACTGCATCGAGCGCTCCGAGCGAGCGGCCGATGTTCTCCGCCGTCTCGCACGACCCGC
Organism: Chloracidobacterium sp.; assembly: GCA_015075585.1. Lineage (NCBI taxonomy): Bacteria > Pseudomonadati > Acidobacteriota > Blastocatellia > Chloracidobacteriales > Chloracidobacteriaceae > Chloracidobacterium > Chloracidobacterium sp. The sequence goes on from JABTUB010000002.1 coordinate 115,076, forward strand.
GAGGTTCGCGTCGGTTAAAGATCATTGCTGCCACCGTCGCAGGGTTTGCGGCCCTCATCTTGGTGATCGCTGCCGCCGGCGGATACATATATTGGCGAAGTTTTTACGACACGCCCGAATATTCGCTCGCATTGCTGATCGAGGCTGCTCAGCGGGATGACAAACAGGGCGTTGACGATATTGTCGATGTTGATTCTGTCGTAGATGACTTTGTACCGCAGATCGCCGCCAAGGCTGCTGAGCTTTACGGACGCGGCATTCCACCGAGCATTATCGAAAAGCTGGCTGTGGTCGCAGCTCCGTTGGTTCCTTCTGTAAAGGAGCGGGCAAGATCGGAACTTCCTCGCGTGATCCGTGACCGCACGGTGCGATTTGCCGACGTTCCGTTCCCTGCACTTGTCATTGGTGCGGGCCGATATCTTGATATAAAGACCGACGGCGATACGGCGGTCGTTAAAACCCGACGCGATGACCAAGCACCGACATTCAAAATGCGGCGCCTCGGCGGCAAGTGGCGTATCGTCAGCATACGCGATGATAAACTTGCGACAGACATTGCCAGAACGGTCGGTCAGGAGCTGATCGCGATCGCGAAGAACGGAGCGGGCGTATCAAATGGCTCGGTCAACATAGGCGGGCTTGCCGACATTCTGCGTGAAGCCGAAAAGTTGATAAAGTGAATAAATATGGAACAGTCATTTGAAAGCTCTCTCAACCAACTTGAAGCCATCGTCCAAAAGCTGGAGGCAGGCGAACTCACGCTCGAGGAAAGCCTCGGCCTGTTCGAGAAAGGCGTAACTCTGGTCAAGGACTGCCGAACACGCTTGACGACCGCAGAACGCCGCATCGAAAAGCTCACGCGCGAACTGAACGGCGACTTTAACGTAGAAGAGATGCCCGACGATGAAGCAGGCGAGAACTGACAAAGAGGCCGCCTTTTCGGGCAGCCTCCGGCTCAATTCGCTGATGAATATTCCTTAGGTCTCGACCGAGCCGCCGCTGCCGCGTATAAGCGAATCGACACTCAGCACGCCTGAGCCGCGTGACGCAATATATAAGAAAGCAAAGCAATAGGCGACCGCGAGTTCCCCGCCGCTTTGTATAGGGAACCAGCTCATCGGATGATGCACCATAAAATATGCCGTCGCCATCATACCGCTCGCGATGAATGCCGCGATGCCTGCAAAGAATCCCGTGAAGATCATCAAGCCGCACACCGTTTCGATCGCTGCGGCGACCAGCATAAGGCCTGCCAGCTCCATCGGCCCGTTCTTTGACGCCGGTACATTAAAGAACTTCTGCGTGCCGTGCATCACGAACATCAAGCCGAACACGATGCGGAACAATGCGTAAATATACGGCGAATAACGCCCCATGAATCTTTCCATTCCTACTCCCCTTAATAGAAATGCCCCGATCGGGGCGAGTTAAATGATGATACTATCCGGCGGCGTGCAAGGCAAGACAGCCGGACACTTCTGCCCGGCTGTCGATCGGAGGATAAAATCACGTTATGTTCAGCCTGCTGCCTGCGAATGTTCCGCAGGTTCATGCCTCGGTGAAGCGAGTCCCGACTCAGATGCACGCCACAGATTTGAGACAAGCAGTTCGCGTATGAATGTCATCTCCTTCGGCAGGCGGTCGTAGAGCTTAAAGAACAACTCATCGTGCATTGCGATCTCCTTGAGCCAGAGGTCGCGGTCGAGATGCATGATCTTGTCCCATTGTTCCTTCGGCAGGTCGAGGCCGCGCCAGTCCATATCCTCGTATCGCGGCATCCAGCCGAGCGGTGTCTCGACGCCCTTCGAACCGCCGCGGGCACGCTCGACGATCCACTTGAGCACACGCATATTCTCGCCGTAACCCGGCCAGAGGAACTTGCCGTCCTCGCCCTTGAGGAACCAATTCACCGAAAAGATACGCGGCGGATCGGGTATTTGCCGTCCGAAGTTGAGCCAATGGCCGAAATAATCGCCCATGTGGTAGCCCGCAAAAGGCAGCATCGCGAACGGATCGCGTCTGACCTCGCCGATGTTGCCGAATGCGGCGGCGGTCATCTCCGATCCCATGGTTGCGGCCATATAGACGCCGAATGCCCAGTTGAACGACTGCTGTATGAGCGGCACGACCGAGTTGCGGCGGCCGCCGAAAATGAAAGCCGAGACGGGCACGCCTTCCGGATCGTTGAATTTCGGGTCTGCGACCGGGCATTGCGTGATCGGTGCGGTAAATCGCGAGTTCGGATGGGCGGCTTTCGCTTCGCTTGCGGGCGTCCAGTCGTTGCCCTGCCAATCGATCGCGTGTGCGGGCGGTTCGCCGTCCATTCCCTCCCACCAGACGTCGCCGTCGTCGGTCAACGCGACGTTTGTAAAGATGGTGTTCTCTTTGATCGACTCCATCGCGTTGGGATTGGTTTTGTAGTTCGTGCCGGGTGCGACGCCGAAGAAGCCGTTCTCGGGATTGATAGCCCGCAGCTTACCGGTTTCGTCGGGTTTTATCCATGCGATATCGTCGCCGACGGTCGTGATCTTCCAACCCTCTTCTTGGAAAGGCTTTGGCGGAATGAGCATCGCAAAATTAGTCTTGCCGCAGGCCGAAGGGAACGCTGCGCAAACATAATCCTTCTTACCGTCAGGCGATTCTACGCCGACAATAAGCATATGCTCGGCGAGCCAGCCTTGTGCGCGGCCGAGGTTCGAGGCGATGCGGAGTGCGAGGCACTTTTTACCGAGCAATGCGTTGCCGCCGTAGCCTGATCCGTAGGAAACGATGGAATTCTCTTCGGGAAAGTGGACGATGTACTTGTCTTTCGGGTCGGGCGAGCAGGGCCACGCGACATCGGCCTGGCCGTCTGCGAGAGGCATACCGACAGAGTGGAGGCACTTCGTGAACTCACCTTCGCCGAGGGCTTCGAGTGCGGCCGCGCCCATGCGTGTCATGATCTTCATATTGACCGCGACGTAGGGCGAATCGGTAACCTGCACGCCGAACTGCGAGATCGGCGAGCCTATCGGGCCCATGCAGAAAGGTATCACGTACATCCTGCGGCCTTTCATCGAGCCGTCGAACTTACCCTTGAGCAGCACCTTCATCTCGGCCGGTGCCATCCAATTATTCGTCGGCCCGGCATCTGTTTTTGCACGCGAACAGATATACGTCCGGTCCTCGACGCGTGCAACGTCCGAAGGGTGCGAGCGTGCAAGGAAGCTGTTCGGGCGCTTTGCCGAATTCAGCTTTACAAAGGTGCCTGCATCGACCATCTCTTGGCAGATGCGGTCATATTCCTCTTGTGAACCGTCGCACCAGTAAACGTCATCAGGTTTACACAGCTCGACGGCATCGGTAACGAACTTTATAAGCTCTTCATTCTTTATATTGGAAGGTGCATTGATCTCGGTCATAAAAAATCTCCGTTAAAGGCCTGCCACATACGCCTTTGAGACAAAGCGTTGCGGCGGGATGTCTCGCAAAGTACGTGTTGTAGTTCTAACAGCTTATCACATCATAAGTTTATGATAAACATTTACGGCCGTATTGCTTGCGTTACGTTTGTGATAGTGCAATATTCGAGTTTGTTCACGTTTCGAACAAGGAATAAAAGGGAGAAAATATGACAAATTCCATTCGTTTCATTTTATTCAGTACGCTGATCCTCACGCTTGCGGGCATTTCGTTCGCGCAGGGCGGCGATCGCGAAGTTTACATCGGTGTAAAGGCCGGTTTTTCGATGCCGAACCTCGTGGGCGGCGGCAATGAGGAAGTTACGAAGGACTATAAGTCGCGTCTTGCGCCGAACTTCGGCGGTTTTGTCGATGTGCAGCTTCACAAGGCAACATCGCTGCAGGTAGAGGTCAATTATTCACCTCAGGGCGGCAGGCGTACCGGAATGCAGCCGATCACCCAGCCGATGCCGGGAATGCCGCCGCTGCCGCCGGGAACGTATCTTTACGCGAACTTCAAGAACACGGCAAAGCTCGATTATATTGAGGTTCCGGTGATGCTGAAATACCGGTTTGCGAAGGACAAACCCGTCGGCGTTTACGTGAATGCCGGGCCGTATATGGGCTTTTTGACAAAGGCGACAACGGTTACGAGCGGAACGAGCTCGGTTTACTACGACAAGGGCGGGACGATGCCCGTGATGATGGGGCCGACGACGCCGCTGCCGCCGGTGAACTTTGATGCGAAAACGGATGTTACGAGCAGTTTGAATCGTTTCAATATGGGCATCACGGGCGGCCTCGGGCTTGCCTTCAAACACCGCAAGAACTACGCCTTTATCGACGCACGCGGCTCATACGGCCTTACGACCTTGCAAAAGAACACCGCGACGGACGGCAAAAGCCGCACGGGTGCACTTGTTTTCTCGGTCGGTTATGCCTTTGGCGTAAAATAGACCGCGACATATCGAACGAACATCGCTCATTCCCAAGTATCGGAAACGCGTTCCCGTTATACGGAGACGCGTTCCCGACCTGCGGAAGCGAATTCCCACGATGTTGACGCGAATTCTCACGATGTTGACGCGAATTCTCACGATGTTGACGCGAATTCCCACGATGTTGACGCGAATTCCCGATATGTTCACGCGAATTCCCACGATGTTGACGCGAATTCCCGATATGTTCACGCGAATTCCCGACTTGTCGAAGCATTTTCCCGACTTGCGGACGCTCGTTAATCCTCGTATCCGACAAATTTCAAACGGCTGATCTGCTTATACTCATCGGATGAAGGCCCGTACAGCCCTTTGACATAGGCTTTCACTTTCTTTTGCAGGCTGAACAAACACTGCGGGCCGGCATACATCACGTCGCTGCGGGTTAACCGTGCATTGGAAATGTCTGTATAAGAATCGATCACGGCTTGCGTGGCGGCTTTCATATCGTTCGAAAGCGTTTGCAGTGCTGTGGTGGTCAGGTCAGTTTCATTCGGCATGTAGAAAGGGTCGCCCTGATAAATGGCGATCAAATTGTCGAGGTGTTCGGCACGCTGCGTATAGCTTGTCTGGGCTGCCGAATGTGATCCCGCCGATTCGTCTTCAGGCGTGCTCGGATCGTCAACGGGCTTTGCGGATGCACGTTTGCCGTCGATCTTGCGCTTGAAGCCTTTGGCGTCCTCGATCGAATTCTCGGCCGCGCCCGTCGATGCGTAATAGTTGACCGAACGTGCGACCGTCGTACGGAGCGGTGCGTAAACGTTCTGCCGCGTATTGATAGTGGTCTTGCTTACGCCGAGTTTTGCGGTTACGAGATCCATTGCGGCATCCGCAGCGGCGAGAGCCGTGTTGAGCGCAGTCAACTCGATATCCTTGTTCGACGGCTTATAATAACCGCCGTAGCCCGTAACGAACGAAACGAGCGAACGGAACGACTGAATGTTCCGTGCGTGTCCTACTTCTGACATCAATTTTGCTGAGTTTGTGGGTAAAAGATACGCGTGTTCGGATGGCTCCCGCAGGAAAATGAAATAGGTTTGCCGCCAATAGACCGCATGGTCGAAGCCGCCGCGTGATCCAAACTATCAGCTTTCTCTAAAAGACCACACACCGGCCGCGTCTTTCTCAACAAACCCGGCAAGCCGCCGAACCTTCAACTTCCAACGCCGTAAATATATGTTCACCAGCCGAAAAATGTCAAGAATTTTCTGAAGACTGCGACGCCTTATCAACATATACGAAATAGTCTTCCACATCACGTATTGCATATCTCACTGCGTAGAATGAAATATCGAAAGTACTGGCAGCACCTTTCAACATTATCCCCGGAAGAGTCTCGATATGGCCGTCCTTTGTCTTTTTGCTTCGTGTGCCGAGGTTATGTACAATATCGTTCCTAACACGTATGAGTGCCTTTAGCCGCTCGTGTAATTGATTGTCACATTTTATCTCCCGGTTTCCATGTTGATCCAATATACATTTCGTCCGCTGTAAAACATCACCACTATTACAGCTGCTGCTTGCGTTATGTACGTCAATTCCGCGCTTGGTAAGATTTTCATCAATGATCGTCGGCAAATAAAGCTCCAGCAAGGTAACCGAATGAGTAACCAACATCCAAATGATGTGCGGTACGATGGGACTAACAGGCACAAAATCCTCAAAAGGGATCTCGGCCTGCTTTTGTCGATCATTAGGATCGCCTTCAAGTTTAGCAATACATTGCTTAATGGTATGTTCGAGTTCATCGATCACAAGGTGAAATACGCAACATGCATCTTTATACGACAATTGCGGCTCGTTCATAAAGAATTCCCGAATTTATGCGGTCCGCGTATCTACTCGCGGCAGCGTCGTTCTTATGTTAGATAAGAATATCTCGCAATATTTTACTATGTCCTAAAAGAATTGCCGATATTATACAGGACGTAATGGAACATACTGCCGATCATCAGGCGAAATAAACAACGTCGTCGGCTTGGATCGGCACGAGTTTTTCATGGCCTCTTATAATTTTGCGATCGTCCTTGCCTATGAGGCTGCGCGACCACAAGGCAACGGCGTGCGCACGGGCAGCGGCGAAGTGATGTAAGATATGTTCTATGTGCGGACGGGCATCGCAGCGGCTTACCGAGGATTTTGCGTTGATGATCGCGCATTTTACCTTGCCGGACATACTTACGACACGCAATAATCTGCGGCCGACAGAGCCTGCGTGGATAGTTGCACGCCGCGGCGACGGCGTCATACGCACATTGCGTGCGCGCTGGTGGTGTCAGCGAGAAGGCGGCACGCACTTCGAGACAAAATACCCGACGTTCAACGCACGCGTCGATACGATGCACGAACGCAGGCTCTGGTCCGACCTTTTACGCCGCGGCCAACGCTGCCTCTTCCCCGTTAGCAGCTTTTACGAATGGCCGATAAAAGGAAAAGGCCTGCCGCCCGTCGAGATATTTGTCGAAGGACGCAAACCATACGCCCTTGCGGGGCTTTGGAGCCGCTATACCGACGAAGACAGCCCGTTCTTTTCGTTCGCCGTCTTTACCACCGCACCGAACGACTTTATGCTGCCGATACACGAAAAGGCAATGCCGGTCATCATCTCCGACATTCACGACCAGGAACGCTGGCTCACGGAAGGCGACGAGGAACTGCTCGTGCCGTATAAAGGCATTCTCGAAGCCGACAAGCTTGATTCGACACTCGAAAAGCTTTACCCGAACGAGAACGCAAAACGCTGAGAGAACGATACAATGGAACCACTCGCCAGCAGGATCCGCCCGCGTTCGCTCGATGAATACGTCGGGCAGGAACACCTTGTCGGCGAAGGCAAGCCGCTCAGGCTCGCGATCGAAGAGAAACACGTCTTCTCTTTCATCCTTTGGGGTCCGCCCGGCACCGGAAAGACAACGCTCGCACGCATCTACGCAAATGCGCTAAACGCCGAGTTCTTTGAGCTTTCCGCCGTCTCAGCCGGTAAGGACGACATCCGCAAGATCGTCCGGCGTACGGAAAAAGATGAACGCGAGGCCGCAGACGCGCTTTCGGGCGATCTCTTCACCGATAGCGAGATCGACAAGCGCGACAACGAAATGCACCGCGATGACAGCTCGATCACGTCGCGCGGCCGCGTCCGCGTACTTTTTCTTGACGAGATTCACCGATTTAACAAGGCTCAGCAGGACTTTTTGCTGCCGTTCGTCGAAAGCGGCGAGCTTGTTCTCATCGGCGCGACCACCGAGAACCCGAGCTTCGAGGTGATACCGGCACTGCTCTCGCGGATGCGAGTCTTTGTCCTCAACGAACTAAGCGATGCCGATATGTCCGCGATCATCGACCGCACCGGCTTTGATCTCGACAAGGAAGCGAAAGAATGGCTTATCGAAATGGCGAACGGCGACGCACGCCAAGCCATTACAATGATCGAGAACACCGCGCGTCTCTATAACATCGTCGATCTCGCCGCTCTCAAAGAAACGCTGCAGTCGAAGTTCCTGCGTTACGACAAGAAAGGCGAAGAACACTACAACGTCATCTCGGCCTTTATCAAGTCGATGCGCGCCGGCAAGCCGGACGCCGCAATTTATTATCTCGCACGAATGATCGACGCCGGCGAGGACCCGAAATTCATCGCCCGCCGCATGGTCATCTTTGCAAGCGAAGACATCGGCCTTGCACAGCCGACGGCATTGGTCGTCGCGAACGCGGTCTTCGAGGCCGTTACGACCATCGGCTATCCCGAATGCAGGATAAACTTGGCCCACGGCGCCGCTTACCTTGCCCGCGCTTCAAAGGACAGAGGCGCTATCGACGCTGTCGATGCGGCCCTCGATGATGTGAAACGCTTCGGCAACCTTCCTGTCCCGATGAAGATCCGCAACGCTCCGACAAAACTTATGAAAGAACTCGGCTACGGCAAGGATGAAGGCAATGATCCGGAAAACGACCTTCTGCCGGAGAAGTTACGCGGTAAGAAATACCTTCGATAGGCCGAATTTGACGGCTTTTCGCGGTCAGCGCTTCCAGTAATGCTTGATCTTCAGGTCAAGCATCGGGAATGCGCAGTATTCGACATTGCGGCCGGTCGCGCGCAGCGTACGCACCATAGGGATCGCAGCGTCCGCGTTGCGTGTGTGGACGATTATCGTCGCCGCCCGCTGAAGATCTGAGCGTTCGGCAAGCCATTTTGCGACCGCAAAGCCAGTACGATCGTAGTCGTCGTGGTCGTTCGATTCGTAGTGCTCGGGCAGCAGATCGTGATCGAGAAATATCGCGTCGTATGTCTTGCCCTCAAGCAGCGCCTTTGCCTCCTCGACCGTTTCTGCGATGTCAAGACCGTCGCCTGCGAAACGCTTCTCGAACCAGCGATGCCGCCGATGATCGTCATCAAGCAGCATTACGCTGATCGGCGCCCTGTCAGCCGAAAGGTCTTTGAGACCGAACTTTATCAAAACACTGCGTATCAAGCTCATAGATCCTGGTGCCAATAGACTATAACATAACGAAAAGTTGGCGATCAGCCGCCTTTTTGTATTAAAGAACCGCCATGCTAACATTGTCGTGTCTGCCGTCCGAAACACTCGATGCCAAAGCATGAAAAAAAGGTTGTCGATATAACGACACGCACGAACGAAAGGCCCCGGATGCCCGAGATCGCACCCGACCAGACCCTCTGCGACCAATGCTACGGCGTCGGAATGATCGTCATACCCGGCAAAGGTGCGAAACCGTGCAGCTGCCGTAAGCGGGACCTTTTTACTGACGGTATCGACAAGGCGAACGTCCCAAAACGCTACGCTTCATGCCATATCAACAACTTCAAGCCTGAGACCGCTTCGCAACGCCATGCACTCAAGATGGCCGAGACCTTCGCACGCGAATTTCCCGCCGTCGATCGCGGCCTCCTGTTCATGGGCAGCGTCGGCGTCGGAAAGACCCACTTGGCAGTCTCGATCATCAAACTCATCGCTGAACGCGGTTTCTCCTGCCGCTTTTATGAATTCGGCACTCTGCTCAAGGAGATACAGAACTCATATAACCCGCGAACCGACAGTTCGGAAGACAGCATCCTCGGCAATGTTTTTGATTGCGATGTGCTCCTGCTCGATGAACTCGGCGCCGCCAAGCCTACCCACTGGGTGATGGACACCCTCTATCACATCATCAACACTCGCTACAACGACAAGAAGGCGACGATCTTTACAACAAATTTCCTCGACGAACGCACTGATCCGCGGATCGAGATACTCGAAGACCGGATCGGCGTGCCTGTTCGCTCCCGCCTATACGAAATGTGCGCAACGGTGCCGATGACAGGCAACGACCACCGCCGCAAACTCGCATAGTTTGCTGATACACGTTTCGGCGGCAATTCCTCAAAGGCGTAAAAGGACAACGTAAACATCCGTGTAAAAACTTGTTGTATTTTTCCGTTCAATATTGTTATACTTGACGAGGGTCCATCCCTTCCTACCAAATTAACGCCTATGCTTCCCGCTAATACAACCCTACAAAAGAACCGCTTTCGCATAATCGCCCCGCTGATCGAGGTCGATCGAGGACAGCTTTACGACGCCTACGACAACGACCTTGAACACAATATTCTCTTACACGAATCTGCCAGTCTTGAGCCGCAGTCGTTCAGCACCCGGCTTTCGGCGCTGAAAGCTCAGGAGACCGACGGAATCGTCGGGATCGGAGGCGGTTTTGCCGAAAATAATTACGAATATCTGGCAGCGGACGCTTCGGGATCTCGTGCATCGGCAGATGATCTGATGAGCGACCCGAAAGGAGCCTTTGCCGACCTCCTTATCGCACTTTGCCGTTTGATAGAACGCGAGGGCGGCGTTGACAACATCGTGATAACGCCGCATCACCTTCGACGTTCCGGCAGCGGTACCATAAGCCTCGTCTTTTTCGGTGCCCCGAGCGGCCTGAAGAGCATCTCATCAGCCGGCCTGCAAAAGCCTTCGCCGTATCTTCCGCTCGAATCGGTCTGGTTAGGCATCGATATCGTAACGCAAAACGCTCTTTCGCGTACCTATGATGACGCAGCGATCGAGGTGCTCGAATCGCCGCGTGATGAACGGTCGCTCTTATATTCGCTCGCTGCGTCCATATATATGATCGTGACCGGTTCGCCGCCGCCCGACCCGCTCGTTCGGAGCCTCGAACTTATGGACGGCAATCCCGATCCGTTCGTTCCGCTTTGCGCGGCCGAACCTTCGTGGTCTGCCGACCTGTCGGATGTTATCTCAAGAATGGCTGCGATACGCCGCGAGGACCGTTTCAGCTCGGTCGCCCAAGCGATCGAAGCCGTGCGAAACGCGTCGGCCGTTATTGCGGCTCCTGCTGCCGCAACCGTATCGAAAGTTCCCGAGTCCCCACCGAAAACACAGCCGGTAGATCGGGCGAACATTTCGTTCGCTGACCTTGCCGACGAAGATCTCGATCTGCTTGAGATCCCTGTCGCCGCGGTTAGCAATTCTCCGTCTATGGAGGAAGTGCTCGCCGCCGATCCGCTGTTTGCGGCCGCAGGCGAGCAGACGTTCGTCGAAGAACCCATGGCCTCTGCTGATCCCGAGCCGTCGCAGCCTGAGCGATCGAGTGACGAGGCAGAAGCGGCACCGTTCGAAACCGTCGTTACGACGCCCGAGCCTGTCGCCGAGACTATCGTTCCCAAAGAGCCGGTCGATGCGGTCTGGGCCGACGGCGAAGAGAAGCCCTCGGGCAAAGGCAAGGCTTTGGCAGCGGCTGCCGCAGCGGCGGTGCTTATTCTTGCCGGCGGTGCTTGGGGCCTTTTGTCGTACTCATCGGCGGGCAGCGGCGTCACGACGGAGGTCGCCATGCCGTCCCAAGAACGGACCGACGTTCCGCCAACGTCCGGTACTGATCCGGTAACATCCGTTTCATATCAGACAGCAGACCCGACAACCGATAATTCAGCGGCCGCCGATACCCGCCCGCAGCGAAAGCCGGAGGTCCAGAAGAACCAACAACGGCCTGTTGTTGCCGAAACAAAACCTGAAAAGACGGACAAACCGAAGCCGGAAAAGACCAAAAAGCTGACGGTTGACGATCTTCTTCGTGATAATTAGGAGAACCTAAATGAGCCCCGATACTGTATTCACCCGCCGTTCGAAAACACCGATCCTGATCCCTATTCTGCTTGTAATTGCGGCAGGATGCTTAACTCCGCTATTTGCACAGCAGCAGCTTAGCCTTGCCGATATACTGATCGCCCTCAGATCAAAAAAGGCCGATATCACCGAGAAGAATAAGATCCTCGCCGATGCGGTAAAAGACCGCGGGATCACCTTTGCATTAACGCCCGAGATCGAGCGCGAGCTTAGCACCACGGGAGCGAACGGACAGCTGATAGGTGCGATCAAACAACGCACCGAGCCTGCCGCCGAAAAGCCAAATGCAAATGCCGCTACTGTGACCGAGCCTGAAAAACCGGCCGTACCCATGGAAACATACAAGCAGAACGCCGCCGCGAATCTAGAGAAAGGCTTGGTTCATCAAGCCGTGAGCGATCTCAATCATGCCATTGACATTGATCCTGCAGATGCAGAGCTTCGCATTATGCGGGCAACGGCGTTCGTACGTCTGAAAATTCTTGACCTCGCCCTCACCGACCTTGATAAAGCCGTGGAATTGTTTCCAAGTGCCGTGAATTTGGAAGCACGCGCCGCCGTATATGAAAAGCTAGGAAATACCAAAGCTGCGAATGCCGATCACGAAAAGGCATTCGCCATCGACCCGAAGAATGCATCCGCAGCCGCAGCGGTCGCCAAGATGAAGTCCGCTGAGGAAAAGGCTCCTGCTCCAAAGACCGAGGCCGTAAAAGCAGAGCCCGCGAAGACCGAGTCCGCAAAAACCGAGCCTGTAAAAGCTGAACCTGCAAAGGTTGAGCCCGCGAAGGTCGAGGCACCTAAGCAGGTTGCCGCAAAGCAGCCGGAAGCCGTTGTGGGGCCTGTGGATATCGGCCCGCTGAACCTATTCGCCACGCGGCTCGTTCAGCCGAACTACTCGAGTACCGATAAATTGATGCGTATCGAAGGCCAAGTTAAGGTTGAGATCACATTGGACGAGGAAGGCAAACCGACCTCGATAAAAGCGGTCAGCGGCCCGGGCACGCTTCGCAACTCGGCGGAAGAGGCAGTGCGGCGGTCAAGGTTCGAGCCGATCATCGTTGACGGCAAAGCCGTAAAAGCGACGGGCTACATTGTGTTCAACTTCAAGCTTCGTCAGTAGGAACTCGTACCGGCAGTTACCTTTTGACCTGAAGCTTCCTGCGCGATCTTGACTCCAACCGAAGCCCCGATGCGTGTCGCTCCGGCTTCGAACATCGCCCGTGCGTCGCCGATGCCTTTTACGCCGCCCGATGCCTTTACGCCAAGTGATTCGCCAACGGTTCGACGCATCAAAGCGACGTCGTGAGCTGTTGCACCGCCCTTTGCAAAGCCGGTAGAGGTCTTTACAAAATCCGCACCGGCATTCTTAGATGCGATACACGCGCGTACCTTTTCGTCATCGGTAAGCAGAGCTGTCTCAATTATCACCTTGCAAAGGACGTGAGCTTCGTGAGCCGCTTTGACGACCGCACGAATGTCGTCTTCGACGGCGCAGTCATCGCCGGACTTCAATTGTCCCACGTTGATCACCATATCAACCTCGCGGGCTCCGTCAAAGATCGCCCGCCTGGCCTCATACGCCTTAACGTCCGGCAGGGTCGCGCCAAGCGGAAAGCCGATCACTGTGCATACAGGCACGCCGCTTCCCTTTAGGAACTCCGCTGCCTGCTTGACCCATGCGGGATTAACGCAAACGGACGCAAAGCCGTATTGTGCGGCCTCTTCGCAAAGCTTTTTGATGTCTTTGTATGAAGCCTCGGGTTTGAGCAGCGTGTGATCGATCAGGCTTGCCCAATCGCGAGCGGTCGCGGTTTCGCCAAGAACGATGCCGATCCGCTGGGCACCCGCATCGACAATGCGTTCAACATCGGCACGGCAGAACGTCGGATACGATTCTTCGCCCGACATTTTTGCCATCACCATGTCGGTGATCTGGTCTATCAGCTGGTTGTAATCGGCATTTTTCTGCATCACTTCACCGCATTTGTCATCCTACTTAAACCATCCGTAAGGTCATTTTATCACGAACGGTACTGCCTATCGATCGCATCGATCTTGCCTACGCGCTTCTTGTGCCTCTCCTCCGATATTTCGGTGGTAAGAAATGCCTCGACGATAGCCTTGACCTCCTCGAACGAATTCTGCCCGGAGCCGAGCGTCAAGATATTCGCTCCGTTGTGCTCTCGCGAATTCTTCGCAAGCGCGACGGAGTATACCTGCGCCGCACGCACGCCCGGAACTTTGTTCGCTGCCATTGCACTCCCGATGCCTGCACCGTCAATAATGATCCCGACGTCCGCCTGCTTGCCGCTGACCGCACGGGCCACCGCGTGTGCAAAGTCAGGATAATCGACCGCATCCTCGGTCTCGGTGCCGAAATCACGCACATTCAAGCCAAGATCGCCAAGAAAGACCTTAAGCTGTTCCTTGAACTTAAAACCGCCGTGGTCGCACCCTATCGCCACCGAACGCACCTTTATACCTGAGCTTCGCGGGTGCTTGCGGATCAGCACGATATTCAGGTCGCGAACCAGATCGCTTGCCAGCGGCGTGAATTTCACATCCGCGGCGACACGCACGCGAGATCCTTCTTCAAGCCCTCGAAGGTCATTCTCCGTGATCAGAGTTTTTGACGATTCGTCGCGCTCCCATTCACGTTCGGCCCTATCCCGCAGCGAATTTACAACAATATGCTGCGGCGGGTGTGCTTCAGGCTCAACCGAGGTTCTCGCTTCACCCGGAACGGCAGCTAACACTTGACGCACAAGCTCACGGACGCGATCTCGTTTCTCACTATCAGTTTCGTTCATTTACAGGCCAAAAAGCTGTTCTTGCTCACCGGACTTGAAACGCTTCTCTGTTTGAAATAGTATTTCCAAAATTCGATTCTTTCAAACAGCGAGGAACAACATGACCTCAGAATTCGCTCAGGCCGTGTCAACAGAGTTTAGCAACCCAAATTTCGAAATATTGTACAGTGCGGAACGGATCAACGAGCGTATTTGCGAACTCGGCGCACAACTCACCGCAGAATATGCAGGCAAAGAACTTGTTCTCGTCAGCGTTCTCAAGGGATCGTGCGTCTTTCTCGCCGATCTTATGCGTGTGATCGACCTGCCGCTGACGATCGACTTTATGTCCGTATCATCATACAAGGACGGGACCGTCTCTACCGGCGACGTTGAGATCTTGAAGGATCTTTCAAATCCGATCCGCGGCAAACATGTGCTTGTGGTCGAAGATATCGTCGATACCGGACTTACCTTAACGAGGCTGATCGAGATACTCGGTTCGCGCGGCGCGGCGTCTATCAAGATAGCGACTTTCCTTGATAAGCCTGAGCCTAGGATAAAGAAAGAACTTATTGTCGATTACACCGGCTTTGTCATTCCGAATAAATTCGTCGTCGGTTACGGCCTTGATGCCGCCGGCCGCTATCGGAACCTGCCGTTCGTCGGGATCGTTACCGACCCGTCCAAGGCGTAAAATTCGGGGAAAACCTTTATTCCTTCTCTTGACCGCATACGGCTATATCCGTATAATCTGATATTTTCGACCATGGCACTCGACATGTGCCTGTCGAACAGGAGCTAACAGAGAAATGAGTTACGCGATCATAAGAACGGGCGGCAAGCAATTCGCGGTCGAAAGCGGACAGACGCTTCGCGTCCCGAAGATCGAAGCAGAAGCCGGAACGAAGGTCGATGTCGAAACGCTTTTTGCTGACGGCAAGGTCGGTGCATCTACGCTGAAGGCAACGGTGGTATCACACGGTAAGGACGATAAGGTCATCGTGTTCAAAAAGAAACGCCGCAAGCAATACAAGCGTAAGCAGGGGCACAGGCAAGGATTTACGGAAATAACGATCGACTGATCGTTGATAAACTAGAGTTATGGCACATAAGAAAGGGGTAGGTTCATCACGCAACGGACGCGACTCAAATGCTCAACGGCTCGGATTGAAGAAATTCGGCGGCCAGCACGTCCTTGGCGGCAATATTCTCGCACGCCAACGCGGCACCAAGTGGAAGCCGGGCAACAACGTGGGGCGCGGCAAGGATGATACGCTGTTCGCTCTGATCGAAGGATTTGTTAAGTTCGAAGATAAGGGCCGTAAGGGCAAATTCATTAGCGTCTATGTCGAAGGCGCTCCGGAACTCGCACCGGCAGCGTAATTGCTGTATTTTTTCTTTTCGAGAGGCTGCCTGAAACGGCGGCCTCTTTGTATTTCCTGCTAAAAAGCGATGGTCCTGAGAACGAATTTTATAAAATTCGGAACAAAACTTGATCGCTGAGATCTTTTTTTTCTTTTTTTTCACGGTCACCCTCTCGCATAAATTTTCCGCCTGTGGAAAACTTCGTCGGATGTAATTGACACTGTCTTTTAGCCTTAGCTGAGAACGCCGTTGCCGAGCCGCGATCCGTACACACCATTATCCACAGGTTTTCCACAGAAAGCCCGTAAATACGGGCTAGAGTTAAAGTATTTTCTACTTGACTTCCGTTTTTTCCGGGTTATTATGTCCATACAGTCGAAGTTGCTCACGGGTACTTTGACCAGCACCGGGAGGTGGATGGGTTGCGGCGACGCATCTCTTCGAAAGACGGCAGGAGCGGAAGCCACCGTTTGAAACGCCCGGAGTTGAAGCCGAAAGGCTTGTGCTGAGAACCGCTAGACAGTTCTCGATCGGCAGGACGCTTCGGCGGATCGCCTGATCTAATGTCACAGGGATAAAAACCTGAGACGCCTTGCGAGAAATGATCAGCTCGAAAGGTGCACAAAAGTCGCTCGCGAAACCTGTTCGCAGCATACGCGAGCCTCGTTGCCGGGGACGTAACCGGCGGTGGAGGAAAAGCCACCAAAACAAAAACCTAACGGCACCTCGACAGCATCCTTGCGGTGCGAACGAGAGAAAGGATCTAAGTTCGCTTTTATTCTTCGTGCTGGCCGGCGATCAAAAGCTCCCCGCAGAGCGTCGTCGGAATAAAAAACAGGCAAGTGCCCTATGTACAAGGGCATTTGCCACACCCTTAGCCCCGCCGGTACGCGAGTCTTCGGAATCGATGCCCAAAGGTGAATAAGGAAAAAACAAAAGCGTTGATCTTTTCAAGCAATTGAAAAGATCAACGCTTTTGTTTTTATGCGCCGTCTTCATCATGATCATCCTTCTGCTCGCTGCCTCGGGCGGACTTTGCACGGGCCTTCGCCATGGCCAATACCGATGGAAGCTGCAGCACCTGTTCCCTTCGGGTTTCGGCCTCGAGGTGCAGCACTCGTGCCGAAAGCAGGTTATTGAGCGAGATCGTGCCAAGCAATCGCGTCGGATCTTCGCGATCAACAACCGGAAACCGCGTAATGCCCGTTGCTGCCATCCTTTCAACGACCGGCCTCAGCGGTTCATCATCAAAGACCACCTGCGGATCGTAATGCGTGATCTCAGAGAGCCGCCCGTTCGGGTCGCGGTCGGCTCTTTGGATAGCAGCGCGTAGGTCGCGGCGGGTTACGACACCTACCAACCTATCGTCCGCGTCCACAACCGGGTACATATGTTGGACTCGATCGGAGAGGTCTGATGATATCAATCGAGCCAACTCCTTATTCGTACGCCCCTCATGCAAGGCGTCAATATCAGTACGCATAACCTCCCGTGCAAATGTTATCTCCATCGGATCGAGTGAATATTCCCGACTCATATGATAACCACGCCGAGCGATCTTTTCTGTAAGGATCGAACGGCCAAGCGTCAGAACGGTAAATGCGTGAGCGATGGTTACCGCAGTAAGCAGCGGAAGAAGCATGTTGATGTCGTGTGTCAACTCCAATGCGAACACGATACCGGTGAACGGGGCCCTCATTGTACCGCCTAAGATCGCACCCATACAGACAAGAGGCCAAAACCCGACGCCTTCTGCAGGCAAGATGCCGCTCAAAACGCCTCCGAGTGCTCCGCCCATCATCAGTAACGGGGCTAGGACGCCGCCGGATGTACCTGAACCGAGGGAAATGATCCAGATCGAGGACTTTACAATAAGCACGCCCATAAGGACCTTGATCGGCGCCTCGGTTTGGAGGAAACCGCGTATCACGTCATAACCGACACCTAAGGACTGCGGAAAGATCAGGCCGCCGACACCAACCGCAACGCCACCGATAGCGGGCCACCACATCCAATGGATCGGAAGCTTGGCAAATGCATCCTCCGATGCATACACGCCCTTCGTCAGCAGAAGCGAGAGAACTCCGGCAAGCACGCCCGCAACGACGCACCCCAACAGTCCGTCAAACCCGACAAATCCCGGGAATGGGCCCGCCGGAAACAGCGGCGCAGGATCGAGGAGATATCGCCGTGCCGTCGTAGCCGCGGCACAGGCAAGAGCGACAGGGATCATACTTCGCGGCTTCCATTCGAACAGCAGCAGTTCGACTGCCAGCAGCACCGATGCTATCGGTGCACCAAAGGTCGCGGCCATTCCGGCGGCTGCACCAGCTACAAGTAAAGTTTTTCTTTCGGAACTTGTAAGCCGAAAGAACTGTGCGATCATCGAGCCGAACGCACCGCCGGTCATAATGATCGGACCTTCCGCTCCGAACGGCCCGCCAGATCCGATCGAGACAGCGGACGAAAGCGGTTTCAGCAATGCGATCTTCGGCTGGACTCGGCTGCCATTCAAAAGGATCGACTCAATAGCCTCGGGAATTCCGTGGCCCCTGATCCTCTCCGATCCGTACCGGGCCATTATTCCGATGATCACGCCGCCAATAACCGGCACAAAGATGATGAGCCAACCAAGCGTATTTCCAGCCGGAGAGACACTTTCGAAACTCAACCGATGATAGAAGAAGACATTTGTAAAGAATGCAATTAACCGCAGCAAGAGCCATGCGATGCCTGCCGCTGCGGTCCCAATTACGATCGCGAGGCCCGAGATGCGAATTATCCGCCGTTTTGTAGTGAAGTCACCGAGATCAGCGGCACTTGAATTCTCAAAGCGTGTCCAAAACCCCGTATTTTCCGCAACGGTACCATCTGTCATTTTCCCCCTCCCTGAATACTCAAAGAAACGAAAATATCATCTTTGGACCTCCGATGCAGGTCTAAAAGCACGAATCGTGCTGCCGCATTTGTTAACCGTTGCCGCCCGCGAATAGAATTGCACTCGGAAGGATGTTTCTTGATCGCGTCAAGATAAGAGTCAAAGCCGGCGACGGCGGCAACGGCGTAACGGCCTTTCGGCGCGAGAAATTCGTGCCTCGCGGCGGCCCTTCGGGCGGCGACGGCGGTGTCGGAGGCAGCGTCTGGATAGAATCGTCAGAGGGCCTCAACACGCTGCTCCATCTGCGCTACAACCCCGAACACAAGGCAGAGCGTGGCCGGCACGGCGAAGGCTCGAATCGTTTTGGAAAAGACGGCGCTGACACGACGGTCGGTGTTCCTGTAGGTACGCAGGTGTTCGATGCCGCGACCGATGAGTTGCTCTTCGATTTTACGGAGCCGGGCCAGCGATACCTTGCAGCAAAGGGCGGCAAGGGCGGCTGGGGCAACGCTCACTTTGCAACTGCGACTCGACAGGCACCAAAATTTCATTACGACGGTCGCCCCGGCGAGGAACGCGAACTCCAACTCGAACTGAAGTTGATCGCCGACGTCGGCCTCGTCGGTTATCCGAACGCCGGCAAATCTACTTTGATCTCGGTGATCTCGGCCGCAAAACCAAAGATCGCCGATTATCCCTTCACGACTCTAGAACCAAATCTCGGCGTTGTGGATATGGGCGATTACCGTACGCTCGTCGTTGCCGATATACCCGGGCTTATCGAAGGTGCATCGGACGGTGCGGGCCTCGGCCATCGATTTCTGCGTCACGTAGAACGCACAAAGCTGATCCTCCACCTTGTTGATATCTCATCGTTGTCGGGCCGCGACCCGGTCAGTGATTACGAGGTCATCAACCGCGAATTGGCGAAATATGATGCTAACCTTGCCGAACGTGAGCAGATCGTGGTCGCCACAAAGATCGACTCGCTAGATGACCCGGAACGCCTTGAGAACCTGAAGGCACGTGTCAAAAAGGATAAGCGCCGATTCTTCGCAATTTCATCGGTCGCAAATCGCGGCATCAAAGAACTGATGACCGCAGTGGCCGACCGTATCTTCAGGCCGGAAGAAGACCGATGAAAATCACTGCGTTCTATGGAGGCTCGTTCGACCCGGTGCACAACGGCCATATCGCGGTCGCACGGCAACTGCTGCAGCACACGCCGCTCGATTCCGTGGTGCTTGTACCGGCATTTCATGCACCTCATAAGGTACGGCTTCAGCCGACATCGGCTTACGATCGCTATGCAATGCTGTGTCTGGCCACCGAGGCTGATCCCGGGATCAGCGTTTCGCGGATGGAGATCGAGGCTCCGGAACGTCCGTATTCACTCGAGACCTTGACCCGCATTCTCGAATCGACGACGCCCGAAGAGGTCTTTTTTGTGATCGGTGCGGATTCTTGGCGTGACATCAGGACGTGGCGGGAATGGGAGACAGTGCTGACAATGGTGAACATACTTGTTGTCACAAGGCCGGGCGTAGAACTCGCCGCCGCCCACGTCTCGGATAAGGTGCGCGATCGGATCATCGACCTTCGAGGATTTGATGACCTGCAATTTTCGAACGGCCTGCACGTTTACTTCACGGACCTTGTGAACATGGACGTTTCAGCGACCGAGATAAGGCAGAAGGTGCGCCGCGATGACGCGTCGTGGCGTAGCGATGTTCCGGCAAACGTTGTAAACTACATTGAAAAGTATCGGATCTATAAGTAATGGAAGAAATTCAGGAGAAATCACTCCAACACAGCACAGCCCGCATTGAACTCGCCGCAAAACCAACATCGTTCAAATCGCTTGATCCCGCACTCCGACTTGCGATCGAGTGCATCGACGAAAAGAAAGGTATTGACATCGTCGGCCTCGACCTGCGCGAAATAGCAAGCTTTACGGAGTTCTTCGTTATTGCAAGCGGAAGCAATCAGCGGCAAGTGCAGGCTATCGCCGACGAGATATCTGAACAGCTAAAGAAACAATGCGGCGTCAGTGCTCTCCGAATCGAAGGATACAATACCGCCGAGTGGATCCTGCTGGATTACGGCGACTTCATCGTCCACCTTTTCGATCGCGACGCGAGAGAGTTCTACGACCTCGCCCGTCTGTGGCGCGATGCTCGAAAGGTCGAGATCGACATTACATGAAACTGCGTTTTCTCTGGGTCGGCAAGACCCGTAACAGGCATTTTGAGGCGCTGCAGTCCGATTATCTGCGGCGCCTTTCGCATTTTGCCAAGTGCGAGGTAACCGAAGTTCGCGACGGCGGCGGCCCCGAAGCTGAAGGCAAACGCATCTTGGAACGCCTCGGCTCGACATCCGCCGTCTGTCTTTTGGATATTAACGGCGAGAAATATACATCACACGGACTGGCTCAACTGATCGAACGCTGGCAGACGGACGGGCGAAAGGAAACGACGTTTATCATCGGTGGTGCCGAAGGGGTCTCTGCTGCGGTTGCCGAACGTGCCGACCATAGGTTATCCTTATCGTTTCTCACATTGACGCACGAGATGGCTCGTGTGATCTTGGCGGAGCAATTATATAGGGCATTTACGATAATAAAGGGCTTTCCGTATCAAAAATGAGTAAATTGAATGTAAAAGAGATCACCAAAAAGCTTCATCATGAGCGTGCCGTACTGATCGATAAGCTGAAAGGGAACGACCTGTCGATCGATGATTCGGAAACGCCGGATCCGGTCGATCTTGCGGTACGCAATTATTCGAAGAATGTAATGCTCGCGGTCTCCGAGAACGAGAGCCGTCAGTTGACACTTATAGACGAGGCCCTTGTACGCATCGCGGATGAAGAATACGGCAAATGCCAGAACTGTGAAAAGGCCATTAATCCAAAACGGCTCGGCGCGATCCCTTGGGCACGATATTGTCTTGATTGTCAGGCACTGTTGGAGCAAGGCCTGCTTGACGAAGAATGATCTTTGACCGAGCCAGAGACTTGGCGATCTCCCTTCTATACCCTCAGGGCTGCAAGATCTGCGGCAAATTGATCGAAAATTCTGATGACGGCGTTGCTTGCGGCGATTGTTGGCGGCAGACGCACATCTTTAGCGGCGACGAGATCCTGTGCGGCAAATGCGGGGCTCTGCTCGGCACACAAGGCGGCCCGCTTGCTGTTCGCTGTCATAGATGCGATGAGCAGCATTTTGACCATGCAAAGGCTATCGGCGTTCATGAATTCGCTTTGGCAGCTTCGATCAATCACTTAAAGAGATATCCGGATATTCCGAAGCATTTACGGAACTTGATCGAAAGCTGCTCCGCGACATTGCCTTTCACGAATATCGATCTCCTTATGCCCGTGCCTCTCTCATCGCAGCGACTGCTCGAGCGCGGATTCGATCAGGCATTGCTTATTGCAAGGATCGCGGCAAAGATGCTTGACCTGCCGATAGACGGTCATTCCCTTTCGAGGACGCGGCACACGCCAGTTCACCGTGTCGGCATGGATCGCAAGGCCCGCGAATTGACTCTCAATAATGTGTTCGATGTCGTAAGGCCGAAGCTCATTGCGGGCCGAAATATTCTTCTCGTAGATGACGTCTTTACAACAGGAGCAACGACGTCAGCTTGTGCCGCCGCTCTCAAAAAAGCAGGCGCGGCGAGCGTCAATGTTTTCACGCTCGCACGCGCCGTTCTGAATTAAGACCGCTCTTTACGGATTATCGCTCTGCGGAGCGGGTATGTCACCGTTCAGCCCGAATTGGAAGATCCTTGTCGAGCCGTTCGAACTGTTGACGATGTACCACACGCCGTTCGACGGCCGAAAGACCGCGATGTCATCCTTGCCGTCGCCGTCATAATCGCCGACCGCTGGCACATCGCCGCTGATGCCCCATTGCTGAGCATAAAAGCCTGCCGTGCTTCGATTCTGATACCAAATACCGGTCGACGGGCGAAAGACGGCTTGATCGGCCTTCCCGTCAAAATCATAATCGCCGGGTACCGGCACATCGCCCGCCATGCCGAAGTGCGTAACGACATACTGCCCGTTGATGCTGTTCAGCCGATGCCAATCGCCGTCGCTCGGACGCCATACGCTTATATCGGATTTGCCGTCAGTGTCGTAGTCGGCCGCAACCGGAATATCGCCGTTCTGCCCGAACGGAACAACGAGATAGTTATTGGGATCCGTTGTGCGGCGTATCCACCATGTGCCGGTCGAGGGCCGGAAAACGGCTATATCCGCTTTTGCATCGCCGTCAAAGTCGCCTTGTGCAGGAATGTCGCCCGCAGAACCGAACGGCACAACACCCGCGGTTGAATCACTGCTTCGAAAGTAGTACCAGACATTTGTCGATGGCCGATACACCGCGATGTCCGAGATGTTGTCACCGTCGTAATCCTCAACGACGGGTTGGTCGCCATTCAATCCGAATTGCTGAATGCGATAGGTACTGTCCGAGCTGTTATAGGCGTACCACATTCCGGTCGAGGGACGAAAAACGGAAATGTCGGTCTTAAAGTCGCCGTCGAGGTCGGCTGACGCTTTTGCTCTTACGATCTTCTCGAGCGTTCCGGTCGTGTTGGCGATTCCGACCGTGTACAACTCGCCATCGTCATCCTCACCAAATGAGGAATAAAGACGGGTGGTATCAAGCAATGCGATCGTGTTCTGTTCGTTTATAAAGACCTCGCCCGTACAATAATCGC
The DNA here is from genome assembly GCA_015075585.1 of Chloracidobacterium sp. NCBI lineage: Bacteria > Pseudomonadati > Acidobacteriota > Blastocatellia > Chloracidobacteriales > Chloracidobacteriaceae > Chloracidobacterium > Chloracidobacterium sp. The sequence goes on from JABTUB010000002.1 coordinate 138,421, forward strand.
CGTAAACGTACGTGCCGGGCACGAAAGTATTCTGTGTGCCTCGGTAAACATATCCGCCGACCACGCTGCAGCGCGAACCTGTTTGATATTGATAGATCGGCATGAGATAGTTCGCCGGATTGCAAAGGCCGGGGTCGTTTCCCGTACACTGCGTTCCTTCATAAACACGCCATCCGTAATTGCCGCCGAGCGTAATGATATCGACCTCTTCGATCGCGTTTTGGCCTACATCGCCGACCCAAAGCTGATGCGTGCCGCCGCGGTCGAACGACCAACGATACGGATTGCGCATTCCTATTGTGTAGATCTCATCCGCACCGGGTGTCGCACCTGCGTATGGATTTGTCGGAGGAATATTGTAGGGCGGCACCTGAGTCTCAGGGACATTCACATCGATCCGAAGGAATTTACCGAGAAGCGAATTAATGTTCTGTGCATTGGCCAGAGGATCATTGCCCGAGCCGCCGTCGCCTGTTGCGGCATAAAGATAACCGTCATCAGGGCCGAATGCGATCGTTCCGCCGTTATGATTTGAGGCCAGCGTGTGCGGGATCGTGATCAACACACGGGCCGTACTCGGATCGCCCTTATTCGGGTCGTTCGGAAATACCTTGTACTCAGCGATCTGAATTGCTCCGTCACTGCTTCGCGTGTAATAAACATAGAACTTCCGGTTATTCGTAAAATCCGGATGAAACGCAAGCCCCAATAGCCCACGCTCATTGCCGGAACTGCTGACCACGCCGGAAAGGTTGATGAAGTCCGTCGTGGCCGAAGCCCCGGGCTGCAAGACCTTAATGATACCGCGCTGCTGTACCACGAAAATTCGCTTTGTTCCATCGCGAACTGTAACCATATGAACCGGCAAGGCGAGTCCGGAAAGGACCGGGATAGTGCGGATCTTCAGCGGCGACGGTGCGGCAAAGGTTGGGCCGCCGGTCAAAAATGCCATAAGCGTCAAGGCCGCAACGGCAAAAAGAACTATTCGTTTCATTTGAACTCCTAAGAACGCGCAAGCACTCCTAAATAACGGAAGCTGTACCTGCGGAAATCTGGACAAGCTTGAATGAACACTTGTCGGTGATGCGATTAAAACCGGTTAAAACCAGAATGATTGTACAACTGAACGGCGATCCGCCGCAACACACCTAGAGCCTGTAGTGTACACCTTTTTTTCGCAATGCTTCGTCCTCATTTTCGAGGTTCTGAAGGCGCAGCGTGATATCGGCGGTCATCTCAGGCCCGGCGCACTCGCCCCGCTTGAGTGCGGCAAAGCCGGCAGCGGCTATCATAGCTGCATTATCGGTGGAAAGATGCTTTGAAGGGAAATATACAGGAATGCCCAGCCGTTCTGCCGCTGCCTCAGCAGCTTCCTTAAGCGCAAGGTTACAAGCGACGCCGCCGGCAACTATGAGCGTACGAGGAAGCAGGTCTTTGGCGAGCTTTTCAAGCGTACCGACAAGGGCCTTGATCACAGCAGATTGAAAACCGGCGGCAATGTCACGCACCTCGGGCGACGGCTCGTTCTCAATAATGTTGATCTCATTCTCGCGCAAATAACGTGAAACCGCGGTCTTAAGTCCGCTAAAGCTCAGATCGGGGCGGCCGTCGGAGATCTTCGCTTGAGGAAAATGAACCTTTCCGGCATTAACGCCCTTGGCCAACCGTTCGATCACAGGGCCGCCGGGATAGCCGAGCCCAAGCATCTTCGCAACCTTATCGAATGCCTCGCCGGCGGCGTCATCACGGGTACGCGAGACGACCTTATACTTCCCTTCCTCCGGAATATAAAAAATGTTCGTATGCCCGCCGGAAACGATCAATGCGAGAGCGGGATATTCGACCGGCGGATTCTCGAAAACGATCGAATATACGTGGCCTTCTATATGATTTACGCCCACGATCGGAATATCAAGGCCGTACGCCAAGGCCTTTGCGTAACAAACGCCAACAAGCAGCGAACCGATCAGCCCCGGCCCTTGCGTTACCGCGATCGCATCGATATCGCTGAGCCTCGTGCCCGCACGCTCAAGAGCCTCGTTTACAACAGGCTCGATCTTTTCGAGATGCTCACGCGAGGCGATCTCAGGGACGACGCCGCCCCACTCGCGGTGAATATCGACCTGCGAGGCAATGACCGACGATAAAATTTCGCGGCCGTCCCGCACCAAAGCCGCCGCCGTCTCATCACAAGAGCTTTCGATACCAAGTATGATCATCTGCTGAACACACTGCCCTCCGCCGAACCTTGATTAGCGAACACGTCGAACACCTCTCTTGAGTAGCTGACGCCTTCCGGAAATTGCCGCATCATTTCATCACGCAGTTGGGCGGCGTCACGCTCCAAATACTCATTGAGTGCCGCCTGATCCTCGGCAAAATAGGCGGTCCGGTATTTGCCCTCGCGGCCGGCAAAGATCGCGTGGATGAACCGCCGCGTCGCAAGCACCTCAGTTATGTGCACCGTAACCATATAGCTTTCGTATGTTTCCCTTTGATCCGGCGCCACACTAGCTGTTACTTCATAAACGATCATAATTACTTTCGCAGCGAACCGCCGCAGCCTCGAACCGCCGTCATACCATACACTTTACCTATCGCAAGCCCGCTTGTGAAAACCAGCCGCCTCGAAAATGCTGTATATGCGAACGATCACGGTAGCCGCACCGCCGGCTTTGTCTTAAAGTTCTGCCCCGACAGCGGCACGTTCGCCGATATGAATGATTGACTTTCGCTCCGAACAGGCATATTACGGAAACGTAGGGAATGTTTTTGAAAGGAGGCTGAATATGAAAAGGAAAGCACTTGCGGTCATAACATCGCTTATCGTCGCTGTCGGCACGATAATGATAGTCGAGATGATCAACTCAACGATCCTGCCTATCGAAGGCAGCGTGATGGCACGCAACCCCGACACCGTCCGCGAAGCAATGACGTCGCGTCCCGATCTCGGATTTATCGTCGTGGTGATCGGCTATGTCCTGGCTGCATTCGGTGCCGGTTTCATCGTAACCAAGATGTCACGTCGCGAAGGCGGCAGTCTTCACCTGGCGATATTATGCGGTGTCATTCTGACCGCTTTGGGTATCGCGAACATCGTGCTGTTTCCCGGCCATCCGATGTGGTTCATCGCCCTGATGCTGATCTCGTTCATTCCGTCCGCCGCGGTCGGATACAGATTTGCGAGATAGAAAGATCAGTGATCTATGGCTTTTTGCCTTCCCGCCACGTAGGCACAAAGTCGGAATTGATAAGCCAGCGTACAGGTTCGATCATCGAGTTTATCGACCGTGTCATGTGGCCGAAGTCAATCGTGCGAACCTCGTCGCTTGCCTTGTGGTAGTCAGTGTGCAGCCCAAAGCTTGACACCGTGTGGGCAATGATGCCCTGCCGGGCAAGCGTGTAGTTATCCGAACGCTGAAAGAAATTCTCGTCCGGATGCGGATCGGCAACCAGTTTAGCCCCACGCCGCGCAAGTTCGGCACCAAGGTCGGAGCGTTCATACCCCGTAAGCCAAAGCTCATCGGGCTTCACCTTTGCATCGGGGCGGCCTATCATTTCAAATTCGAGGTTCGCAACAAGATCCTCCTTTGGAAACGGCAAATAATTGACAAAATGCGAGGCGCCGAAACCGCCCGCTTCCTCGCTGCCAAAACATACGAAATAGACGGTCCTCCTGGGCTTCTCGCCTGCCGCGATCACTCTTGCGAGTTCGAGAACTGCGACCGATCCGGAAGCATCATCGTCGGCGCCGTTAAATATCTTATCGTCGCCCGGAGCATTATCGCGTACGCCCAGGTGGTCGAGGTGCGAGGTTATCAAGATGACCTGCGAGCGAAGTTTTGCATCCGAACCCGTGATCTTGCCGATCGCGTTCCATGTATAGGTCGGTGCTCCGGCCGTGAATGTCGCATTCAGCGTAAGTGTGCTGCCGTCTGCAAGCTTTGCAAGTTCATCGCCCGCCTTTTTTGATACGGCCATGAGCGTTCCAAACCGCCCAAGCTGCGCCCTGCGGCGTGCGACCTCATCCCAATTTTGGCGGATCTCGTTCGTCTCGACCATTATCACGGCGGCAGCACCGCCGCGTTGGAGATCGCGGATCGCGCCTTGAAAACTGTCGTAAGCCGCATCGGCAGGAGGGGTCAGAATGACGATCGCTCCTTTTTTAGCCGCATCGCCCGGCTTCGCGTGTTGAATGGGGCCGCTGATCTGCTTTCCAGCGATCGAAAAAACAATAAGGTCTTGACCGAGTTTGATCTTTGAGCCGGGATCGCCTTCGATATCCAGGCCGCTTAATTGCTGCCGTGCGGGAACGGTGACGGTCTGTACGAATGTGGGCTTTCCGTCAAAGCCCGTATCGCCTGCCGCCTCAAGCCCGAACTGCATGAATTGCGAGCCGATATACTCGGCCGCGATCCGCTCGAATGCCGTGCCGCTGCCGCGTCCCTGCATTGCGTCGCCGGCCAAAAAGTACATTGCCGCACGGACATCGCGTTCGGAGACCGTATTCGGCACCTTCTGCGCAGCAGCAGAAAATGCAGCACCGAAGGCAAATACAACAAGGAGCGACGACCTCAAAAACACATTCTTCATACCGAGTTAATACGCAGCGGCGGCGGTTTGGTTCTGTATTTTCGTATCGGGACAAAATGCCGACAGCGGCCGTTTCTGTTCAGGATGCTTGACGACAGTTAGTTGCCATCGAGCGCCGCGGTCGCTACAATCAAAACTGCAATTCCCAAAGAGATATTAATAGTTCAAAGGAGGGCTATGCGTTTTTCTATTCTTTCATTCATTGCGGCACTCTTCGTTATTGCCGGCACGGCTTCGGTCTCAAAGGCAGGTTTCGTCTATTCGGTGGTTGACGCCGTTGAAGGCAATCAGATCTACGGCTTTTCTGCAAATGAAACTACCGGCGAACTTACGCTTCTGGCGGGCTTTCCGGTCGCGACGGGCTTTATAGGAGGCGGCAACACAAATTTGGAGCATATCGTTTACGATCCGGTTAACAAGTTCCTGTTTGTCGCGAACCGCGGCTCGTCAAACATATCCGTCTATTCGGTTAACACGATGACGGGGGCGATCGCTCCTGCGTCCTTTTCACCGATCGCCTCGGTTGCGAATCAACGGACGCTGAAGGTGCATCCGTCCGGATCGCCGCTGATCGTCGGCGCGGATAACTTTGCAAGCTTTGTCATAACCGCAACATCGGCGACGCCCGCTCCCGGCAGCCCCTACACTATGCCGACAGGCGTCAGTCCTGCAGCCTCGGCAATGTCGCCCGACGGCTCTTACTATTACGCAGGCGGCAACACAGGCAACTTCTTTGCGGGAATGTCGGTCAATTCCTCGACGGGCGAACTTACGCCGATAACGGGCAGCCCGTTCGATTCGACCGCAAGCAACCCTGTGCCGGTAGATGTCGATTCGACGGGAAGGCTCTTTGTTTACGGCTCGCGCCAAGCCGCAATGCGTATCTATACGCTCGCGTCGGGTGTACCGACAGCGGTAGCCGGAACACCGTTCACGGCCGGCGAGGTCGGCTTCGCCTCAGTGGCAAAACTGCACCCGAACGGCAACTTCCTTATGCTTCCGAACAGGACGCGTGCCCACGTCTATTCGTACGCTGTCGGCGGTTCAGGAGCGGCTACAACCTTTAGCGTCGTCGCCGGTTCGCCTTTCGGAACGGGCGGAACAACCTCGCTTGCCGGTGTGTATAATCCCGCCGGGACATTCTTCTATGTTGCAAATGCCGGTTCGCGCAATTTGACCCGTTTTGCGGTAAATCCCTCGACGGGCGTTCTGTCGGGCCAGGTCGTACAAGCGGCAAACACCCTCGGATCGGTAGGAAGCCTTTCGGGCATCGCTTACGTTCCGGAAGGGCCAATGTCCGGCCCGGTAACGATCTCAGGCCGGATAATGCGTGCAAACGGCACAGGCGTTTCGGGAGCAAGGGTGAATATAAGCGGCCCGAACGGCTTTTCGGCAAATGCTTTGACCGGCAGTTTCGGCTATTTTACGTTCAATGGAATCCTCTCGGATCGGCAATATACGATCACGATCGTAAGTAAGCTGGCGACGTTCGGCCCGACGCTGATCACGCCGAGCGGCGATGTAACAGGCCTTGAGATATTCGAGGTGCCGACGTTCTCACCGCGGCTCTCCCGTTAGATTGCTATTCAATTGAAAAACAGTGTCGCAGAGCGTTCTGCGGCACTGTTTTCTTTCTTAGATCAGAACGATCGAATTCAGAATGCGACCTCATTCAAGAATGAGTTTCCGTCATCGATCTTAAGAGCAAAGTTCTCTGCTATTGTTTGCCCGATATCCGATAGTGAGCCGCGCGTGCCAAGATCGACGCCGTGCTTTGCCGACTTTCCGTAAACGAGCAGCGGAACATATTCGCGCGTATGATCCGAGCCTCGATAGGTTGGGTCATTTCCGTGATCGGCTGTCAATATCAGCAGATCATCTTCACGAAGTGCATTGAATATCTCCGGCAGCCGAGTGTCGAAATGTTCAAGGGCCTGCGCATACCCTTCGACATCACGGCGGTGGCCGTAGAGCATATCGAAATCAACCAGATTGCTGAAGATCAGCCCGCTCGAATCAGCATTGAGTGCATTTATCGTCTGATCGATGGCCTGCTCGTTATTCTTTGCCGTCAGATCCTCAGTTACGCCCAAATTATCATAGATCGATGCGATCTTTCCGATGCAGACGACATCGAGGCCGGCATCTTTAAGTTTTGGCAGAAGGTTGCCGTCCGGCGGCGGAACGGCGTAATCGTGGCGATTCTCCGTACGTTTGAAATCCGAGGCGTTGCTGCCGAGGAACGGCCGTGCGATCACGCGTGCCACTTCGTCATCGCCGGTGAGTATGCCACGCGCCACCTCGCATATCTCATAAAGGCGATCGACGGGTATTACCTCCTCGTGCGCCGCGATCTGGAACACACTGTCGGCCGATGTGTAAACGATAGGCTTGCCCGTGCGGACGTGCTCTTCGCCAAGCTCTTTGATGATCTCAGTTCCGCTGGCAGGTATATTGCCGAGAATGCCCGGCACGTGTGCTTTGGTGACGAAAGCGTCGATGATCCGCTCGGGAAAGCCGTCCGGGTATTTAGGGAAGCCCTGCTTCAGGACGATGCCTGCCATCTCCCAATGCCCCGTCGTGGTATCTTTGCCGTCAGACTTTAGCGTGCATTTTCCAAAGCATCCGATCGGATCGCTGCTCGGAGCAACGCCGTCAAGCGGTGTGATGTTTCCCAGCCCGAGGCTCCGCAAATTGGGGACGTTCACTCTGCGTGACGCAAAAATATGCCCGAGCGTGTGCGAACCTGCATCGCCCCAGTCTGCCGCATCAGGCATCTCGCCGATGCCGGCACTATCCAAAACCACCAAACAAACACGGTTGAATTTGCTCATAGAATGATTTTGCCACGAATACGGTCAATTTGCAGGTGCGGTGTAGCCATCGCGAGCGCGTACGGTCGTACCTTTTGGCAGGCCGACAGTCTCGACGCGTATCTTGCGATACGTTCCGTCGCGAGCATCGTTCGTCGGAGTGTAACTGAGTGTATATTTCGTACCAAGTTCGGCCGCAATGCTCCGGAACGAACTTCTGGCGTCTGAAATATCGGCCACCGGAAAGACCTTTCCGCCCGACATCTTCGCTAGTTCGTCAAGTTCGCTGTCTGCCGTTTCGTAAAGGCGTTTGCTGACAGCGAGGCGTTCAAAGTCGCCAAGCTCGCAAAAATCAGATACTTTCTCTGTCTTGCCTTTCGGGTCTATCGAGAGGTAATAACGCCTGATCTGCGCGGCCGAAAAGCGTATCGAACTTTCACAATCACCCAGCAGCTGCGATTCAAAGAACTCTTTCGTATCGACCTTTATGAAGTATGTAACCGCTCCGGCCTCGCCGATAGCTTCCTTAGCCGCCGCGAAATCAGCCGCACTCGCCGAATCAACACCGTCGGTCACCGCGACCAACGCCCTGCGACCGCGAAATTCCTCGGCCGGCTTTGTTTTAAAGATCACCGCTGCAGCCTGCTCAATGGAATCGTAGAAAGGCGTTCCGTTGCTTACATTCATCCTGTTCAATGCCGCATAAAGCGCCGCGCGGTCAGTAGTAAGCTCCGTCAGCACTTCGCTCACCGAAATGCCCGAGCGCCCGTCGCTCTGTTTTGTATAAGCGGCGACGGCAACGCGGTCGCCGGGCCTGAGACCGGCAATAAAATCGCGTGCCGCACGTTGTATTAGCTGCAGATCGTTTCGCGTCGAACCTGATGTATCGAGCAGCAAGGCCACCTCAAAAGGAGCCGCGACGGCAGAGAACGCCTCGACCGACTGCTTCTTGCCATCCTCGAAAACAACGAAATTCGCGGCCTTTAATGATGATGCAAAGGCTCCGTTCGGCAATGTTACAGCCACGGGAACATCAACAAGCTGCGTATCGACACGCACGACCTCATCATTGCCGCTGCTCTGAGCAAAAGCGGCACCGGCGGCACTTAAGAAGATCGTCAACGCGAGTACTCTGTAGATCGAACGCATGTCACTGACCGTATGGACCGAGGATATATCATTCATTCTAACAGCAACGATCCGCCGGTGCGCCGAAAATCTGCTTGAATTTGGTTTCTCCGACGAAAATTGTGATAATATTCAACCAACTAGCCAATAGTTTCTGGGTTGTCAAGCCTTTCGGGGTTTAGCAGTTCATTCAGATCGTAATTTTGAATCTCGCGATTTTTAGGAGAAAAAAATGAGAAACTTTGCATTAGCGTTGATCGTGGCTCTGGCAGGCGGTGCGATCTATATCGCTTCGGATATCGGCCCGTCAACCTCCGCGAAGAACACGGACGGGAGAGCGGTTCGACAGACACGTCCCTCTTCGGTCTTGTTCAATGATGACTTTACTTACACGGGCCTTCTTTCTGCAAACGGATGGACCGCTCACAGCGGTTCAGGCACGAATGCTTTGACCGCGGCGCCTCCGGGATTGACATATACCGGCTATCCCGGATCGGGTATCGGCAATGCCGTCAGCCTCACCACAAGCGGCGAGGACGATCATCACACTTTCACAGTCCAGGAGAGCGGTTCGGTCTATGCGGGCGTCATGGTTAACCTTTCCGACGCGGCGCTGGACCCAAGTAATGGGGATTACTTCTTCCACCTCGGCCCTGATCCTATCGGTTCGACATTCCGTGCAAAGGTATTTGCAAAAAAAGGAACTAATGGCAAGATCGCATTCGGTATATCAAAGGGATCCAATAACACCACAACTCCTCCGGGAATCGGATTCACTGATTATGTTTATGATCTGAATACAACGCACCTTCTTGTTGCCAAATATACCATCATTGACGGTGCGTCAAATGATACTGCGGAGCTATTGGTCGATCCGAACCTAAGCGGAGCAGAACCGGCCGCATCGGCAACCGCTCTCGACAACACGACGTTTCCGGATATAAATCCCGGGGCAGTTGCACTTCGCCAGGGGCAGTCCGCCAATGCCGCAACACTCAAGGCTGACGGCATCCGCGTTACTACGTCTTGGGGTGATCTTGCGGGAACTGCGCCGCAGCCTAAGGCGGTCATCGACTTCAACGGCGACGGTAAAACCGACTTTGCGGTCGTTCGCGGCACAGACATGCCACTCAGCGGCTTTACCGGGCAAGAGGTTCGCAGACGACCCGGACAGCACAGGGCGGCGGCTCCGCAGGCTCCGGCTATCTTCTGGTACACGAGCATCAACGGCTCGGGCGATACCAGCGTACAAAAGTTCGGCGACTCCGCTGCTGATCAGATAACGCCGGCCGACTTTGACGGCGACGGCAAAACTGATCTTGCGGTCTGGCGCGAGGCGCCGGCCACTCAAGCGGCGTTCTATATCCTGCGAAGCTCGGACGGCACCGTTGATACGCAGGTCTTTGGCCAGGACGGCGATGATCCCGCTGTCGTCGGGGATTACGACGGTGACGGCAAGGCTGATCCGGCCGTCTATCGCTGCCCTGAGGCCACGCCGGGCCAATGCTACTTCTTCTACCGCGGAAGCGACAATAATCCCGCCGGCAATATCACATACGTCCCTTGGGGATTTGGCGCGATCGGCGATTTCTATCCGAGCATCGGCGACTTCGACGGCGACGGCAAATACGACTTTTGTATTCAACGCGAAGACCCGAGCACTCCGGGACAGGCACAGTTCGTTCTCTTAAAGACAACGGGCGGAGTTGACTACATTAACTGGGGTCTAACGACGGATTTCATAATTCCCGGAGATTTTGACGGCGACGGTATGGCTGACTTATGCGTCCGCCGTTCTTCAGGCGGGCTTCAGACCTACTATATCCTGACCCGAGCGGGAGCGATGAGCCAGGTGCAATGGGGCCTGGTTGGCGACATCTCCGTACCCGGCGATTATGATGGCGACGGTAAAACCGATATAGCCGCATGGCGACAAAATGCCGATCCGACGCAGAATTACTTCTACGTTCAAAAGTCAACTAACGGAGCGTTAATGATGACGGAGTGGGGACAGCAGTTCGATTACCCCATTGCAGGTTGGGCAGTTCATTAAGCTTATTTTGCGATCGGCCAATAGGAAGGCCCGAACGGTTCGAACCGTTCGGGCCTTTACTTGTGAATATGCTTCCGTCAGATATATTTCTCGATCACTTTTGCGATCGATTCGCGTGTAACCGCACCGACGATCCTTTCCTGCTCCTGGCCGCCCTTGAACAGGATAAGCGTCGGGATGCCGCGAATGCCGTACTGCTGAGGCACATTCATATTCTCATCAACGTTCATCTTATAAACGCCCGCCTTTCCGTCGTATTGTTCGGCAATAGCCTCGACCGACGGTGCGATCATCCTGCAAGGGCCACACCACTCAGCCCAAAAATCGACAAGAACGGGCTTGTCCGAATTCAAAACCTCGGCCTGAAATGCCGCGTCAGTTACTCCTTTTGCAAATGCTCCCATTGAAAGTTCTCCTTTTCCTATTAAGTGTATGATTTTACCTAAACTCAACGGCGGTTGGCTATCCGCCGCTAACGAACCAGTACTATTTTGCCGAAATGCTCACCCGACCTCATATATTTCAGCGCCGCCCGAGCATCATCGAACGGGAACTCTCTGTCGATCACCGGCCGTATTTCGTGCTTGCCGAAGAATGCAAGCATATCGGCCAGCATCGCCCTAGATCCTACAAAAATACCCTGCAGCCGCTGAACTTTCATAAAGGAACGGACAGGATCGAATGAGCCTTTGCCTGCGAGGACGCCGATCATTGCAATGTGCCCGCCGATGCGCGCCGCATTTACCGAACGTTCGAGCGTCCCTGCCCCGCCGACCTCGATCACATGATCTACGCCGCGTTTGTCCGTAAGATCGAGTACCGCAGCATCCCAATCAGGCCGCTCGCGGTAATTGATCACCTCATCTGCCCCGAGTTCCTTCAGTTTTCTAAGCTTTTCATCGCTACCCGAGGTCGCAATGACCTTTGCTCCCACGGCCTTTGCTATCTGCACTGCAAAAACCGAAACACCGCCGGTTCCAAGGGTCAGCACGGTTTCGCCTCGCTCCAGCCTGCCGGAAACCATAAGTGCATTCCATGCTGTAACGGCTGCACACGGAAGCGTCGCCGCCTCCTCCGGCGACAAGTATCTCGGTACTTCGACAACGCCTTGCTGATCAAAGACAGCAAATTCGCGGAGAACGCCGTCCCATGCAGGCCCGCCGCCGAGCGCCGAACGCACCTTTTCGAGATCGGCCTCGCCGTCAAGCCATCTCTGTGCAAATATCGGCATCACCCGCTGCCCGACACGCCATTTTGATACATTCTTTCCGACGGCGACGATCTCGCCCGCAGCGTCAGAAAGCGGTGTCGCCGGCAGCCGCATACGCGGATTATAACTCCCTTCAACGACCATCAGATCGCGGTAATTCAAAGACCACGCGTCAAACCGTACAACAACATCCTCATCACCCGCGGTCGGCACTTCACGCTCGACAAGCATCAGGTTGTCTATTCCAAATTGATCGATCTGAAATGCCTTCATTATCGCCGCGAAATACTACTTCAACTTTGAAAGGAGCTCGACGAACTCAGCCTGAACGGCCTTTCCGGCATTGTCGTTATACCAACGCTGAAGCTCCTCGATAATATCGAGCTTTTCAACCCCTTCGGCCTTTCTGCGTGCGAACAGCTCAACGGCCGGTTCCGGCCGCGGCCCCCATGTGAACAGCACTTCGTGATTGTCGCTATCAAGCGCAATGAGCTTCGGTATCGAGCGCGCACCCGCGGTGAGGAATGCATCCATCAGCTCGGAATTCTCGTCGCGAAGCAGGTATTTCGTCGTTATCTTGCTATTTTCGGCGGCGATCTTTTCGACAACAGGAAGGTTCTGAGCACCGTCGCCGCACCAGCCTTCGGTCAATATCAGCCAAACCTGATCTCTTTCGACCGCTGATACAGCATCTGATGTAACATTATTCACACTGACCGTTTTATCGATCCTCGACATCCGCTGACGATTGAGTTTAGTGTAATTGACGTGGTCTTCCGACTGATCGGCACCCGTCGCCATCCCTTTTGCCAACAATTCATCCATCAATGCCACGTATTCGCCGTAGGTCATTGCTGTCTCAACATACTTCCTTAGATCAACGTTACTCATAAAACTGTTTGGCGGCTCATGCTTCGGCGCTTTCGACCTGTTCCATCACGTTAGCGAGCGTATAGCTGCTTAGGTGTCGGCAGATCACCTTATCCGTCTCTTTCTGGAGGTTGCAGAGCACAGCCTCGATCTTCTTTCCCACCGGACAATCCTGATTCGGCTCCTTTGCGTGGAGGGCAAATATTTCGCTGTCAACAACAGCCTTGTATATCTCAACAAGCGTTATTTCGTGCGGAGCACGCGCAAGCCTCGTACCGCCGCCTGCCCCCGTTTGCGACGTTACAAACCCTGCGTGCGAAAGCTGCCCCAAAAGGCGGCGGATAACGACGGCATTCGTATTGACACTGCCGGCGATGCATTCAGATTTGACGTTGCCGTCAGGCGAGTGCGCAAGCATCGCCAGTACATGCACCGCCATCGAAAATTGACAGTTCGCCGCCATATCTGTAACAAGTGTAGTTACAAAACCCCGCTCTGTCAAGCCTGTCGCACGGCAGATGTAATTTCAGCGTTAGATGCACGAAGGCCGCCGGTGCGGCGGCCTCTGCTCAACTGTATGACTGCAGGATGGGTTATTTTGTCGGAAGCTTTATTTCGCGGCCTGCAAAAAGGACGGAATTCGGCAGGAGGCCGTTGAACTTGGCAACCTCGACAGGGTCGAGCTTATACCGGTTGGCAAGCTTTGTTACCGTATCGCCCGCAAGAGCCTTGACCGTTCGCACGTTCGAGGGCGTTCGTACCGCGGGCTGCGACGTCGGCCGCGTATATGCGATAGTAGCTACATTATTGCCCTTCACCGGTACAAAGACCTTGCCGCTGGGCTTTGCCATTCCGGGATTTGCCGCCACGAGGTCCTCGACACTAACACCCGTTCGATTCGAGATGGTCTGCCACGTCTCACCCGATGAAGCCTTTGCGACGTTCGTATTATTGATCCTGGATGCGGGGAGCCGTCTGAACAGCGCCACCACTTCGTCGGCCTTGCCGACCGGTACGTTAAGCACATACGGCTCCGGCGGCGTTACGTTCGAGCGTAAATGCGGGTTGAGATAGCGCAAATACTGAACATTCGTATCGGAGGCCTGCGCGATGAGGCTGAGATTCGTTGATGCAGGAACTCGAATCCGATCATAAACAAGCGGAGCCGCCGGCCTGATATGGCCGAATCCGTACTGATTCGGGTTGTTCGCGATCAGGATCGTTGCAAGGATGTTCGGCACGTAATTGCGCGTTTCCTGCGGCAGGTACGGATACGCGATCCAGAAGTTCGAGACGCCCGCACGACGTATGGCGCGGTCAACGTTGCCTTCACCCGAATTGTACGCGGCCATCGCGAGTTCCCAATTGCCGCCGTAGCGATTCGCAAGGAACTTGAGGTAGCGTGCCGACGCGCGTGTTGCTTCGTCAAAGCTGTTGCGTTCATCGACATATGCGGTGCGCTTCAAACCAAAGCGGCTTCCGGTTCCCGGAATGAACTGCCAAAGGCCCGACGCCGCTGCCCACGACAAGGCCGAAGGCTTCCACGCGGATTCAACCTGGCCAAGCCATGCCACATTCTCGGGCACGCCCTCTTCCTTAAAGATACGCCGCGCCATCCGCATGAACATACCCGAGCGATAGAGGCCGACCTCCATCGTCGTGCGGCCTCGGCCGCGATAATAGTTGATGAACTGCTGGATCATCGGATGCACCTGAAAGGTGAACCCGAGCGAACGGTTGGCAACCGCTGTCTGAATATACTGATACTGCTGCTGCGCGACCGGATCGGTAACTTGGAGTTCCTCAGGCGTCAGCTCAAGCTTTGCAAGCTCGTCAAGAGGCGACGGCTCGAATACCTGATCGTTAAAACCGACCTGCGGACCTGACGTTGCCGGGCCGCTTGGGGTTCCGGCTGAAGCGACAGAGGATGATCCCGGCGATGCTGCGGCGGCAGCTCTTGCGGTCTTCGCAACGCTGTCCGCAAGAGCCGCATCGATATTCCATGTGCAGGCCGCAGCGAGCTCGCGCACTTGCGGCGGCTGTTCAGCCAGCGGGAATTCAATGCGATATATCGTCTCGATCAGTTTGCTGTAACAGCCCTGAAGTTTCGTATCTTTCTGGATGTTGAGATTTGAATAGAGAAAAGTTTCGACAGATCGATTGAACTTTTCGGCAGCAACCTGCCGGTTGTTGGTGGTATATGCGACCAACCCTTCGCGAAAGGCCGTACCCGAATTAGAAAGGACAGTGCTAACGACCGCTTCCGCGTCGTTCACCTGTTTGGTGCGGGCATCCTGCCCGATCGCGAATGTCGCGGCCCCGATCAATACAATTGTCAAAACTACTGACTTCTCAAAAAATTTGATCATTTATCCAAATATAACGGCAATAAAATTTCGAACCGGCTATGTGAAAGTTACGCTCTGTGATCAGATTTGTTGCAAAAACACACTCATCCGTCCCGCATAAAAATGTGCCATTCTCGATTTTACGCTCGCAAAAATGGCGTGTCAATGCCGCAACTTCCCATAAAATAAGGATATCGCCTTCGCTCGTAGCTTTCAGTTCGTGCCGGCGGCGGCGTTTTGACGCTGACGTCGTGCTCCGGCCGGCCGCAATGCAGCGTCAAAGACCTGCTGCACATTCTCCACAAATATAAACGACAAATCGTCCATAACTTCCTGCGGAAGGTCAGCGAGGTCACGCTCATTCGCAGCCGGCAGGATGACCGTTTTGAGTTTTGCACGCCGCGCTGCGAGCAGCTTTTCTTTGATGCCGCCGACGGGCATGATGTGGCCGCGAAGAGTGATCTCGCCGGTCATTGCGACATCCTTTCGAACGCGCTGCTGAGTCAGGACAGAGACAAGTGCGGTCGCCATACCGACGCCCGCCGATGGGCCGTCCTTTGGTATCGCTCCCTCGGGCAGGTGAATGTGAATGTCGAACTTCTCGAATTGCGTTTCGTCAATACCGAGGTCTTTGGCTCTCGACTTTGCATACGAGAATGCGGCATGAGCCGATTCCTGCATCACTTCGCCGAGCTGGCCCGTAAGCTGCAAGTTGCCTTTGCCTTTCGTCTGAAGCGCCTCAATGAACAGGATCTCGCCGCCGACCGCGGTCCATGCAAGGCCCGTAACGATACCGACTTGATCCTTTTCTAACGCTTCTTCATTAAAGACGCGCGGCACACGCAAATACGTGCTTAGTTCATCGGCGACCACACGGACAGCCTCGAACTTTACGCCGTTCTCGGCCTTTCGGCGGGCGACCTTACGGCAAACCTTGCCGATCTCACGCTCGAGCTGCCGCAAGCCGGCTTCGCGGGTGTATTCGCTTATCATCTTTGCGATCGCCTTTCGCTCAAAGCGGATGTCCTTCTTTGCGAGGCCGTTCTCGACGATCTGTTTGGGAATAATGTGCCGCCGAGCGATCTCGACCTTTTCCTCTTCCGTGTATCCCGCAAGCGAGATGACCTCCATACGGTCGCGAAGGGCAGGCTGGATCGAATCAAGCACATTCGCCGTCGTCATGAACATCACATTCGAGAGGTCGAACGTGATGCCGAGATAGTTGTCGCGAAAGGCGAAATTCTGCTCCGGATCGAGCACTTCGAGCAGGGCCGAGCTCGGGTCGCCGCGAAAATCGGCTCCGACCTTGTCGATCTCGTCGAGCATTATCAGCGGATTATTCGTTCCGGCCTGCTGAATTGCCTGCAGGATGCGGCCCGGCATCGCACCGACATAGGTACGGCGATGCCCTCTTATCTCCGCTTCGTCATGAAGCCCGCCGAGCGACAGCCGGACGAATTTTCGGTCAATTGCCCTTGCCACCGAGCGCCCGAGGCTTGTTTTGCCGACGCCCGGCGGGCCAACCAGACAAAGGATCGAGCCTTTTGGTTTGGCACGAAGCTTTCGGATGGCAAGCGCCTCGACCATTCGCTCCTTGACACGCTCGAGGCCGTAGTGATCTTCATCGAGTATCCGCTCAGCCTTCTGAAGATCAAGATTATCTTCCGATGAGACCGACCACGGAAGATCGACCATTACATCGAGCCAATTCCGCAAGGTTGCCGTTTCGGCGGTGTCAGGATGCATCCGCTCGAGTTTCTTAAGCTGTCGCAAAGCCTCTTCTTCGGCAGCCTCCGGCATTTTTGCCTTCAAGATCTTGTCTCGGTACTGCTCGATCTCCTCGAACAGTTCGTTGCCTTCTCCGAGTTCGGCCTGGATGGCCTTTAGCTGCTGCCGCAGGAAGTATTCACGCTGCGAGCGGTCAATGTCGGCCCGTGCCTGCGAATTGATCTCCTGCTGAACGGTCAGAACGTCTATCTCCTTCGACAAAAGCTCATTCACACGCCGCAGCCGCGGAATCGGATCGTGTATATCGAGGACGCTCTGCCCATCCTCGACCCTCAGTTCGAGATTTGACGCCGAAAGGTCGGCGAGGCGGCCGGGATCGTCCAGATTCGCTATGATCGCAAGCACTTCGGGTGAAATGTTCTTGCCCAAGCTTGCCGCCCGCTCCATCGATGCCCGCACATTGCGCACAAGAGCTTCGACCTCGAGCGAACCTTCAGAGACGAACGGCTCCGAGACCGGATCGACCTTGGCCTTTACGTGATCGCCGCGTGATGAGACAGACGTTACCTCACATCGCGAAAGCCCTTGAATGAGGATCCGCACACGGCCGTCGGGCAGCTTTAGCATCCGCATTATGATCGCAACGGTCCCGACTGTGTAAAGATCCTTCTGTCCCGGCTCCTCTTTGTTCACATCACGCTGCGAGACGAGGAGGATCATACGGTTGTCTTTCAACGCCTCCTCGACAGCGCGTATCGAACGGTCGCGTGAGACGAAAAGCGGCACGATCATGAACGGATAGATGACGATATCGCGGAGCGGCAGCACCGGCAGCTCAGCCGGGATCTGCATCATCGGCTCGACTATCTCACCGTCAGGCATCGCCATAGAAAAATCTTCGATGTCCACCATAAACTGTTATCTTAGGCAAATGCCGCACGAACGGCAAAATGGAACGCTTCAGTTAGATGCAAATACCAGGCTTTGGGCGTCCTGCGGTTTGGCACAATGACGGGAATCGTCTCTCGATCGGCGTCCTCGGAACTTACTTCTTGCGTTTTGTTTTTCCTTTCGGCGCTTTGTCGCGAGCACGGATCAAGGTTTTCAGCTCGTCCATGAACTCCGAAACATCGGCGAACTCAAGATAGACGGACGCAAAACGAACGTAGGCGACCTTGTCGAGGGTTTTGAGCCGCCGCATTATTATTTTGCCGACCTCGCTGACCGGAAGCTCGCGGTCGGCAGAATCTTGGACGCACTTTTCTACCTCGTCCGCGATCTTTTCGAGCTGAGTGGTTGAGATCGGGCGTTTTTCAGAAGCCCGCAGCAAGCCGCTAAGGACCTTGTTCCGGTCGAAATGCTCGCGCTCGCCGTTCTTTTTAATGACCATGAACGGTATCTCATCGATACGCTCATATGATGTGAAGCGGCGGCCGCAATTCAGGCATTCGCGGCGGCGGCGGATCGAGTCGCCGTCCCTTGCCTCGCGTGAATCGACGACCTTATCTTCAATGTGATCGCAAAAAGGGCAACGCATAACATTCAAACGGCAAGGCTTGGCGAATCCGACTCGATCTCCTCGACCGCATGCTCGCCGGACAAAAGGCTGCGGAACTTCTCAACGCTTATATCGCCGTGGAACAAGTAATATAAACCGAAAACGAGTGCGGGAGCAAAGTAAACCAGATGCATGATGATCGAGACGGCCGCTGCTTTTTCGCGGTCGGTTCCGAGCAGGAGCAGGCTTCCGGCCGTAGCAGCATGAAACGCTCCCGCGGCGCCGCCGGGCGTCGGCACAAGCGAACCCATCGACGCAACGCCCATCACAAAGATCGAATCGACAAAAGAATACGGAAGGCCGAACGCAAGCATCACGAGATATGTCGGCACTGATATCGCGAACCAAAGGGCGAGCGTCCAGAATGATGCCCAGAAGAGTTCACGCCAGCTTCTGAGCACTTTGATCGAGCTTGCAAGCTGCTTCATCAAACTGATCATCACGCGGCTGAGCCTGTCCGGTATCGGCAGCCTTTCGCATATCCGCGAGAACCACGCGATCAATTGCTGCGATCTCCACGAGTAGATCAAAAGGAAAATGATGAAACAAACCACACCGAGCAGCAGCAGGTTGCCGACGGTTCGGATCGATGCGTACTCCGTCTCGTGACCCTCGCGCATATTGAACCAGATAAGGCTGATCGAAAAGAATGATATGAGCGATGCGAGGTCGAACACACGCTCCATGCCGATCGTTACCAAGGCGGCACTTGGGCGAACACGCTTATCGAGCATCGGCAGCCACATCGGGCGTAAGATCTCGCCCGCTCGGCCGATGAGGAAGATCGCGGCAAAACCGACCGTGGTCGTTGCGAAAAGGTCTCTGATATCCGATGCAGTGATAGGCCGGAGGAGCACCTGCCATCGCACGGCACGCAAAAAATAGCCGAGCGAAATGATCGCCGCGGCAGCAAACAACTGAAACGGATCGGCGGCTCGAAGGCTCTGTCGAACCTCATCCCAATCAAGATTACGGCCGAAATACCACAGCAATACTGCTGTGACGGCCAAAAGAATTATGAACTTTAGATACTTTCGCAATCGACTTCGCAAATGCCGCAGTCAGCAACCGGCGGCGGAAAACAAAGAGGATACCGCATTCAGGACAGATTGTCAGTTGCTCGGCGGTATTAAGCGGATTCGTTTCGTAAGGTCAAAAACTACTGATAAATCGACGATTTACGGGAACTTTAATGCTGCGCGGCTCGTAACTCGAAGTTGACAAGGCGGCGTTTTGGCCTATGTTGTTGGTATAATCGATCTACGAAGGCTGTATTGGAGTAAGGTCTTGGAAGCATTGAAGGCTGTGGCAGACATAAACGGCGCTGAACTTGTCAAGCGGGTTCGCTCGGGCGACGGCACCGCTTGGGAGGATATCGTAACTGCGTATTCGCGGCGGATATTCAACCTGGCGTATCGATTCACCTCGAATGCCGAAGCGGCTGAGGACCTTACACAAGAGGTTTTCATCCGTGTTTACCGTTCGCTCGACCAATACGACGCGAAGCAGGGCGACCTTTCGAACTGGCTTATGCGGTTGGCCCGCAATTTGATAATCGACGATTACCGGCATCGGGCCCGTAATCCGCAAAACTCGATGGCAGATGCCGTCGATGACCATACATATCACCTTCGTGCGGTCGGTAATTCCGCACAGAGGGAAATGGAACGCAAGGAACTCGCGGGCCAGATACAAAAGGGCATCGACAAACTGCCGGAAGACCTCAGGACGTGCGTGATACTTCGCGATATCGAGGAACTCACCTATCAGGAGATTGTCGATCTGCTGCAGATACCCGAAGGCACGGTAAAATCACGCATTAATCGCGGCAGGATCGAACTTGCAAAGATTTTGAGACGGATGCGAGTGGTTTCGATCTGAAAGAGAGAGGCCGACAGAGAAAGATGATAGCGGCAATAGCCATACAAGTTGTGCTTTTAATGATGGGATCAGCGATCGCGTATATCGCTCAGTGGATAAGAGTGTGGTAATGATCAACGAGCAGGAACAAACAATAGGCTGCGTTCAGTTCGAGGAATTGCTGACCGACTATATCGAAAGGACGCTCGACGGCTCCTTGCAAAGATCGGCTGCTGCTCATGTGCTTGCCTGTCCTGTTTGTCATTCGCTGCTTAATGATGTCCGCAACTCCCTGGAGGCGTGCCATCAGATCGCAGCGCCTCGGAAGCCTTTGACGCGGCTTGAAGCCCGTATCCTTTCGGCGACCACACCAAGGACCGCGATGGCCTGCGACGATTTTGAAAGCCATCTCACAGATTATCTTGACGGCTTTCTGCCGGCGGGCGTCTTTCACCGTTGGGAGCGACACGCGGCGGTTTGCACATCCTGTGAGGACCTTCCGGGCATGGTCGTCCGTTCGATCGGTGCTTGTTATACATATAAGACAGAGGAACTTGCCGTACCTGAAGGCCTCCTCGGGCGGATATTTGATGCCACCAGCAGAGCCGCTGGACTGAAGATCGAAAAGCGTTCGGCAGCCGCCGTGGTGCGGGATTGGGTACGCTTGGTCAGGTTCCCGGTCGGAATACCGCATCTCGCCCCTGTGGCGATGATGCTGCTCGTCGCTTTTCTCGTCTTTAGTCAGACGATCTCGGCGGACGGCACACTGACTGACGTTTATCATCAGGGTGTCCAGCTTGCCGAATCTACATATATGCAAGGCAGCCGCGCGTTCTCAGGCAGCGAGTCGTCCGATGCGATAAGGAAAGACCCTGTGAGCGGCACCACCTTTGTCGATAACGGGGGAGCTCGCTGATGAACTGCTCCTATCACACTTACAATGCCGCATCATCAAGCTGTAACGGCTGCGGCCGGGGCCTGTGCCCTGCATGTGATCACCGGATCAAGGGCTTTCCGTACTGTCAGGATTGCATTGTGAGGGGTGTCGATCTGCTCCGTCATCAGGGCAACGCGAACAATACGACATTTGTAAAAAAGCGGACACTGCCGTTGGTCGCGGCACTGCTTTCAGCGGTCTGTCCGGGCCTTGGAGCTGCGTACAACGGCCAAACCACAAAGGCTCTGGTTCATTTCGCCGTCTTTGTCGGCCTCTTCCAGATGGCGGTATTGACCGGCGGAATCTCACTTTTCGTGCTTGGCTTTATGGGAATGTGGGCCTTCGCACTGGTTGATTCGTGGCGGGTTGCCCAGGCGATCCGCTCGGGCGTAACTCCCGACATGGCTGAGGATATACTTGTTCGGCGTTTTACCGGAAACCCTAAACTGTGGGGCGGCGTACTCCTTCTGCTCGGTGCGGCATTCCTTTTCCAAAGGCTGTTCAACATTGGGATAATGATTCGTGCGATCGTTCCCATGATGCTTATCGGGCTTGGCCTGTACATAATGCGGGGCGTCATTTTTAAGCCGAAAGCTGCTCCGGCCGACGGCCCGACGCGCTTTGCTTTTCCGCAGACCGGCTCGGACGATGCGATGCAGCGGATCGAAGAAGAGCTTGCCCAGCCGTCACAGTTCGGCAGTTGGCGTGATCATTAGTTAATTTTACGAGGGTTGACCTTATGCCTGCATGGTTCAAAGTTGGTGCAATTTTCAGCAGTATCGCGGCCGTTATCGCTCTTGTGATAATGATCCTCGAAGGCGTGATCGCCTTTGTCGCTCTTGTCAGCTTTGCCGTTAAAGCACTGATCGTGCTGGCATTTGTCGCTGTTTTTGCGGTCGTTGCCTTTCTTGCATATAAGTCGTGGCGGGATAGACGCGGCACGAAATAACTCTCTCTGCATTTTCTGAGCACGGGCGGACATTGAAAACAATGCCCGCTCTGTTTGCATTCTTGCGGGAAAATGTGGTTTCATAGAAGTTCCTTATAATCCGTTATTGGGAAACAATTGATAGTTATCCCCCACAATAACGAGAGTTAATTTTCCAAATTTTCACTCTTGTTGCCGGTTTCGCGTTAGTCGCTCGCGGCTGTTCTTGCGTGATTCCACGTCGTTCGAAGCGCTGAATGTTCGAACGTACGAGATCATTAAAAGGAGCTTTACAGCATAATGCAGAATAACAACAAGCATTATTCATTTTTATTAACACACAGATCAAAGAACCGTATTTATTTTAAGCGTGTCGAGATTTCTAAAGCCTCGGTGCATTTCGGCACATTGGGTATCGTTTTATTGGTTGGCATCATTTCCTTAGGCATCGGAGTCCGAGCACTGTTCGGCGATCGCGTCATTTCAAATTCCGTTCAGGCAAGTGTAGCCGCCGATTTGTCGGCTGACCAAACGAAACAGCGGGAGGTCATCAATTACGCCCGCCCGCTTCCGAGCGAAAATCTCGCAAGGAACAGCGGCGGCCCTGATGCCGCCGAAGAGACGGACGGCGAGAATGACACTGCACTCGAAGCTGAGATCGACCTGATCCGGATGAATTTGCCCGAGGCGAATCTGCCGAACAAATGGGCACATCTCGGTAAGATCAATAATGAATTCGGATTTCGACGCAATCCGTTCGGCGGCCGCTCATACGAGTTTCATGCAGGAATGGACATCGACGGCGAACGCGGCGACGAAGTATTCGCTCCCGCAGGCGGTACGGTCGTAAAGGCCGGTTGGTCCGGCGGCTACGGAAATATGATCGAGATCGATCACGGCATGGGGCTGACGACGCGTTACGGGCACTTATCGAAGGTCAATGTAGAGGTCGGCGACACGGTTTCGCGTGATCAGGTCATCGGCCTGATAGGCTCTACCGGACGCTCGACAGGGCCGCATCTTCATTATGAATTCCGCCTTCACGATCGTTCGATCAATCCGCGCCATTTCTTGCCGCCTGAACCAACGGAACTTTCCGCAGCAGCGAAATAGCCGGACTTAGAATGTGATATAGATCGGGCGAGGCATTATATGCCTCGCTCTTCTTCATTTGGCAGTGCCTCGCCTCAGTGACTATAATCATTGATTGTTCAATTGGCTTAAAACCGCTCCTTAAAGGACCCTTCTTATGAGAAAGAAAATCTTCGTATCGTACCTATTGATGACGGCGATGCTGTTGTCGTCGTTCCTATCCGTACATGCCTTTGACGAAGGAATGTACACACCGAGCCAGATCGCAAGCCTCGACCTTAAGAAACGCGGGCTTAAGATCAAGCCCGAAGAGATCTATAACCCGGCAGGCGGCGGCCTTTCAGAAGCGATCATTCGCCTGAGCATCGGCTGCTCTGCGGAGTTCGTATCGCCCGACGGCCTTATCCTGACAAATCATCACTGCGGCTTTGATGCACTCGTCAAAGCGTCGTCACCCGAACGCGACCTCGTTGAAACGGGCTTTAATGCGGGCAGCCGCGCAGGCGAGATCCCGGCCGAAGGATATTCGATAGATATACCGACACGCACCGCGGACGTAACCGCAAAGATCAAGAGCGGTACAGAGAACCTCTCAGGGGCGGAGCTTGCAGCCGCTGTCAAGAAGAATGTCGATGCGTTGACCGCTGCCGAGCAGGCGAAAGCGCCAAAGGGTTCGACGATCCGCATACAGGCGATCGACAGTGGTTTTTTCTACTATCTGTATCAAACGACAAAGATCGAGGATATTCGGGTTGTTTATGCGCCGCCCCGCAACATCGGCGTGTACGGCGGAGACCCTGACAACTTTGAATGGACGCGCCAAACGGGCGACTTCACATTTCTGCGTGCATACACTGCACCGGACGGCTCGTCGGCAAAATACTCGAAGAACAATGTTCCGTACCATCCGAAAAAGTATCTTTCGATCAGCCTTGACGGTCTGAAGGATAACGATTTCGTTTTTGTTATGGGCTATCCGGGCGGAACGACACGTTATCGCGAAAGCTGGTCGAATATTTATGCACGCGACGCGAACTTCCCTTTCCTCGAAAAATGGCTGAGTGCTCTCAGTGCGAGCCTTCGAGCGATCGGCGCTGGCGATGAGGAAAAGAGGATCGCTTTCCAATCCGACATCGCAAATTATGACAATTCACGCAAGGTCTATGGCGGCGGCTGGCTGCGTATGAAGCGGGCCCATGTTGTCGAGGCTCGTCAGCAGGATGAGAAGCGAATGGCTGAGTGGATCGCAGCAGATCCGGACCGGCAGAAGCGTTTCGGCACGATCCTGCCCGAGCTTAAGACCCTTTCGGAAGAGACGAATGCAACGCAAAAGCGTGACGTCGTCGTTCGGCGGCTTCCCGACCCGACTGGCGCCACTCCTGTCTTCGCTCAGCTCGTTACGGCAATGGCAATGACCGAACCTCCCAACAAGATGCTCTCCGACGAAGAGCGTGCGGCAAAGCTGGAAGAGGTCAAAAAAGCGTATCAGGACCGCGAACCGGCCCACGAGGTCGAAATGCTGAAGTTCTTCCTTCGCTCCTTCGATGAGCTTCCGGCCGATCAGAAATTCAAGCCGGCCGAAGACCTGTTCGGCAGTTTGAAGGGCAAGGCGCGGCGTGATGCCGAAGCAAAGTTCGCCGACAGCATCGCGAACGGCGAATATGCCGACCCGGCACGCGTCGCAGGGCTTTATGGCCCGCGTACGCTGGACTATAACGAAACACGCGAAAAGATCCTCAGTTTTGCCCGCGGAGTGCTCAGCGAACTGAGGGCGATCAGTGTCCGCGCTCAGAAATTCAACGCCAATATCGATCGTCTTCGCCTCGGCTATATGCAGGCCCTGACCGAAATGCGCGGCACGAAGACCGTTTACCCCGACGCGAATTTTACGCAAAGGTTCACATTCGGGAACATAAAGGGCTATCAATCGCGCGAAGCAGAGTACCGCTTCCCGTTCACGACGATCAAAGGCTTGATCGAAAAGAATACCGGCACACCGCCGTTCGATGCCCCGCAGAAGCTGATCGACCTTCAGAATGCGCAGGACTTCGGCCGTTACCGATCAGGTGACAGCGTTGTCGTGAATTTTATTTCGACGAACGATATCATCGGCGGTAACAGCGGCTCGCCCATACTCAACGGCAAGGGCGAGCAGGTAGGCATTTGCTTTGACGGTAATTACGAAGGCCTCGGCAACGACTTTTACTACGACCCGAATACGAACCGCACCATCTCGGTCGATATTCGCTTCGTACTGTTCGTTACCGAGAAGTTCGGCGGTGCAAAATGGGTGGTTGACGAAATGAAGCTCGTCGGCGGCCCGAAAGGCTAGAGCGCGGCGAACGCCGCATCTGCTGTCCGGCAAAATGACGGCCCGGAAATGACGCTGCTGCTTTGCGATGCGCCGTTTCCGGGCCTGCTTTTTGCAGAGGTTTTGCGATCGGCGGCTTTTGACATTGCTGCGGCTTTCGTCTATCAGTTTATAAGCATATCCGCGTGGAAACCGACTTTACGACAGCATACATTGCATTAGGATCGAATCTGGGCGATCGAGCCGGCAACCTTTTGATGGCCGTCCGTGCGTTCATCGAAGCGAGTTTTGTTGTCCACCGTCTATCCGGTATTTATGAGACCGATCCGGTCGAGATGGTGTCGGAGCAGAAGTTCCTCAACATGGTCGCAGAAGTTCGCGTTACCAATGTCAGCCCCACGCAGATGATGGCACGCCTGCTGCGTATCGAATACCTGCTCGGGCGCGGCGGCAAGACCCAAAAGCTGCCTCGCACGGTCGATCTAGATATCCTTTTGTTCGGCGACGTCTGTATGCAGACCGAATTCTTAACGCTGCCGCATCCGCGAATGCATGAACGCAAATTTATTCTGAAGCCGCTGAGCAAGATCGCTCCCGACCTTGTACATCCTGTACTCGGCCGTGAGATCAAAGACCTTTTGGCCGATCTCGCTGACCCTTACGAGGTCAAACGCTGGTTCCCGAATGCCCGCACTGTGGTTGACGCTGCGTCATAGACGGCGGTACTCGAAGTAAAAATTATGCTAGACTTGTTGCGTTCGCTTCGCTAAGTATTTATGGCTTATCTTCAACCCGACAAAGAGGGAAAGGTTTATTTGCCCGCTATCCGTGCGGCCAAGGAACGCGGCGAAAAGCTCGTTTGCCTGACGGCCTACGATTATCCGACGGCCCGCGTAGTTGACGAAGCAGGCGTTGACATCATTCTCGTCGGCGACTCGATGGGAAATGTCATTCACGGCTACGGCAACTCGATCCCGGTCACACTCGACGAGATCTCATCGGCATGCATAGCCGTTAAGCGCGGAACTGAGCGTGCAATGGTCATAGCCGATATGCCGTTCGGTACATATCACATTAGTGAGAATGAAAGCGTAAAAAATGCGCTTCGCTTAATGAAATACGGCGGCGCGGAAGCAATAAAACTCGAAGGCGGACGCAACCGTGCAGACCTTGTCAAGCGGCTCGTTGACGAGGAGATACCTGTCTGCGCGCATATAGGCTTGACGCCGCAGTCCGTTTACAAAATGGGCGGCTATCGTGTACAGGGCCGCACGGTCGATCAGGCAAAGCGGATCATCGACGACGCAAAGATACTCGAAGACGCCGGCGCATTCGCTATCGTCCTTGAGCTTGTACCGCGCGAAGTCGCAGCGATCATTACAAAGGAACTCAGCATTTCGACGATCGGCATCGGCGCGGGAGCCGAATGCGACATACAAGTGCTCGTCTTGCACGACCTGATCGGCCTCACCTACGGCAGGCAGCCGCGCTTCGTGCGGCAATATGCCAACCTGCGTGAGATCATCACCGGTGCTATTCAGACTTGGACCGCCGACGTGCGTTCAGGTGAATATCCGAGCGAAAAGGAGTCGTACGGCCTTACCGCCGAAGTATTTGACGAGCTTAAGAAAGAGCTGTAATGGAGATAATTAACCGGCGGCAGCGAATGTTCTCGATCTCACGCAAATTGCGTCGTGAGGAGAAAAGCGTTGGCTTTGTGCCGACGATGGGAGCGTTGCATGACGGGCATTTGACGCTGGTGCGAGAGGCCCGTGCGGCAAATGATGTCGTCATCGTATCCATCTTCGTAAATCCGAAACAGTTCAATGACGCGGCCGATCTTGAAAAGTATCCGCGCGACCTGACAGCCGATGCCGCACGCCTTGCCGAGTTCGATGTCGATTACATCTTCGCCCCCGAAGCGAACGAGGTCTTTCCTGAAGGTTTTGCGACGTATGTCGATGTTGTCGGGCTGACCGATCTGATGGAAGGAGCGGCACGGCCGGGGCATTTCCGCGGCGTCGCAACGGTCGTAACGATACTGCTTAATACCGTGCGTCCTGCACGCGCGTACTTTGGCCAGAAGGATGCTCAGCAGGTTGCTGTCATTAAGCGTTTGACGGCGGATCTCGGCTTTGAGACGGAGATCGTTGTCATCCCGACGGTTCGCGAACCATCCGGCCTTGCGATGTCTTCGCGGAACGAGCGGCTGTCCCCTGAGGAACGTGAACGTGCCGCGGCCATCATAAACGCACTGCGTGCCGCAAAACTCGCTTTCAAGAAAGGTGAACGAAATGCGTCCGAGTTAACGCAGATAGTTCGTGTACACCTTGCAGAAGAACCACTTGCAAAGCTCGACTATGTTGCCGTCGTCGATCGTGACTCGCTGCAACCTATTGACCGTATTGGAGATAGCGAGGCTCTCATCTGCGTGGCGGCCGATATTGCGGGTGTCCGCCTAATAGATAACGTCATCCTTAATCGGAAGCAGTAGTTTGGCACAGAAACTGCATCAAAGTTAACGTGTGGGGTGTCTTTATCGGAGGCTCTGCTGTTATGAAGAAGCTGAAATACAATTTCCTGCTCAGTTCTATCGCGATCTTGGTCGTATTCGCTGCTGTATCTTCAGCACAAACGATCTTGACGACACTCGACGGTGCTCGCGTTGATATTGCGGGCCAAAGAGGCAAGGTCGTTGTCCTTGCGATAGGCGCGACCTGGCTGCCGTTATCGACCAAACAGGCCGAATACACGAACACTCTGGCGAAAAAGTACGCAGGCCGCGATGTTGTGTTCTACTTCGTTTCTACCGATTCGGCGAATACGAGATCGAAGAATTTTGTCAGCCCCGTCGAGATCAAGCATTTTGTGACGACGGCCAAATTGAACGTTCAGATGCTTCGCGACCCTGACGGTGCGGAAACAATTAAGAAATTCGGGATCGAACAGGTCCCCTCATTCGTCATTTTGGACAAGGCCGGAAAGCTGTCCGGCGAGCCATTCGGCGGCATCGATCCGAAGTACGACATCACCGTACCTATCTCGCGTGCGATCGACAGGCTCCTGTAAGTTCTATTGAAGCTAAGCTCTCAAGCCTGCCTCGTGCAGGCTCTTTTTTATCAGCCTATAGACAAGCTGCACCGGAAGGCCGACGACATTCCAATAATCACCTTCGATGCCGCTTATAAATAAAGCCGCCTGTGCCTGAACGGCGTACGCTCCTGCTTTATCGAGCGGGTCGCCCTTTTCAGCAAGGTATTCGATCTCGTCAGCCGACATCTCGCAGAAGTTGACCGTCGTGGCCTCAACCGCGTCCCAAACACGGCCGTTGTGAGCCACTGCCACACCTGTGAGAACGATATGAGAACGCCCTGACAGCATTTCAAGCATACGCCTTGCGTCGTCAAGCCCGGACGGCTTCCCGAGTATCCCGGCGCCGACAACGACGGTTGTGTCCGCCCCGAGAACGAGACCGTTCGGAAATCTTTCTGCGACGGCCGACGCCTTGCCGCGTGCAAGCCTTCTGACATACTGCTCAGGTGTCTCACCGTCACGCTCGCTCTCATCGATCGCAGCAGCGTGTTTCTCGAACTCCCAACCAACCGACGACAATATCTCGCTTCGGCGCGGGCTTTCCGAGGCAAGGATCAATTTAGGCAGTGTTAACATAAATTCCGAATGACGCACGACAGCGGCACTTGGGCGAATGTTGGCCGTCGATTAAGATAATAGTAGATGAGCGTGTGATATCAAATGGAGAGTCTTTACGGGCCGCTGAGCGCTGTCTTGGCACAGTACATTGACGATGAGAAGGTCGCATCGGCTTTCGTCGTTGCGGCGTGGCGCGAGGTTGCGGGCGTCGGGATCACCGAGCGGACGCATACTGCAGGATTCAGCAAAGGAAAGCTGACAATAGCAGTGCACGATGCTCTGTGGCAGCGTAATCTCGAAGGGCTGGCTACGCAGCTGTTGGCGCAACTCAATTCAAGGCTCACAGGCATCACGGTAAAACGGATCGAAATTATCGTGGATCCCGAAATGTTTGCCGCAAAGCCGCGTCGGATATGAATATCCCGGCCGGACAGGTGATAAACCGCCCGAATATCGGTCTTATGAAGGTCAAATAATGGATATAAGGAAAGTCGCTAAGTTAGCCCACCTTGAGATCACGGACGAAGAGGCCGCTCTTTTCACGCCGCAAATGGAAGACATCGTCAAGTACATCGAGCAGCTGAACGAGCTTGATACTTCGGGCGTCGAGCCTATGCTCGGCGGCCTCACGTACGAAGGTCTCACCACCTTTACTCTTCGTGAAGACGCCGCACACATTTCGTTCACGCAGGCCGAAGCTCTTGGCGAAGCACCTTCAGCCGTTGACGGACATTTCCGGGTGCCGAAGGTATTGTGAGAGGCAGGACATCAAACAACTGCATCATCCGGCCTATGCTTTGGGCCGCTTGTCTGCTTTTTGCTGTGTGTATTTCTGCATGCAGTATTCCGACCTTGGAATCGGCACAATGCTCCGCAGCCCGCGAAGGTGTCCGAAAATTCTATTCATTCCATCTGGGCAACGATATGCAGCCGTCGGCGGAAAATATTGAGCTGCGAAAGCGATTTCTTACCACCGACCTCTACGATTCGTTAAGGAACGGGCCTTTCGGCGAAATTGACCCGTTCACGAATTCCCAACAGCCTCCGCGCACGTTCAAGATCGGTAAGTGCGTTGAGATGTCTGACAACACCTCGAAAGTGCAGGTTCAGCTCTATTGGAAAGATGATGCGGCGACGACGCAAAAGGAGCTGCATGTCGAGGCGGTAAAAGAAGGCGACGCCTGGCTGATAAATAAGCTCATATATTGAACAAATTGAAATTATGTCGATCGTTTCAGATATAGAAAAAGTCCTTGATAATGCCGACCGCCTCAACGGCGAGCTAAACGCGTTCCTGTCCGTTGAACGCGAAATTGCCATGGCGGAGGCCGAGCGGATCGACGCTCAGCCGGCATCATCGCCGCTGCACGGTGTTGCTATCGCCCTAAAGGATAATATCTGCACAAAGGGTATGCGGACATCGTGCGGCTCACGAATACTCGGGAATTACCGGGCTCAATATGATGCAACGGTTGCCCGACGGCTCAAAGATGCGGGCGCGATCATCGTCGGCAAGACCAATATGGACGAATTCGCGATGGGTTCGTCAAACGAGTCATCGGCGTTCGGCCCTGCGAAGAACCCTTGGGACACCGACCGCGTTCCGGGCGGAAGCTCCGGCGGCTCGGCGGTTGCCGTGGCATCGGGTGTCGTAAGGGCATCGCTGGGCAGTGAGACCGGCGGTTCGGTCCGCCAGCCCGCATCGCTGTGCGGCATAGTCGGCCTAAAGCCGACATACGGCCGCATTTCGCGGTTCGGGCTTGTTGCATTCGCGTCGTCGCTCGACAATATCGGCATCTTTGGGCAAACGACACGGGATGTCGCGGATGTATTGAGCGTTATCGCAGGCCGTGACGAAAATGATGCAACATCGGCCGATGTCGCAGTGCCCGAGTACGCGGCCTCGCTTAACGAAGACATACGCGGCAAAAGGCTCGGCGTACCGCGGGATCTCTTGGGTGAAGGCCTTGATGGCGAAGTTCGCGAACACGTACTCACATCGATCGACAATTTCCGCAGCCTCGGAGCCGAGATCGTCGATATCGAGTTGCCTCACGCAAAGTACGGCATTGCCGTTTACTACATCATCGCGACCGCAGAAGCCTCGTCGAATCTTGCGAGATTTGACGGGGTGCGTTACGGCTATCGCTCCGCAGAAGCGGCTGGGCTGCGCGATATGTACTTCAAGACGCGTGAGGACGGCTTTGGAGCAGAGGTTAAGCGCAGGATAATGCTCGGCACTTACGTCCTGTCGAGCGGTTATTACGACGCCTATTATCTGAAAGCGCAAAAGGTACGCTCGCTCGTGAAGCAGGATTATGTATCCGCATTCCGTGAGTGCGACGCCATCCTGACACCGACATCGCCGTCGGTCGCCTTTCGCTTCGGCGAACGCGCCGATGACCCGATAGCGATGTATTTGAGCGATATCTACACGGTCTCGGCAAACCTCGCCGGCATACCTGCGATAAGCGTCCCTTGCGGACTGTCATCCGAAGGCCTGCCGATCGGGCTTCAGCTTGTCGGTGGCTTTTGGTCCGAGGCGGCACTGCTTAACCTTGCTTCAAAATACGAAGCCGCTCACCCGTTGGGCAAGCGGCCGGGCATCTTTGCCGGTTAGTAAAGCGACACTCGCCGCGGCACTTACTGAGCGAGCCTCAGATGCGAAATATTAGGATTTTGCCTGATCGCTCCCGCGGCTCCGGGAAGTATGTTCTGCCACCTGTTAGTTTCGCTCAGAAGCTTGTTCACATCACTGACCTTCAGGGGCTTCGAGAAAAGATAGCCTTGCCCGTATTCGCAACCGAGGATCCTCAGCTGATGAAACTGATGAATGCTTTCAATGCCTTCGGCGACGACCTTAAAGTTCAAAACCTTTGCCAGGGCGATGACGGTTCGGACGATCTCGCCGTTATCCGTATTGCTCTCCATCGCACTCACGAACGACCGGTCAACCTTCAGCAGGTCTATCGGGAATTTATGAAGATAACTGAGGCTTGAATATCCCGTCCCGAAGTCATCTATACTTATCTGAACACCCGTCGATTTGATCTCCTTTAGCATCAAGATCGCGGTCTCAGCGTTCTCCATTACGGCGCTTTCCGTAAGTTCCAGCTTTAGGCTCGACGGCTCAATGCCCGACTCATTGATCACTGAACGGATCTGATCCACAAGATCGGGATGAGCAAAATGTTTACCCGAAAGATTCACGGCAACGCTCAGCGGCGTTTCCGCTGGCCGCTGTTTTTGCCACTGCACTATCTGATTGCAGGCCATGTTCAGTATCTGCAGGGTCATCGGGATAACAAGGCCTGTGCTTTCTGCTATCGGGATGAATTCGTTGGGCGGCACAAGGCCCCGCTGCGGATGATTCCACCGAACGAGGGCCTCAAAGCCCACGAGCGATGCATTGTCTAGAGCGATGATCGGCTGATAGTGAAGTTCGAACTCTCGTCGCTCGATCGCAAATCGAAGGTCAGTTTCGAGCTGCAGCCGCGTAACAGCACGGATATGCATCTTCTGGTCAAAGATCACATGCGGTTCGCTCTGATCCTTTGCGTTGTACATTGCGATATCCGCATCGCGAAGGATATCTTCAGCCTCCGCGTATTTCGGACTTCCGAATGCGATCCCCATTTTCAAACTCGTAAACACCTGCCGGCCGTCGAGCGTATATGGCTCAGCCACGCGCTTTGCCAAACGTTCGGCGAAGGCGGTGGCCTCATCCCTTGATCCGAGACCGGTCAGAATTATCCCGAATTTATCGCCCGAAAAACGGCCCACCATATCCTGCTCCCGAACCATGCCCGCGAGACGCTTACCGACATTGCGTATAAGCCTGTCGCCGATCGAGTGGCCCAGACTGTCGTTGATCGTCTTGAACCTGTTGAGGTCAAGCAGCAGAACTGAGAAATTACAGTCGTTGGCCTCGCGGCTCTGGCGGAGAAGTGTTTTCAGCTGATCGAGGAAATAATTTCTGTTCGGCAGGCCCGTCAGAGCATCGTGATACGCAGCATGGCGGAAGTTCGCGTGGCTCTCTTGCAGTGCCTCACTGCTGCGTTCAAGTTCTTCGACGTAATGTTTCAGTTCCCTTACGTGCTGCTCGGCAAGTTCGGCACGCTTATGTTCGGCATCGGTAGCCGTAGCAAGAGCGCGGTTCATATTCCGAATAACCCTTCGGAAGATGAGAAAAACGAGGCCTAAGATCGATACCAGCGTAGCCAGAAGATAGATATCTATACGGCCCAAAGCCTTCACGATAACACCGGCCATCGCGCCGCCGACCAAATAGACAAGAGCACCGTCAAAACAACTCTCAGACCATACACGCCATAATCCGTGGTCATGACCTATCGAGTAAAAAGCTGCGGTGAGGAAGGAACTGACCATGAAAAGGACGGCTGTTATCGTGACGAACAGCCAAATAAAGCTGGTAAGGTCATTGCGTGCGAGTACTGCTTCAGATGAACCAAATAGTAGCTGCACGGCATAGAACGCTGCAAAAACGGCTATCGGCGCCACCGAGAGGCTGACGATCGCTCCCTTTGGGTTAACCTTGCCGTTGGCCCGCCAAAGGTGAAGCCTAACGGCGACCATATCAAGTATTGAGAGAATGACCGCTACCTCCACGCCGTAAAGCACCATTGCCAGGATCACAAGTGCATCTGACACCGTCAGGCTCATTCGGGCGCGCGGCAATTGGATACGCAAGAAGTAGCTGCAAAATACCGTGAAGATGCCGATGATCCCGATTCCCGGATCGAACTCTTTCGTTCCCAGTCCGATCAGTGCGAACACGACAGTGCCTAGCGCGAGCGGGGCGATAGCCGCAATAAATATATTCTTGTTTCTTTCGACGGCGTCCATTTGAAGATGAGGATCCGGTGTTGTAATGAATGTGAGAGGCGGTCGGAGGCTGCGTGATCAAGATACGATCTGCCTCAATTGATTATAAGATAAACGCTATTCTAATTCCAACAACTTTTTTTAACAACTTATTTGACATTTTCTGCAATAGCCGGAACGGGCGGGCGGATTGTCGAACTACGACCTCGCGGCACCTTGCAGCCGGCGTCAGTTCAAGAGCAAGCGAGCGAGCCGTTTTGCTTTTTCGGCAAAGCGCTTCGGCACTCATTACAAAACAACGGCAATGACCGTGCCTCACCAAATATATTACGTAACTTGTTGGTGCTGCTTAGTTTACCGATCAGAAACGTGGAATGCTGATCGAGATCGTGAAGGCAGGTCATTTAATATATCGGTCATGATGACCGATATATGAAATAACGAAAGATGGAATATCTTCGATCGAAAAAGCTACTTTGTGATGCCGGTCTGGGTGAGAGCGTAGGCATAATCGAAGGCAACTTCTTTTAGCCGGTCATAGCGTCCAGATGAACCCCCATGCCCCGCACCCATATTTGTTTTTAGCAGGATCACACTGTCATTGGTCTTCAACTCGCGGACTTTGGCGGCAAATTTCGCCCCTTCCCAATACGGAACTTGACTGTCGTTAAGCGATACCTCGATGAGCATATTAGGATACGGCTGGGCCTTTACATTTTCATATGGTGAGTACTGCACCATGTAATCCCAGTCCTTTTTAATATGAGGATTTCCCCATTCGATCCATTCTTCGGTAGTGAGCGGCAGCGTCTCATCGAGCATCGTGTTCATAACATCAACGAACGGCACCTGCACGATCGCCGCCTTGAATGTCTCGGGCGATCGATTGACGGATGCGCCCATCAGCAGGCCGCCTGCGGAACCTCCTTGGATGACCAAGCGGTCGCTCGATGTATATTTATTTGCGATCAGCCACTTTGCCGAGTCCACAAAGTCGTTGAACGTATTCATCTTGGTGTACATACGCCCGGCGAGACGCCACGCTTCGCCAAGTTCACCGCCTCCGCGGATCAGGGCAAGGCCGTAGATCATTCCGCGATCGACCAGCGAGAGACGCGCGGCCGAGAATCCGGCGGTCATCGACGCTCCGTATGAACCGTATCCATAGAGCAGCATCGGAGACTTGCCGTCCAGTTTCGTACCTTTTTTCATCATTACGACGACAGGTACCTTTACGCCGTCGCGTGCGACGGCCCAAACGCGTTCGGTCTCGTACTTCGTCTTATCGT
Organism: Chloracidobacterium sp.; assembly: GCA_015075585.1. NCBI lineage: Bacteria > Pseudomonadati > Acidobacteriota > Blastocatellia > Chloracidobacteriales > Chloracidobacteriaceae > Chloracidobacterium > Chloracidobacterium sp. The sequence goes on from JABTUB010000002.1 coordinate 173,635, forward strand.
AACCGCTTGGTATCTCTTCCTGCTTTATGAGCTTGCTTTTGCGTGTCTTAAGATCGAACTCATAAACGGAATTCGGAGTGATCATTGACGAATAACGATAACGTATTACGGGCGTGCTGTACTCAGGATTGTATGTAAGACTCATCGTATAAACACTTTCGGGCGTCGCGATGACCATCGGAGCACGCCGCGTTTTCCTATCCAGGACCCGCAGGTACTCAAGCCCGTTCTCCTTGACGGACAGGATCGCAGAGCCGTCAAAAAGATCGATCCCGTCGATGTGAACCTTCGGGTCATACGGTATATAGTCTTTCCAATTTTTTTCGGCAGGGTTGCTTGCCGAGACCTTCATCACCTTAAAATTCTCGGCACCGTCCTTGTTGGTCACCACAAAGAACTCGCCCTGATCGAAATTGAGTGAGTATTGGTGGCCTTCGCGTCGAGGGCTGAACACATTCCACTCACCGTCTGGCGTATCAGCCGCCAGATAGCGGAATTCATCCATCGTCTTGGCCCCGGAACCGATGAACAGCATCTTGCCGTCGCGGCTTCGGCCTACATAGACCCCGAAAAGAACATCGTCGTCGTAGAATACTTTCGCGGGCGCCTGTTGCGACCCGAGCACATAACGCCATGCGGTATCGGTACGCTTAGTCTTCGCATCCTCGGTCGTAAAGAAGACCGTCTTGTTGTCGGGCGTCCATGTAAAAGAAGTTACACGCTCGATCTTATCAGGGAGGATGTTGCCGGTCCGCAGATCTTTGAACCGGAGCGTGTACTGCCGATAGCCGGTCGTATCGACCGAAAATGCCAGTATATTACCGTCATCACTGACATCGAACTCATTTATCGCAAAGAATTTGTACGGCTTTGCCATCTCGTTCGTATCAAGCAGGATCGAAGCATCGCTGCCGTCTTGTCGTGTGCCGCGAAGGTACGTCGCATACTGCTTTCCCTTCTCGGTTCGCGTAAAGTACCAATAATTGCCCTTCTTATACGGCACGCTTTCGTCGTCCTGTTTGACCCGCCCGATCATCTCTTCATAAAGCGAGTTTACGAAGCCCTGATACTTGCCCATGACCGATTCCGTGTATCGGTTATTGTCTTCAAGATAGCTGCGGATCGCGGGATCGAGATGATCCTTATCGCCCCGAAGCCAGAAGTAATTATCCGTGATCTCATAGCCATGGATCTTCAATATCTGCGGAACTTTTTTTGCGATCGGTGGTTTCATATCTGTCTGGGCAGCAATAACCATACTGCCGGCCATAATTGTTGCGAACAATAACACTTTACGGAGAAAACGATGCTTCAACTCGATGCCCTCCACGATCAATGACCTATATTTACTGTAACCGCTTCGATTTTACTTTCAGTTCAATACGCAGTGCAAACAACGATGCAGCGTAACAGTCGGATCGGGAGCCATCCATCGCGAAAAGTAAAAAGGCTGCCGTTTTCGGCAGCCTTCATCGATCAAACGATCGAAGCGATATCATCTTTCGGCGATAGGAACATACTTAAGGTCACGCGGCCCTACGTATTCCGCACGCGGCCGAATAAGCTTGTTATTCGCGTACTGCTCGAGGACGTGTCCCGTCCATCCCGAAATGCGGCTGACCGCAAAGATCGGCGTGTACATATCAAGGGCGATGCCCATAAGATAGTAGGTCGAAGCCGAGTAAAAATCGACATTCGGGTACATTCCCTTCTTGTCGTGCATCAGTTTTTCGATACGCTGCGACATCTCGAACCACTTTGACTCGCCGGTCTTGTCGGCCATCTGCTTCGAGAATTTCCTGAGCCAGGTCGCCCGCGGATCCTCCGTCTTATAAACGGCATGGCCGATGCCCATGATCTTGCGTTTTTCTTCGAGCGCCTTTTCGACCCACGCATCAACGTTATCAAGCTCGCCGATCTCGATAAGCATCTTCATAACGGCAGTGTTCGCCCCGCCGTGCAGCGGCCCTGCAAGTGCGGCGATGCCCGCCGTGATACATCCGTACATACCTGCGAGCGTACCCGCAACAACACGCGTCGTGAATGTCGAGGCGTTCAGCTCGTGATCTGCATGCAGGATGAGGGCGATGTCGAACATCTTTGCTTCTTCAGCGTCCGGCTTGGCACCGCGAAGCATATACAAAAAATTCTCGGCGATCGACAGCGACGCATCCGGCGTTACCGGATCTTTAGCATTGCGGATGCGGTCCCACGCGGCTGCGATCGTTCCGATCTGGCCTGTCAATTTGATCGCGGAACGCATAGCAGACTCGCGATCGGTCTTTCGGCCGTCCTTGTCGTAAAAATCCAACGCGGAAACGCACGTTCTGACCACATCCATCGGGTTCGCGTCTTTCGGCATATACTTCATGCCCGCGAGTATCTCGGCCGGAACCGCATAGTTCGCCCGTATATCGGCCGTCAGGGCCTCAAGCTCGTCCTGCTTCGGCAGACGCCCGTTCCAAATCAAAAATATCACTTCCTCAAATGTCGAATGCTGTGCAAGATCGTGTATATCGTATCCCTGATAGATCAGGATGCCCTGCTCGCCGTTCACGTCGCCGATCGAACTTTGCGCCGCAACGACGCCCCTAAGTCCTGCCGATGCCGTTCCCGTAGTTTCAGTACCTGTACTCATGTTAAAAATCGTTCCTCTGATTGATCGTATCTAAACTTGCTAATCTGATCGACCTAATGCTCGAATTTGCGGGCGTTTGGCCGCGCGTCTCAAACTTTCATTTTAACCGAGTGCCTCCAACAGTTACAAGCGGAGCCTTCAGAGGTCATAGGCCTGCGGCCTCCCGCCGGCGAAAAAAAATTATCCGCGACCGCAGCAACGCTTTCCCAAAGGAGAACCAAACAGAAAGCTGCCGCCGCGGCCCGGATAATGTCTTCACGCAATTGTGATGCGTGATCAGTGATCGGAGTTCGCTGCCCCGATCATCGGATCTGTGTCTCGTACGAGGTCTTGATCCTTACCTGCTGATTGCGATTGATGTTTATGTTCTTGCCGCGCTCGATCACGACGGCACCGACGCCGAACGCAGCACCAACGCCCGCCCCGACCGCCGCCCCGACAGGACCGCCTATGATCGCTCCAGTAACAAGGCCCGCCGTAGTAGCGCCGCCGACCGTAATTGAATCCTTTTTGACAGTACTCTTTCCGATAGCAGTACCTTCGGTATCAACGACCTTTACGTTGTCACCTTTCACCGGCATGACCTCCGTCAAGATCGCACTGAAATTCGACCAACGATTCTCGCTAAGCATTATACGGTCGAATGAAAGTGCCAATTCTGAGCGCTTCTTGATGCGGCCCGGCCGCGTTACCTTTGCGACCCGTCCTTCGATCACAGCTCCCGCGATCTCGACCGGCGAAACGACCTTCGCTACAAATTTATCGCCCTCACGATTTCGTTCCGTCGAGAGATCGTCCTGCATTTCGAGCATGATCTCGGTATCGCGCGGGATGATGATGACGGCATCGCCATTCGTTATGTACGAAGGCTGAACAGTCGCGGCGGCTGCCGTGCTGTTATCAACCGGAGAAGCCTGCTGCGTAGTGACCGCTACATTGTTGAGGGGAACTGTCGCCGTCGGCACAGCCCGGCGCTTGAGGCCGGTTGGCAGTGCCTGCTCGAATGAACGCTTTTCAAATCCCGTGTCGTATCCGGCCTCGAAACCTTGCTGGTAGCCGTCGCGATACTCTTCAAGCGTACCGTAATCCTTATTAAAAGCACGGTCGGCCTTTTTGTATTCCTCGTGGCGGTCAATGCTTTTTGAGAGATTGTCGATTATATCGCGATAGCCCGCCATATAGCCGTCCGAGTAGCCGGTGCGATAGCCGCGCTGCAGTGCAATGTGAAGATCGCTCGTCTGGGCCGAGGCCGATCCGGAAAACACGATCGTGAGAGCTATATTGCTTAAAAAGATAGAGATCGCAGCAACAAGTAATTTCTTGCTTAAGTTCATTTTGACTCCTTTTTCCTAGCAGTTATCTGGTGAAATGCAATTCCGACATATATTTATACATAAATTCTTTATGATTTACAAGAAGTTTTTGCATAAAATTCTTAAAATTTTGCTTAATATTAGAAAAAAGAGAGAGGGCGACTGAGCCGATCCGGCTGCCGCCCTCTTTGCCCTGCAAGGTGTGGTGATGCCGGGCATCCGGCCCTAGAAGCTTTTGCGGAAGAGGTAGGATGCCCTGATAAAGAAAGTGCGCGAGTTGCGTTCAAATCCCGGTGTGTAGTTCTGCGTAAATCGATTATAGCCGCGATAGTTCAAATCGTCATTATAGCCGGCGTAGAACGCCGTTCCGGGATGCGGGCTCCATCCGAACAGGAACTGCCCCGCCGTTCGATTCCTAAGCGTATCGTAATCGATGCGGGCACGAATGAACGTAAAGCGTGTAAATTGGTACGTGGACCTTAGCGTATAAATATTTGAGTCGAACGCGATCTTATCGGTATCGTACCGTCGCAACTGGCTGTTCGAATATTCAAGCGAAACGCTGAAGGCGTCCGTCGGTTTGAGCGAAAGCTCAAGGCCGATATCCGTTTGCCCGCCGCGGCCCGGATCAAGAGCGGGATAAGGGCCTGTCATTCCGCTGCTCACCCAGTTCAGATATGTCGGTGAAACTCTCGGGTATCGTTGACCCGCTCCGAAATCGTAATCAAATGCGCCCCAGACGTGACCCAGAAATCCGCCGACGCTCATCCGTTTACTCAAGTTCTTGGAAAAATTAACGCTGGCCATCGGCTGATGCGATGACCGCTCTGCCGGCCCCGAGAACGCTCCTGCCATCGTGCCTGAACTATTGCGTTTTGGCCCGAACTCGTCCTCATAAAGTTTCTCAAGGCTGTCGCCGGCCTCGAAATCGACGGAAAAGTTGCCGCTGAACTGAAGATTCAGGCCTGCCTGCACACCGGTGCTCTGAAGCCGGCCATTCCAATCGAAATCGTATCTAACGAGCTGTGTAGTATTCACACGCACGAGCCGGCCGTTCGGATTCGACTTTGTACTCAGCCGATTCATAAAGAAAAGGCCATTCGTATCGACCCGGTTAGTGAAACCGGCATCGGCGCGATAATCGCGCGTCCGGCCCTTGGCCTGCACGAACCAGCCATGCGTGTCGGTCGTATAGTCGATACCCCACAAATATCCGAAGCCGTTCCCGGTACGGTATGAGAACCTGTCCGTTTCCGGTGAATAAAAGTCCTTGCGCGAGTGCGTCCCGACAGCTTGGAACTCCATGACGGTCTTTGAATTCAGCTTGTATGTTCCGTCAATACCGGCAGTGAAGTTTCGATCTCTCGGAAATATGCGCGACGTCCCGAAGAAGCCGATATTATTACTGTCACCAAAGTCGCGTTTTACACGAACGACGGAAAATAATGCGTTCTTATCGATAAATTCATCCAACGGACACTGTATGGTCGGGTCGCTCTGCTGAGCGAGGCGGCATTGGCTGTTTCGGCGGCGGTCATCCTCGGAGTAATTTCCCGGCGCCTTGTCAGACGCCGCCAGGAATCCGAATGACGTCTTGCCGGCCTTGCCGCTCAATTTCACTGCGTAATCCGGATCGACGATCGAACGTGAATAGAATGTTTGCAACGGAGATTGGAAGATATCTTTTCCCTCAAGAAAGAACGGCCGCTTCTCTTCAAAAAAGATCGGAAAGCGTTGATTTGCCGTGATCACAGGTGCATCGGCTTCGATCTCGGCAAAATCCGGATTGACCGTTGCATCAAGTGTAACGTTGGGCGAGAGCGTGAATTTCAAATTGACGCCGACCTCTGCCTTGACCGGCCCATTGACAAATCTTCCGCCGACAATTATAGGATCACGCTTCAATTCGCCCGTTTCACTAACCGTAACGCTCGGCACGATCTCAAGCGTCCGTTCGTATTTGATGCCGTCGAGGCCGCCTATCCTGCCGTGCTTCACCAGCTTGCCCGCCATATTGCGGTCATCCGGCAGCCACGCATCGAGTTCGTCATTATTACGGTCGATGTTCCGTGCGACATTGAAGCCCCAAAACTTCCCTTTGCCCGCAGAATAGCGAAGCGATTTGAAAGGTATCTTTACCTCGACCGACCATCCCCAATCCTGGATCACGCCTTTTGATTCCATTACAATATCGACGGAAAAATCGGGCCCCATGCCTCCTTCGGTAAAAATGCCGTCCAGCTGAATGCCATACGGGTTGAATCCCAATAAATAAGCACGCCGCTGATCGTCATAGGTGTCGAGCCAGACGCGGACGTTGTCCTCGCCGAATATATCATCGCGCTGAGCAACGGTGGCTCGGATCTTGTCCTTATCATCCCAACATTTGAAGCCGAGATACAGAAAATGTTCGTCGTACATCATATACGCTTCGGTAGGCTTTGAGGGCGGCGTATTGTCTCCGGGCGCAACTTGGATGAAGTCCTTAAAGACCGCCGCATCCTTCCATGCTTCCTCGTTCAATAAGCCGTCGATCGTGAGAGCCGCCGATACCTTTGGGATCATGATTGGCCGCTGCTTCTCAGGCGGAAGTTCGATCCGACCTATCCGCTTGCGTGTATTGCCATCAGCAGAAGGGCCGCTGCTGTCGCCCGATCGGGGCGATTGTGCATGCCCGATGCTTACTATCAATATCAGAAAGAGAAATATTGCAGGTCTGGTCATAGATGAATAACTTTACAACAGGTTGCAGAAATGAATGGATCAATGAATGAGTGCAGCGGCTGCGGTGATCAAAAAGCCGCCGATCCGTCCCGGCGCGTATGTTCAAATATGGATATGTTTCACCTTCGGGCAGAAATCGAGTCGAATGTCCTGAACGTAATGCTTCCGTCAGTCCGAAGCGTGTAGGCGTTTCCGCCGCTGCCGAGGGTGTATTTCGATCTCTCGTTCTCGAGGTGTTTCATATTGTCAAAGCCATCGAAATTGACATCATTTCCGCGGGCTTGGATATCTGCGTTTGCCGACGGCGGAAGCGTTATAACGATATCGCCTCGGTCGGAGCGGGCATCGACCTTGGTGAACAAACCCTCAAGGCCGATCATGCCGGTCGCCGATCGCGTGTTGACCTGTCCGTTCGCACGGAGCAGTCTTATATTACCGTTGCGCGAAGATATGGTCATATCTCCTCCGATATCGCGAAGGTCAACGGTCTCGTCGAAACCTTCAACTTCAAGCGTGCCGGCGACACCTTCGACACGGATCGCCGATTCGGATGAAACTTTCAAATTTGTTTTCTTCGGAACATAGACAACGATACTGGCTCCTGCGCTCTGACCCCAAAGCCATGACGGAGCCTCACGCCGCAAGTCATCCGTGCCTGAAATTGTGATCTTTACAGAGGCATCGGTGCGTTTCTCTTCGATGTGCAGCGGCTCGGAGTTCTGCTGGTCGGTTATCTGCAACGCCCGATAGCTCACTTGAGGTTTGTCCCATCCGATGACCCTGATCGACGCTGCGGCGGCTCCGACCTCAACGGACGGAACGCCCGTAACATCGAAAATGTTCTCCTTACGCTCGATCTTTACCGGGCGATCGTCAGGCCCCGTCATTGGCCAAGGCGGGTTCGGCGGCCGGGTCGGGAAGCTCTTTTCCTTCAGCTTCAATTGTTTTGTGTCAGGACAATCCTCGTCCATTTGAACAGCTATCTTCTTTAACTGGGCAAGCCCCGCTTGGGCCTCTGCCGCTGCCTTTTCTGCGATCTTTGCCGCATTCGCTTCGATCTGAGCCTGATTCTTCATAAATTCCGCAAGATATGGGCCGTCAAGATCCGCATCACCTTTCGGCGTGCCGTTCATCGTAAGAAGATCGACAGCCGGCGGAAGCGGCTTGCCGTCCGTCCTGCGTTTTATCGAAAGAGCACCGTTGACACTGTCAAGCCTTATCAGAGCGTCGCCCGTGCCGAGTTTGCCGTTCATATCCCGGCCGATATACTCGCCCTTGCGGACAGTCAAGCCTAGGTCGTTCGATATGCTGCCGTTGAGCGAACTCGCCTTTATTATCGAGCTCGCGTCTGGCGGGATCGTTACGCTGACACTGCCGTTCACCGTACTCAACGAAAAGCGGCTCTTCGCATCAAGCTTCGCGATATCGGCGACGAGTTCACCGTTGACCGTGGAAAGCTTTGCTGTGCCGCCCATAGCGGTAGCATTGATCTTTCCGTTCACGACGGAAGCTACCGTACTATTTGCAAGGCCCGACAAAGTAATGGCTCCGTTCACAGTTCCGATCTCGTTAAGCACTGCGTCGCGCGGCACGATCAATTCGTATCGGACCTCGACGCCGCCAATATTCCGCGAACGCCCGCCGTTGGAACTCTGCCACCTTTCGTAGTCGCTCTCGACACGGATCGCATCAGGCTTAGCATCAATACGGACGTCAACCTCCGCAAGTTTCTCTTTCGAGTCAGCAACCTTTGTCGCGACGATCTGTACTTCGCTGCGGTCCCAGGCCGTGATGCTTATAGGGCCGTTGACATTCGCGACCGAAACTCGTCCGCCGGCCTTCAACGGCAAGGTTCTTTCAATTTTCTCTGTTTCCTCGAACGCTGCAGAAGATCCGCTTGTCGTAACGTCCGAAGAATCGTGCTTTTGTGTCAGCGGAAACATCGGGTTGCCGCCGAAAAGCAGGCCCGAAACTATCAATGTATAAATCCAAGTCATAATTACCTCTCAAAAGCCGATCAAAGTTGATCTTCTGAATCGAATACACCGCAACAGCGTCTGTTGTGACATAAGGTCCGACATTTTTTTCGCCTGCTGTCCAAAGACGGGAGAATTTACTTTGAACGTACGATTTGGTAGTTTGGAATGTTCAGATGGCACGGCCGTCGGCATTTATCGATGAATTTGCAGCGAACAACCTTACATATCCTGAATGGCCCAAGAGATCTTTCCGACCGTGCAAAGACCGGCGTGTCGCTGCACTGCCATACAGAGCATTCTAAGGAGATGCTTGCCTTTGTGCCGCATTATGCTGACAAACTTCCGATAATCTCTTATTTCTGGCATAAGGAGAAAAAGAAGTACGAAGAACGCGAGGGCACCGGGCCGGCCTTTGATACCGCATATTGGTCGCCGCCGCTTACCGGTCAAGCCGTCTATGATATCGAGAAGTCGCAGATCGAGGCCGCGAACCTATATTCATTAGTGTCACTTACCGACCACGACTGCATAAACGCCAACTTGACCCTCGACGAGGCCGACCCGTCAAAGTCCGTGCCGATCTCGCTCGAGTGGACGGTTCCCTTCGACTTCGGTTTTTTCCACGTCGGAGTTCACAATCTGCCAAAGGACAGGGCGGTCGAAATATCCCGAACGCTCATCGGTTATACATTCGAAAAAGAACGCCATTGCGACGAGAATCTCAGTGAGTTGTTTGCGATGCTCTTTGAACTGCCACAGGTTCTCATCATACTTAACCATCCGATCTGGGATATCGAAATGGCGGGCAAGGAGCGGCATAATGCCTTGCTGAAGGATTTCCTTCGGCGCCACGGCCGGTGGATACACGCGTTTGAGATAAATGGTTTCAGAAGTTGGTCGGAGAATAAGGCAGTTATCGAAATGGCCGAAGCCCTCAGCGTTCCGATCGCCACGGGCGGCGACAGGCACGGATGCAAGCCGAACACGGTCATTAATCTGACCCAAGCGGAAACGTTTGATGAATTTGTCCATGAGATACGCGTAGAGCGGGCGAGCACTGTGGCCCTGATGCCTGAATATGAGCAGCCGCTGCACTCGCGTCAGCTGCAGTCTTTTTCAGAGATACTTTCGCTGTATCCCGAGGCTCCGGAGCACCGGCGACGTTGGTTTGACCGTGTTTTCTTTGATATCAATGACGGCAAGGGCCTTGTGCCGCTTTCGGAGCACGGCTGGAAACGCGGCGGCCCGACCTGGCTCCGATGGGCTATCTGGACGCTCGGCTTTCTCGGCAGCCCGAAGGTGCGTCCGGTCTTTCGCGCCGTTCGTAAGAGCCGCGACCGCGTGCCGAAGGATCTTTCGATCGCCGATTTTGAGATTCCGGATCCCGAGGAATTTTTCGGCGAACTTTCGGGCGAGGCCGTTTGAGCTTTGCTCTGCTTTATATTTCTTATAATGGCAGCCTCGGCTGCCATTAACTGTTAATGAATACTCTTGTGAGTGATACTCCGCGGGTCGCATTCTTCCCCGATTCATATCTCGAAGTGAACGGCGCGGCCATGACCTGTCGCCGTCTTGTGGAATATGCCGCGAAGGAGGGCTTCCCTTTCCTTGTTGTCCACGCCGGTTCTGAGAATAGGACGGTTACGGACGGCAGCGTTACGCATTTTTCGCTAAAGCGTTCGCTCGTCAATATCGCACTTGATGAGGAACTTGCATACGATCCGCTATTCGAACGTCATCAGGGTAAGGTACGGAAAATGCTTGAGGAATTCAAGCCGGACGTGATCCACATAACGGGCATCAATGATGTCAGCATCATCGGTTCGGTGCTTGCGTGGCGAATGCATTTGCCGCTGCTCGGCTCGTGGCACACTAATGTGCACGAATTCGCCGCACGCCGCATCGAGCGCATGCTTCGATTCCTGCCGAAAGGTTTTGTAAACCGCCTAAGCGCGTTCGCCGAGCGTAAGATCAAGGCGGGTACGATGCTCTATTACAAACAGCCGCAAGTGATCCTTTCGCCGAACCCCGAACTTGTCGAGGAACTCGGCCGACGGACAGGGCGGCCATCGAAACTGATGGCGCGAGGCATCGACCCTGTTTTCTTTTCACCGGAGAAGCGTACCGTGAGCCATAACGTCTTTCGGATCGGATCGGTCGGCAGGCTGCGGGCGGAAAAGAATGTCCGCGTGCTTATTGACGTCGAGAAGGCGTTCCTTGACGCAGGGATCGACGACTTCGAGATGCTGATCGTGGGCGAAGGCACCGAACGCGAGTTCCTTGAGAAGAATCTTACAAAGGCGCGCTTCACCGGCTTTCTCTCGGGCGAACCGCTGGCCGAAGCATACGCGAACATGGATGTCTTTATGTTCCCGTCCGAGACCGACGCCTTTGGGAACGTCGCTCAAGAGGCGAACGCATCGGGCGTTCCGGCGATAGTTTCGGACAAAGGCGGGCCGAAATTCATCATAGACGAGGGCGAGAACGGCTTTATTGCAAAGGAACGTGCCGATTATGCAAAATTCGCACTTCAACTTTACAATGATAGGCAGCTGCTGGCTGAAATGAAGTCGAACGCGCGCCTCGCCGGGCGATCCAACTCGTGGGACGCGATCTTTGACGGAGTTTACGACGCCTACCGCATGGCAATAGCACGTCATAAATGAGCTTGAACGAAACGACGATCACTGCCAAAGAGGATGATCTTGAGGGATTTGAGGCCCCGCCGCCGCCGCATACAAGTGTGTATGCGGTCGCGCGGCATATAATAAGCCATCCGATCGACACCTTTGTGCTCCGATGGAACTGGAAATCCGCCGTGCTCTCGGCCCTGCTCCGTTCACCGATCTTTTTCTTCACATACGTTTTCAAAAAGGACGGCTTAAAGCTGGCCGCGGGCGCGGCATTGGCGCAGTCGGTCTTCCGCATCATTTTCGGCGGCACGAATGGCGCGATAATACAGTCATTCAGCAAGGTGGAGCCCGCATGGCATGCTGTCTTGACCGTACCGCTTATTCTGGCGGCCTTCAGTCATTTGGTCGAATTCATCGTACAGTCGGCGTATGACAGCCGGACGGGCGTGAACGGCAAGGGCCGTGCGATCACGATCTCGATAGCGGTTTCGGCCATATCGGCGATCTTCAATCTGTTCGCAATGCGTCGCGGCGCGCTGCTTGTAAAGGACGAGAGCCAGCAGTCGCTTTGGCGCGATCTCAGGCGTATGCCGTGGATAGTCTTCGAATTCCTTTCCTTCCCGCTTGTATGGACAGTCCGGCGCGCCAGAAAGCCTCGCTGACAGGCCGAACATCCCTAACATCAGCCTTTCTGTCTGGGATTTGTCAGCCCGCGTGCACGAAAGTCCGCATAGAGTTCGTCATAGGTTGCAAAGAGTCTTGACATACTGTTCGCTTGGCTGTTTTGGGCCGCGGCGGCAAGGCCGTTATCTATCCTGCGAAGCCGCTCGCTCGCGCTGTCTGCGATCTCGGAAAGAGCGGCAGCGAAGCTCTCTGCCGTAGGTTCGACGAGCCACGCATTATCTTTGTCGGCGTATGTAAGGATGCCGCCGGAGTTCGGCGCGAGAATAGCGGTACCCGATGCCATGGCTTCGAGGCCCACATTACCGAACGGCTCCCGCGGATTGGGATGGATAAAGACGTCAGCATTTGCGTAATATCTTGCCAGCGTCGGCTTGTCGATATGCCCGACAAAGACGACCCTTCCCGGACAAAGGTTCTCGGCCGCCGCCTTAAGGTCGTCCTTTCTCGGGCCGTCGCCGGCTATCAACAGGAAGAATTTGTAATCCGCCGAGCGTGCGGCGTGGTGCATGATATGGGGCAACAGTTCCACATTCTTTTCGGTCGAGAGCCTTGTGGATGAGAGCATTATCTTCGCGTCCTTTGGGAGGCCTGATTTAGCGATGATCTCGCTGCGGAAGGCTTCAGAGCGGTTAGCCGGAGAGAACAGTTCGGTATCGACGCCTCTCGGGCAGATCCGCACGCGTTCGCGCACGGTCTCGGGCAATGTTTTGAAGAACTTCCCGAGGCTGTTGTGGATGCGGTAGTTCGCGCGGGCATACTTTTCGGTCGCAGTGTAGATCTCCTCGGCAACGAACTCGGAGTTCGCGATAAAGTAATCGAACATCTGCAGGATGAAGTTGCCCATCAGGTTCCTTGAAACGGCCGCGCCGATCCTGCCGCCGATCACAAAGGTCTTAAAGATGGTGTCGAAGCGTTCGCCGGTGAAGTAAACGAGCATCGGGCGGCCCAGACGGCTAAAGAACCCTTTCCGCACGACTGCGGCAAAAGGCACGACCGATGCGTTGTCGTACACCTCGATCATCTGCGGCATCTCGGCGAGCAGGACCGTGCGGACGGGAGTTCCGGTTTGGAGGTAATGGGTCGGCAGTATGGTCCTGTATCGCTTATCTATGAAGCGCGAGGGCGGCGCCGCGATGCGGTAGATCTTGGCATGGTCGCCGACGTTCTCGACCGACGCTGCTTCGTCCGGAACTATCAAGCTGACGTATCTTTGGCGTTCATTGGCGGCTTTGAGCAGACGGTCGTAGTTCGTTTTAACGCCGCCGGAGAGGCTGTGATAGTAGTTAGTTATATGGACCGAGCGGGTCAACTTGTTCGGCGTGTCTTCGGACATCTGCATCTTGTCAGCGTGCTTCTCTTGCGGGCCGCGGCAGATATCTGTTACGTCGGCGGCACAAAGTTTCAATCTAAACCGCCGCCGTGCCTTATGCAAACCGGCGCGCGTCCCGGCACCGTACAGTTTGCGAAATACGGACGCGCATTGCCGAGGCCCGCCGCTTGAATTATATTTCATAGATAGATGCTTGAGCTTGTCCTCGCAAATTTGAAAGTACGCCCGATACGCACGGCGATAAGCGTAGTAGGTGTGGCGATAGGCGTGATACTTGTGGTTCTTTTCACCGGGCTTGCCCGAGGGATGACCGATGATATGTCGCGGCGTGCCTCGAACTGGAAGGCAGAGATCGTGTTCGCTAAGTCGGGCGGAATGGAGACGACGAGCTCCAATATGAATGTCAGCACAGCCTACGCGGACAAGCTGCAGGCCGTCGCGGGAGTGGCGAGTGTCGTTCCGGTCGGCCGCTACATCGCATCGAACGCGAAGGGACGCTGGGGACTTCAGCAGATAGACGGCGTACCTTGGGATCAGTTCGCGGCGATGAACGGCTTGTACCTGACAGAGGGCCGCGCACCGGTTGCGGACGACGAAGTGGTGCTCGACGAACGCCAGATACGCGAGGACAATGTGCGCTTAGGCGGCACGATCGACATCTTTGGCGCGAAGCATTATAAAGTGGTCGGCATATTTGCTCCGCCGTCCGGTGCTCGTATCAAGATGTCGCTCACAGCACTGCAGGACGCCCTCGAATCTCCGGGCAAATGCACCTATATCCTTGTAAAGGTCAAGGACGGGGCCGATCCTGCCGCGGTAGCAGCCGCGATAAACGCCGCGCTTCCGGGCAACAAGGTCAATCTTACAAACGATCTCATCATAGACGCTCAGCAGCGCATACCGGGCCTGAACACATTCCTCAACGTCCTTGTCGCTCTCGGTGCATTTGTTTCGACGGTCTTCGTACTTCTGTCTATGTACACGACGATCACCGAGCGGCGAAAAGAGATCGGCATCCTGAAGTCGCTGGGTGCATCCCACTCATTCATCATCCGCACCATCGAGGGCGAGGCCTTTGCCATCGGGCTGATGGGCATAATCGTAGGGTTCATAACTGCCTGGGCCGCATCGGAGGTCATCGGCAGAGGCTTTGATCTTGCGTTCAAGTTCGAGTTCAAATGGATCCTGTGGGCGATCTTCATTGCGGTCGGCGGGAGCCTTATCGGAGCCTTGTATCCCGCCTGGCGTGCCTCTTCGATAGACCCTGTCGAGGTAATGGCGAACGAATAAGCCCCGCCGCACTCCGTCAATATAGATCGCGGTTCTTTCCCGAAGGGCAAATAGCCGCGCCACTCATGGCGTGCATCTTGTGCGGAACGATGCAGAACGCTCGTTTTAACGGGCTTGGCCCGGTCCGGCTTTAGTCAAAATGAACAAAATAACCAAGGGACCTTAGAACGTCATCGCCGGCTCATCGCAGATCTGAACCGGCCCCAAAAAGGACGCGCCTTTGTCGCCGCGGTTCTGATACGGGTCATTCGGCATCTTCGGCAGGCGAATTCTTCGGCCGCATATGCGGGAAAAGAATAACGTCGCGTATCGAGTGTTTATCGGTGAGAAGCATAACAAGCCGGTCGATGCCGATGCCTATTCCGGCGGCAGGCGGCATACCGTAGGCGAGTGCCCGAACATAGTCATCGTCCATGACCATAGCTTCGTCATCCCCGCGTTCACGTTCGGCCATTTGATCGACAAATCTGGCGTACTGCTCCTGCGGGTCGTTGAGTTCGCTAAAGCCGTTGGCGACCTCCATACCGTTTATGAAGAGTTCGAAGCGTTCTGCGATGTTCGGCCGCAGAGGCGACGCCTTCGAGAGCGGCGACACGGACTTCGGATAATCAATGATAAAGGTCGGCTCGATAAGCTTGTGTTCCACTTCAGTATCGAAAGCGCCCATCAGATCGCTGTCGCTCAGCGCCGAGGCATCACGCCCTGTCACCGCAGACACGGCGTCGGCCATCCGAATCCGCCGGAAGCCGCCGAAATCTATCGGCGTACCGCCGTAGCTGACGATCAGGTTGCCGCCGTTCGCCTGCATAACCGCGTCCCTTATCAGCGCCTCGCAAAAGTCCATCATCCCGTCAACGTTCATATACGCACAATAGAACTCGAGCATCGTGAACTCGGGATTGTGCTTTTGCGACAAGCCTTCGTTGCGGAAGTTGCGGTTAAGCTCGTAAACCTTCTCAAAACCGCCGACGACCAGCCGCTTTAAGTAAAGTTCCGGTGCGATGCGGGCGAACAGCGGAATGTCGAGGGCGTTGTGATGCGTCTCAAAGGGCTTTGCCGCCGCGCCGGTGGGTTTCGGGCTTAGCATGGGCGTCTCGACCTCGACGTAGCCGTGCTCATCCAGGAAGGCACGCATCCGCGTTATCAGCTTTGCTCGCCGCTCGAACACCTCGCGGGTCGTCAGACTCTCGTGCTCGACCTGCAGCGACGATCCGATGAGGTCTGCGTACCTGTAACGCCGCCGCAGCTCCGCGTCGGCAAGCCCGTGCATCTTGTCAGGCATCGGCAGCAGAGCCTTTGCAAGGAACTGCAGCTTTTCGATATGTACAGACACCTCGCCGGTGTTCGTCGCGAATAAATAGCCTTCTACGCCGATCACATCGCCGTGATCCAATAACTGCCAAAGCTCCCAGCCCTTGTCCTCGTCAAGCGTGTCCGAGCCGTCATTCTTTATCAGCGACACGCCGCCCTTCTTCGCACAGTAGATCTGCAGTTTTGACAAGCCGTCGGTCAAGTGAACGAAATTGCCGCGTGTCGGCGTCGTCATGCGGCCTGCGATCCGCAGCGTGCCGAGCGAGCGAAGCTCCTCATTCAACGCGTCTTTGAACTCGGCAGGCGGGCGTTCGCCCTCGGCAAGATCCTTTTTTATGTCGGTAAGCCACCGCTCCGCGTCAGCTACAGGCGCGAACCGCCTGACCGCAGTTATCGTATCCTCACCGCCCGTCAGCGCCGTGCGGGCGAATTTGTTCGGATAGCCGTTGCCGACAAGCTCCGTTATGGCGGCAAGCGACGCGAGCCGCGCCTCGGTCTGCGAATTGTGCTCAATAATGTCGTCAAAAGTAGGAATGTTCATTTCAAAAGCTTCGATTATAGTTATGCGGGCGCCGTACGGCAAACTTATCCTGCTTGTGGCACAATTAGACCTGCCGACGAAGAACACCCTGCCGCCGCAGATGTTCGACGCGGCTTTCTGTGCCTGTGGGAACTCAACTCGATCATCTGATAAGCCGTGTGAACTCCGGCACACGCATCGTAAGCCTCGCCGGGCTTACCTCGACCGCGTCAAAGGCCTTCGTACTCTCGCGCCTGCACGCCGCAACACGCAAACGCTTCGCCGTTGTTGCACCAAGCAACGCCGAACTGGCCGAATGGGCAGCCGACCTCCTCTTCTGGGGCGTTCCCGCACTGCCGCTTCCCTCATTTGACGCCGACCCTTACTCCGGCAGTTCGCCGCACGCCCGTACACAAGAGCAGCGCGCCGTCGCACTTTGGCAGCTTCAGGGAAACGAGGTTCCGGCGGTCGTTATGTCAGCACGCTCACTCGTACAGCGTACCGTAAGCCCCGACGAAGCCGCACGCCTCGGCATCGAAGCCGGGCGCGATCAGGAACTGCCTCCCGACCGGCTTGTCAAACATCTCATCGCGGTCGGCTACGTTCGCGAAGACCCCGTCGTAAGCCCCGGCCAGTTCAGCGTAAGAGGCGGAATTATCGACGTGTGGTCGCCCGATGCCGACATACCTCTGCGGCTGGAATTCTTTGGCGACCACCTTGACTCCATACGTTCGTTCAACCCTGAAACACAACTGACCATTGCCCACCTGACGGCCTGCCGCATCGCCCCGATGCGCGAACTCGCCGCCGCACCGCAAGACCTTAAGGACTGGGCCTTTTTTGCTAAGGAACGCTTTCGCGACGAGCGCTTCCGCCGCTATCTCAAGGATCGTACGGACCTCGCCGCCGAAGGTGAGGCCTTTTCCGGATGGGAATTCGTCCTGCCCCTGTCATCGCCGCTTCGCGGCAGCACATTCGCACATCTCGGCGATATGCTGCTGATCCTTGACGAGCCGTCAGCTATCGAAAATACACTGTCAAACCTTTACGACGACCTGCAAAATGAATATCACGCCTCGGACGAGGCCGGCGATATCGTGCTCGAACCCGCCGAATTGCTGCTCACCATCGACGAACTGCGGACCGAACTCAACGTACGCAGGGCGGTAGAACTTCGCGCCTTGGGGCGAACCGCCGCTGATACGGATCAGGGCTTCGCCATTGATGCCGCTATCGACACCGGCCCGGCAAAGACGGCATCCGCACCGCTCTTCCTCTTTCCCGCCACGCAGGAAACCGCGGAGATCGAGCTGCGTTCGCGCTCGACCCGCAAGTTTCACGGCGATGTCGCCGCGTTCGCTGCGGAATTCGATCGAGAGGCCCGGATCGTCGTCTCGACCACGGGAATGGCCGAGCGGCTTGCCGAAATGCTCCGCGAATATAATGTCCCAGTCGCCGCAGGCACGGTCGAGGTCGGTTCATTGTCGGCGGGCTTTGAAATGCCCGATGAACGCCTCGCGATCTATTCAGAAAGCGACATCTTCGGCGAAGATCGTGCCGACGAACGCCGCTCCGGCCCCGCGGCAAAACGCCAACGCTCGCGCCTCGGTGCTTTCATTTCCGATTTTCGCGACCTGAAACCGGGCGACTATGTCGTTCATGTCGATCACGGCATCGGCAGGTTCGACGGACTCAAAACGATAGACCGGCAGGGCGCGGGCCGCGAGTTCATGCTGCTCGTCTATGCCGATGACGCAAAGCTATTTGTCCCCGTCGAACGCATGGATCTCGTCTCGCGGTACTCATCGGGCGAGGCGACGCAGCCGTCGCTCGATCGGCTCGGCGGGCTTGGCTGGCAAAAGACAAAAGCAAAGGCGAAACGTGCGATGCGTGACATGGCGGATGAACTTCTTAAGCTCTACGCCGAACGCAAACTCGTCAAGGGCTTCGCATTCCTGCCCGACAGTCCGTGGCAGCACGAATTCGAAGACGCCTTTCCCTATGAACTAACGCCCGATCAGGACACTGCCATCGCCGACGTTAAGAGCGATATGGAAGCAGCCACGCCCATGGATCGGCTCATCATCGGCGATGTCGGCTACGGCAAGACCGAGGTCGCGATGCGTGCCGCGTTCAAGGCCGTGATGAACGGCAAGCAAGCCGCCGTGCTTGCGCCGACGACCGTGCTGGCTTACCAGCATTTCGAGACCTTCAAGAAGCGCTTTGCGGCCTTTCCGGCAAAGGTCGAACTGCTGTCGCGTTTCCGCAGTACAAAAGAGCAAAAGGCCGTTGCAGATGCGGCCGGCAAAGGCGAGGTCGATGTTCTTATCGGCACGCACAGGCTTCTCTCCAATGATGTTAAGCTGGCGAACCTCGGCCTTGTCATCGTTGACGAGGAACAGCGTTTCGGCGTCGCTCATAAAGAGAAACTTAAGCAGTGGAAAAAAAAAGTTGACGTGCTGACACTCTCTGCAACACCGATACCGAGGACGCTGAATATGTCGCTGCTCGGTATGCGCGATATGTCGGTGATCGAAACACCGCCGCGTGACCGCCTTGCGATCAACACGCAGGTCGTCCAGTTCTCCGAGAGCGTGATACGCTCAGCCATAGAACTGGAACTGTCACGCAGCGGCCAGATCTTCTTCATCCACAACCGCGTTGAATCCATCGAACCGCTTGCCGTCCTTATCAAGAAGATCGTGCCTGCCGCTCGCATCGCTATCGGCCACGGACAAATGAACGAAAAGGAAATGGAGCGGGTGATGCTCGATTTCATCGACTATAAATATGACGTGCTGGTCGCGACGACGATAATCGAGAACGGCATCGACATTCCGCGCGCCAATACCATCATCATAAATCGCGCCGATAACTACGGCTTGTCACAGCTTTATCAGCTGCGCGGCCGCGTCGGGCGATCCAACCGACGGGCGTATGCATACCTATTGATACCGAGCGAATTGGAACTCACGCCGATAGCTCGGCGGCGTTTGTCGGCGATCCGGGAATTCTCTGACCTCGGCGCGGGTTTCCGCCTTGCCGCCCTGGACCTCGAACTGCGCGGCGCGGGCAACATCCTCGGCGGCCAGCAATCCGGCCACCTCGATGCTCTCGGCTTTGACCTTTATACAAAGATGCTCGAACGCACCATCGCCGAAATCCGCGGCGAAGACATTGCTGACGAGATCGGCGTATCGATCAACGTCGGCGTCGATGTTTCGATCCCTGCCGAATATGTGAACGACGCGAGCCAAAGGCTGCGTATGTATAAGCGAATTGCCTCCGCCGATGGTGACGAGGCACTCCGGCAGATCCATCTTGAGGTCGAGGACCGCTACGGGCGTCTGCCGCGCTCCGTCGAGGATCTTTTCGAATACGCACGACTTCGAAAACTCGGCGAGACGCTCGGCATCGTCTCGATCGACCGCAGCGGCAGCCAGATTGCAATGAAACTCGGTGAGGCCTCGCGCGTAAAGCCGGATGAGCTGATGCGGTTCTTAGACGGCACGCAAGGTGCTCTTTTCAGCCCGAACGGCATCCTGCGGGTACCGATCGAGGCCGGCGGTAGTGCGATCACGATCGCCATTGACGCCCTTCTCAGCGTTTCGGGGCGATCAAGCGGTTATTGAAGCTCGGCTTCGGCACAGTCGCCGAAATTGAACTCCCGGCAGGTAAACAGCTCCGGAACGGTGTCCTTTGTCTGCTTTCTGACGTTCAGCCAAACCGGCGAGCGTGAATATTTTTCCTTTGTCCAACCGAGTTTCTCACGGTTCCGCCATACGAACGTATAGGCCTCGCGCTCGTCATCGTGAGCCAAGTGGCGTGCTTCGTGGAGAAGTATTGCGGCCCGTTCGGTATCGTCGGCAGGGTATGTAAAGAAGTCGGGATACAAGGTAATGAGTTCAAACGGGAAGTTCGTCGCGGCGTATGCGTTCTCTTTTGCTACTGAAGCATTCAGCCAATTATCGGTAGAGCGAAAGGCTGCAAAATGTTCGAGCATGAACACTTCGTCGGCAAAACCGCGTTCACGAAGGACCGCGATCGCCCGCTGTACTCCTTCGTGCTGCGACGCGGTAAGCGGTTTTGATGAAATGATCAAAGAAAAATAGAAACCGCACAGAACAGCGATACACGCTGCGATGCAGACTGTAATGCGGCGATACACTGCGGTGCGCGACACTTCACAGTGAGTTCCGCACAGCGTACACTGAGCGTGGCCGTCGGCGTTCAGCCGGCCGCAATTTGAGCGATCTCGTCGCATAGCAGAGCGCAAAGGGGAACGTAACATTCCCCCACTCTTATAAAAATGATAAATCGGCTGTGTTTTTCAAAGCTGAGCAGGGCCGCAAAACGCACAGGACAAACTATATTTCGCTTTCGGCATCAAACACTTCAGTTTGCAAATTGTTAGCGGTAAAGATATAACCGTAACTTACGTTTTTATGAGATCTTTAATGAAAAGCCGCCTACTAATGCTTGCTGCGGCAGTGATGCTCGGAGCGGTTGCCGTCGGTGCCCAAGAAACCGAAACGAAGGTTGTGGATGAGGTCGTCGCACAGGTAAATGACGGCGTGATCACGCTTTCAAAGGTGCGCCGCGAGGCGAAGGACATCGTTGACAGCAGAGTTGCGGAAGGCGTCAAGCGTGAACAAGCCCAACACGATGTCGATGAAAAGCAAGGCGAACTGATCGCCAACCTCATCAACGAAGAGCTGCTTATCCAGAAGGCAAAGGAACTCGGCCTTGACGGTGAGGTCGAGGCCGCGATAAATCAACGCTTCCTCGAAATAATGAGGCAAGGCAATATGCGCACGCTGGATGAATTGTATGAAGCAATGCGCCGCCAGGGCGTCGATCCTAATGAAATGCGTGAAATGTGGCGGAAACAGGCGATCCGTGACAAGGTGATCCAGCGGGAGGTGCAGGCAAAACTCTATTGGGAGCCGACTGCGAAGCAGATCCGCGAGTATTACGAGAAGAACAAAGCGAAGTTCACCAAACCTGAGAAGGTCGGCCTCACCGAGCTGTTCCTGAGCTTTGCGGGCCGTGACGAAAATCAAGTGAGGGCAAAGGCCGCTGAATTGGCAAAGCAAGCCCGTGCGGGTGCCGACTTCGCCAAGTTGGTCGCAGAGAATTCCGATCGGCCTGACGCCGCAAAGACAAAGGGCAGCGTCGGCGTGGTGCCTTTGCGTGATCTTGATCCGAAGTTTCAGGCAGCGCTGAAAGATGTGCCGGCCGGCGGTATCACTGACCCCGTTGATATGGATAACGTCGGTATGGTGATACTTCGGGTTGACGAGCGTCAAGCGGCATCGAGTGAATCGCAGTTTGACGAGGATGCCGTGCGGGTCGAAATGATGAAGGAAAAATATCCTGACGAGGCGAAGAAATTTATGTCGAAGCTGCGTGCCGATGCATATATCAAGATCAACGACACATACCGCCCGATCGTCTCGCCGATCCTCTTTGCGGACGAACGTAAGGATCATTCGCCGAACTGATC
This sequence comes from Chloracidobacterium sp., assembly GCA_015075585.1. NCBI lineage: Bacteria > Pseudomonadati > Acidobacteriota > Blastocatellia > Chloracidobacteriales > Chloracidobacteriaceae > Chloracidobacterium > Chloracidobacterium sp. Next base: position 195,563 of record JABTUB010000002.1, read on the forward strand.
CTTATAGATACGTTCTTTCAAACCGCCGCCTGTACGGCGGTTTTTTATTTCCCCAGGATCTGGCTGACAGCTTTGGAGTATATATCTGCTTTCTTCGCCAGCCGTTTCACCTGCGGATGGTCGCTCTTGTATGAGCGCTGCAGGCGGTTGAGTTCCGTATCGATCTCGGCCTTGCGAAGTATCAGCCTGCCGGTCGATTCGGTCAGTTTTGCAATATCGCTCGGCTTGATAACAAGCATTCGGTCGATATCACGATTGATCGCGGCAAGCTCGAACCGCGCGTCGATCACTTTCGGATTGTCTTCGGTATAATCATCCGCGTACGAGACGATATCGGCTTCCAGTTCCGTCTTGCGCAGCAGAACGACACTGTATGCCGCAGATGACCGCACCGGCCCGACATCATTTGCCGCCGATTGCGCGTTCGCACTCACGATCATGCCGCCGAGAAGCAGCAATGCCGGTAAAAACCATCTAGTGACGCCAAAAGATCTCATACTTCTGCACCCGCCGTCCGTGAAACGCCGGTTTCGATGATCGAAGGCAATGCAGCATCGCACGAATCAAGGACAAGGTCGGCGTCCGCTTCGACAGCACCGTCGCCGAACACATCACCGCGTTCAAGCGTCCGAAAATAGTTATCGATGTTGTCCAGTATCTCGTCGGCTGAGTGCGAATGATAGAGCGTCTGCCGAAACTGAGCACCGCCGACAAGCCCTTTTGTGAATTGTCCGGCAAGCTGCTTCATCTTGCCGAGGCTGACCATCTCCGGCATTTCCTCCAGACACATTCCGAAGAACTCGAGCAGCACGGCCTTTTTTTCTTCGACATCGGGCTGAGACGGTATTCTGCCATCGAGAACGTCGGCAAATTGCCGAAATATCCATGGATTTTGCATCGCACCGCGCCCGATCAGTATGCCGTCAACGCCAGTCTCGCGCCACTTTTTCAGCCCGTATTCTATGGTTGTAACATCTCCGTTTCCCGAAACAGGCACACTTACGGCCTCCTTGACCTGACGAATGATGTCCCAATTCGCAAGGCCTTTGTAGCCTTGCTCGCGCGTTCGCCCATGCACCTGAATATGCTCGACGCCGCACTGCTCCGCCATTTTTGCGACCTCAATGACATTGATCGACGCATCGCTGTAGCCCGTACGCACCTTTAGCGTCAGCGGTATCGAAATCGAACGCTTTATTTCGTTCAGGATCGATCCCAGCAGTTTCGGCTCACGCAAAAGTCCCGAACCGCCGCCGTTCTTTACGACCTTCGGAGCGGGACAGCCGCAATTCACATCAACGATGTCGGCTCCTATCTCTTCTGCCATCTCGGCACCGAGAGCCATCCTTTCAGGCCGGCCGCCGAAGATCTGCACTGCGAACGGACGTTCATCCTCGTCAAAGCGCATCTGACGCTTCGACTTAGGATTATTGCGTGTCAGGCCCTCGACCGAGATGAATTCTGAGACAACAAGGCCGACGCCGCCGCGGCGTTTTATCAGCCGGCGAAAGACGCGGTCCGTCACGCCCGCCATCGGTGAAAGGATGAGCGGCGGGTCGATCTTGATGTCTCGGATGAAGAACGGTTGCACAATACCAATTGATCGAAGCTACTACTTTCCGCCCTGTGTCAGCTCGATGCCGGTCGCCTCGAATGAAACTTCGGTGATGCTGCCGTCGGCATTCCGGCTTCCGAGTTTGGCTCCGTCCTCGGCTTCCATGTGGTCGGCCTTCGCTTTTGTGATGGTCTTTACCTGAACAGTTCCCTCGGCACGGGCATTCGCTCCGGCCGACTTGAGCGGAATGAAGAATGAATGATCCTTCATATTCACACGAATGCTCTTTGAATCCTTGGTCTGCGCCACCTCTGCCCAACAGCCTTCATTCTTGCACGAACGCACAACAACGCCCTCGATGCGGATGGTCTTGCCCGCATATTTCGACGGGTCGGCAAGCACCTTGTTGAGGCTGACCTTCTTCGAATTGCCGATCGCGGCACCCCGCTTCAGATAACTGCCGGCGGGGATCGCCGCGTTCATATCCGCTTCGGTAGGCTTAGCCTTTTCCGCCATATTTTCCTGGGCGAACGACACCATTGCGAACGCCGTCAAAATTCCGCATATCAAAATAAGTTTTTTCATAATTTTACTTTTTTGCCTCGTAAACCACTCTACCGTCAACCACGGTCATGAGCACCTTTGCCTCGCCGATCTTTGCGGGGTTGATGGTAAATATATCATCTGAAAGGACGATCAGGTCGGCGAGCTTTCCTTCCGAAAGCGTGCCCTTCACATCCTCTTGAAACTCGGCATAGGCCGAACCGAGAGTATAACACCGAACGGCATCATCCACCGTGATCTTTTGCTCGGGGAACCAGCCGTTCGGGTTCTTTCCGTCGGTCGTCCGCCGCGTTACCGCGGCCTGAATACCGAACAGCGGGTTGAGCGGCGCAACCGACCAATCGGTGCCGAATGCAAGGTGTGCACCGGAATCGAGCAGCGAACGGAAAGCATATGCTCCCTTGAGCCGTTCACTGCCGAGCCGATCGACAGCCCAACGTCCGTCATCGGTCAGATGCACCGGCTGCATCGATGCGACGACCCCGAGTTTTGCAAAACGCGGTATATCCTGCGGCCGCAGATGCTGCGAATGTTCAATACGGAAGCGGCGGTCGCGCGGCCCGTCCTCACGAATAACGCTCTCATAAATGTCGAGTATCGTTGCGTTGGAACGGTCGCCGATCGCGTGGATCATCACCTGAAGGCCGTGCTTGTCCGCATCTGCGACCGCGGCCTTCATTGTGGTCAGCACTTCGGCACGCGGAATGCCGCTTGTTGACGGGTCATCGTTATACGGCTCAAAGAACCATGCGGTTCGCGAGCCTAAACTGCCGTCAGCAAAGCCTTTGAGCGAACCGACACGCAGCATAGGGCTGCCGAATGCCGACTGAAGGCCGACATCCTCAAGGCCCTGCCGATCAAAGAGTGCGTTGCCCGCATAAATGCGTGTCTTGAGTCTGCCGGCACGGATCAATTCTTGATAAATACTCACAGCCTTGCCTGCCGACATATCCTGTACGCTGGTTACGCCGAGGCTTGCGGCATGATCCGTTGCGGCAATAGCAGCTGCCGTCAACTGTGCGGTCGAGGACGGCGGAATGATACGGTCAACAATGCCCATTGCCGTATCTTTCAAAACACCCGTCGGCTCGCCGTTCGCATCCCGCACGATCAGGCCGCCGTCAACATCCTTTGTTTCTTTTGTCACACCGGCGAGCTTCAGCGCAAGGCTGTTCGCAACTCCCATGTGTCCGTCAAGCCTCTCGACAAAGACAGGATTGTTCGGCGCGGCGGCATCTATCAACTGCCGGGTCGGCAGATCGTTGGGAGTCCAATTCTCGTGGTCCCAATTACCCCCGAGGATCCATTCGCCGGGCTTGAGTTTTGCGGAGTACTCTTTTATTCTCGCCGCGAACTCCTCGCGCGACCTTGCATCACGAAGGTCAATCAGCCCGAGTTGCATACCGCCGGAAATGAAGTGCAAATGAGCATCATTAAAGCCCGGAATGACGGTCTTGCCGCCTGCGTCAATGACGCGGGTTGCCGGGCCGATCAGCGGCTTCGTGTCAGCATCACTGCCTACACGGACGATCTTGCCGCCAAGGACCGCAAGCGAACGGGCAAGCGGCCGCGCCGTGTCCATCGTGTGAATATTCGCATTTACTACGACAATATCGGCCTTTAGCGGCCGGGCGCTGAGCCATACCGCAAGCAGCATCACTATCGCCGGAAGCAAGGCCAACTTTTTCATAAGACAAGCGTTTGAAACCATTGTATCCTTTAGAGTGAGAGAGCATTATACCAATGAAGCCGGCCTATCTCCACATTCTTTCGCTTTCAATTGTCATCCTCGGGCTGGCGTTCGTCATCTTTCTGTATTGGTCGCAGCCGAAGACGATCGCCGAGGTGGGAACGAAAGGAAGCGTTGTCCTCGGCACATACAATATCGATCGGGCCGAATTTGAACGCGGCTTGGAGGCGTTCAGGCGGGATGACTTTCTGAACGCTCGTGCGGCCTTTGACCGCGCCGACCCTGAACATCAGAACGCTGAGGCACAGTTCTATGTCGCATACAGCTTTTACAGACAAGGATGGGGCCGTTTGTCGAGCGATAATGCTTTGTTCGGACAGGGCTTGAAGGCTGTCGATCGCGTAATGGCTATCGACCCGAATTTCCGTTCAAGCGACACATCGCTCGGCTTGCGTACACCGCTTGAATTGAAAAGTGAGCTTGAAGACGGCCTTAAGATAACGCTTTCTGACCTTGACCCGCGGAGGCTCGTATGCGAACGCAAATGAACACCGAACTTGCTGAACAAGAGACGGCGATCGGCATCGCCGAAGGCCCCGGCAAACGGACAAATTATCTTGTCTATTTTGGCTTGCCCGCGGTCTTCCTCGCAGTAACGCTCCTCGGCGGCCTGCGCTTCGGTATTCAGGACAATGCCTTCATCTTTCTTGTGCCGCCGCTGATCTGCCTCGTTCTCGGCGCGGCTGCGATGGTGCTTTTCGTACGTTCGGGACTCATTTCGTCAAACGGTTGGTTGTCGCAAGAGAATGCGTTGCTCGTCAATGCGGCTCGCGGGGGTGTTCTATTAACGCTTTTTACCGCCTCGACCCAAGTCTTCAATTCGCTGCTGCCGGAGCAAGGGCTGCCGTTTTGGGTGATCGGATTCTGCTTCGTCTGGACGCTTTGGAACAACCTGTTCTCCGAGTTCGATGCGTCAAAACTCGTAAAAAGCCTCGCGGCATTATTCGCCATTGCATTCGCGGCGAAATACCTGATCCTTGCGAACTTAGTATCGCCGTCCGAAGGCGGCTGGTTCCAACGGCTTCTCGAAAATCCGGGCAAGGAAACAATAACGTGGCTGCTCGACCTGCCGAAGTTCTCACGAGCAACAGGCTACGCACAGTTTTTCACTATTGTCCTGTATCTTGCGGGATTGTACCTGACACCGAACCGAGTTGACGAACACTGAGGATGATCACTGCGGGCGATCAAGGCTCACCACGACCTTGGCTCCGTCGCGGCGGATCTGCATACTGCCGCCATTAAATGTGCCGTCGAAAGTTGCTTTCTCCTCGACCGGCTTCTGATCTATCATTTCGATGACATCACCGGCCTTAATGCCGAGCCGCTCGGCCGCCGAAGCAGGCTTCACGCCTGTGATGTGCCAGCCGCCATGCCCAAAGCCGCCCTCAATACCGAACTGCTCGATCACTTCCTTCATTGAGATCGCCTGTGCTTTACCAAGATCGGACGGCTGCGGCGGCGGTGCTGCGTTGGGATCAAGCCCTTTCGGGAATAACTGGACGCCCGGCTTTAGCGCGCTGTCTATCGTCTCGTTCGATGCCGGTGTTCGTTCAGTATGCCGTACCGGAGTGCTCGAACGGCGCCGAACCGGAACAGTGAACTGTGTTAGCGGCTCCGATATCGGAGTTTCTCTCGCCTCGGCAGTTTCTGCACTCGGAGCATCGATGCTCTGTGGCTCATCCGCAACGCTGTTGGTCGCCGGAATTTCCACGACCGTGTCAACCGGCCTGACAGCGACAGCCGTCTGATCTTGCTTGAACACGAATAGGCCGATCGCTATGCCTACAACTGCGAGCGGCAGCAATGCCGCAAATGCCGGCTTCCACAGCACGCCGCCTTTTCGCGCCGGCATGCCCTTTGCGATGCCGGCACGCACGCGCGTCTCGAAATCAGGCGGTGCATCGGCCCGCGGAAGTGATGCCAGAGCGGCGCTGACCGCTTCTTCCTCTTCAGTTCGTGATCTCGATTGCATCGATCAATCCAAAAAGCCTTCCAATTTCGCCCTCAGGAGGCCGCGGCCCCGACTTATCCTCGATTTTGTCGTACCAAGGCCTAACTCCATGATCTCAGCGACCTCTTCATACGAGCGCCCTTCGATATCACGAAGCACGATCGGCAGGCGGTATTTCTCCGGCAGGCTCGCGATCGCCTTTACAATTGCCGCGTTCCTCTCATTTTCAACGGTTTCAGCTTCGGGCGAACGCCGCACGTCCGGCGGATCGTATTCAACGTCACTGTTATCATCGCTTTGCAAGTAGCCCGTCAGCGAAATGAGCCGCCGCCGCTTTCGCCTCCTTATCTCGCTTATCGCCAGATTGCTCGCAATGCGGTAGATGTACGTCGAGAACGCATACTTCGTGTGGTAGCGCTCAAGTGCAAAATAAACGCGTACGAATGTTTCCTGTGCCAGATCGACGGCCTCATCATAATCATTCAGGAAGCGGTACAAAAAGTTCGTGATAGGCGAGCGGTATCGTGCGATGATCTCGCCGAACGCCTGTTCGTCGCCGCCTCTTGCCGCCTCGACAATCTCGTGATCGGATCGGCGTGCATCAGGCACAGAGGCCGCCATTGCCTCCGTTCGCGCGATCTCCGCGTCAGTACCCTTGGCACATTCATAGCTGTTTACAACAGAAGTCATCCGAAAACAAAAAGCTTCTGCCTTGCTACATCACGCACATCTGCACGAAATGTTGCATTAAAGGCCATTCAAAAACGCAGAAGCCCCGAACTGCTTGTCCGAGGCCCGGCAAAAAAGAGATCGCTCCGCGGTCACTGCCCGCGAAAAAGGTCGTCGTCGATCTTAGGGCCGAATGTGATGGTCCCGACCTCGGACTCTTCGACGGTCTTGTCATTTGCCGTAAGGACGGTGCGGTACGGCACGAGCGTGCCCTGTGCGTAGCGGTAATCGTAGAACTTGCGTTGGTACTTAACGCCGCCGTCCTCATAGGTCAGCATCATCACGCGATAGGTCTTGACGCTGATATAATACCGCGTCACGCGGCCCTTAGTGTCAGTAACGTCAACCACATAGAACTCGACGCCAAGGTGCTTGTCTTTGCCGACAAGATCGAGCTTTGAGCCATCCTCCTTGAAGCGAAGCAACCCGTCAAGCCCGCGGAAGATCTGGTCTTCAAAGGTCCGCACGGCATCTTGCCTCGGAGCAAAGGTCGCATTGTTGAATACACCAAAGGTCTTTTCGCCATCCCATACGAGCGAATAACGTGCGTTCGGAAATTCCTGTTGAACCCGCACCTTATCTTTCGAGAGGGCATCGCCGCGGATGATGTAACGGGTATAAGCCGCAGTATCCAGCGTGCCGGCCGCATCCGCCACTGTGGTTTTTCCGTGCTCGAGTGTAGTCTTGCGGATCCTGTCGAGCAAAGCACGCCCGCCGCCGAAACCATAGACAATAATGCAAGATTCCGCGACCTGCTCGGCGGTTATCTGCCCCGCGTTATCCTTGCCGTTATTCTTTATCGGACTCGGCGTCGGTGCCGGTTCGGTCTTATCCCGTGCAGCCTCGTCCGTTTGAGCGTTGGCGAACGCAACAAAAAGTACGATCAAAAGAATAAGGCTTGAAAAACGAATTAACACGCAGCAGATCTCTCCTTATTTGACGATGAATGACACCGAAGTGCGGATTGTATCACGCCTTTGCGGGCTTCCGCATTGTAGGCTTGATGATTTTTGCGGCAAAAAGGATGTATCTCGACAACATCGCACTGCGGGCAATACCGGAACATTTCGTTTACAATTGCTCTGCAAATGAAGCGAACCGGACCGAGCGTTGCCCTGTACGAGCCTGAAATTCCGCCGAATACGGGAAATATCGCACGCCTGTGTGCGGCGACGGAAACGCCGCTGCATATTGTCGGCGTTACAGGGTTTAGGATGGACGACAGGATGCTGAAACGCTCCGGCCTCGATTACTGGAGCGAAGTGCGTCTGGAGCGGCATCTCGACATGGAGGCTCTAAAGACGGCATTGCCGTCGGCACGCTTTATCTATTTGACGACCAAGTCGCATAAACCCTATTTCGATCTTTCATTCAGCGAGGACGACTGCCTTGTATTCGGCCCCGAGACGCGCGGCCTGCCTGCCGAAATACTCGCTTCGGCGCCTGAAATGTGCGTTACGATACCGATGAGCAACAAAAATGTCCGCAGCCTCAATCTCGCAACAAGCGTCGGCATTGTCCTCTATGAAGCCCTTCGCCAGCTTGGCACCGGTCTCTAAAAAAGCGTTTCTGCTGTCGGCTATTTCATGAGTATCGCCACATTATCAGACAGCCTTTTGCCGGCGAAAAACGTCTAACAATTGTCATGGAAATTATGGCAAACCTTAAGGAGGTTTAGAGAGATGAACAGACTGACATCATATTTAACAGCACTCATACTTGCCGTCGGTTTGGCCGCCGTCGGAGTAAGCGCGCAGAACTTCGCCCCGGAGGGCACTGTCGTCAAAACACCGAATCAGCATCAGATCGCAAAGCGGATCAGATACTTGTCGCATTACAGCGTTTTTGACGTGATCAACTTCAAGGTTGACGGCTCGACGGTCGTACTGACGGGCAAAGTAGCCTCACTCGGCACAAAAAGTGCGGCATCTACCGCGATCAAAGGCCTTCCCGGTGTAACAAAGGTCGTGAACAATATCGAGCAGCTGCCTGCATCGCCTTTCGACGATCGGATCAGGCGCGAAGCGATCCGCACATTCATAAACCGCGGGCCGGCACAGTACTTCAGTGAGATCGATCCGGCGGTACGCATTATCGTCGAGAACGGTAATGTAACGCTGGTCGGCACCGTTGCCCGCAAATCGGACAGCGATCTGCTCAACGTGCTTGCGAACGGCCTTACGGGTGTCTTCAGCGTAACGAACAACATCGTCGTTGAGGCCAAGGCCCGCTAACGCCTTTCGCATATAACAACTGAAGCGCTCAACCAAAAAGCCGGCGTCCCCACCGCCGGCCTTTTTATATACCCGCGATCGGGATCTACATCACGCAGCTCATCCGTGACGAAGGCGGGGTGCCGTAGCCCAGTCCGCCGTTGCGTTGGGTTGAGATGGCTTCTTCGCCGAAGGCCATGAAGTCCTTTCGGCTGGTGACGTTACCGCTGCCGTCGGTCGTTACTCTCGTGCTTCCGAGGTGATCGAGCGTGACGTAGGTTGTGCCGGAGCTTGTTTCGGTCGAGATCAGGCGCGAGCCTGCGTAAACGTAACTTGTCGTCGCGACGGTCGGTAAGCCGTTCCTTTCCATCGGCGGAGTCGTCGTCCATTCCTCCACCAACGTCCCGCCCGCATCATTCACCACCATCTTCTGCTTCCAGCGGTGCAGAACGTTCTCATTTACACCCGTCTCCCGTGAGATGGCCGCGATCGACTGTCCCGCCATGTATTTCCGTATGACCTCTCGCTTGAACTCCAGATCGTATTGTTTTCTCATCCCCTCATTCTAAGACATTTTCTTGTCCGGTTTCATTAGACCCTTCCAGAGTTCCACTTAGTTCCACTATTCAACGCCCAAAACCACGGTTTTGTGACCCAAACCGAACAAACACCTAGCTTTTGGGGCGAGGGAGTGTCTTCTGCGGTAATTCGAGCATATTCTTGCATGCCGCAGCTGTTTCGGCCGGGTCATCCTTCGAAAAGGCCCGTATCCAATTGCGCAATGCGAACAGGGTTTGCCGTATCTCTTCATCGGGAACATTTTCCTTTCGCTGTCGCTCAATAATGTCGCTCTCCAAAGCGATACACTCAGGGATATTAAGCGGAGGGCTTTCCGCGAAGAATTCTTCACGGTTCTTAGGCCATCCTTCAACACGTTGGTTCGTGTTTCGTGTCTGATTTGAATCAAGCGGCGTTATTGTCGCGGTAGGTGATTCGGCATTCGATAGCCTGCCGTTATCAGCATTACCAACCTGACTGGATTCGCAACCAATCATTGAAATCGCGCCGAGCAAAACAAACGACGAACCTAATTTTTGCCAGATTCTCCTTAAGCTCATTTTGCGATCACCACCTTTGTTATTTCAACTCTTACTTTCTTCGACCAGTCGCTAGGGGCATCGTCAGCTTTGTAACCAAACTTACGGCTATATTTTGGTTTTAACGCGCTTGTGTCGGACATACCGAAATCTTGGCCGGACGCGTTTATGGGCGAGTAGGTTTTCTCTGAAATTGGATTTCCTTCCTTATCCAGAAAATAGATTGTGATTTCAACTTTGTCCAGAGTTTTATCGCCGTTATTCTTTAACTCGCCCCAAACGCCAGGCTCGTTTAGAATGTTCTGCCCAACCTTCACGTTACTTATGGCAACATTGCTGATATAAGCCGTTTCTTCTGGACTTGTGGATGACGTTTCCGAGGTGGTGCTTAATGAGGAACCGCTTTGATTCGAAGGTGGTTGCATTTTGCTTGCGTTCGACTTAGAAGCCGCGTTCGGTGTCGAAGGCGCGGTGATAAAACTATACGCAGTTAAAACTATCCAACCGAGAGCAATTACTCCCAACACACCAAACAAAATCGAATCGCTAATTTGGGGAGCCCCGCTGAGTCCCCCGAATGATAGTATTTCGTCCGTCGATTCTGGTTCCGCTTCTGCTTCTGTCGATTTCAACAAACCAGCCGCAATCAAGAGAACTGCCCCGACAATCAATATCGCCCAGCCCCATTGAATTTGAACCGAATTGAGCATCGTTTCGCCTAACCCAGCGAAAGGATTGTTCGCCAGACCTTCCTTCATCTGCGATTGTATTTGAGACATTCGATACTGAAAACTAATGAATGTAAAAGCGAGAATTGCCAGAGAACCTCCACCCGTGAACAATAGGAATCGGTATCGTTTGGTCAGGGTTAAGAAAACCGAAAAAACAGCAAGTGCCAAAATGAGCACGCCGTCACCTTTGCCATTTTGAAAGTAATTCATTCCACCAACGATTGGCAGACTAATGATTGGTGTGAAAACACCAATGAATAGAATCAGAGACCCGACGAGTCCCAAAATTTGTCGCAATGCCATACCTTTCTCCTGTTTATTGTGAAATCATCTCATTCCTTTCGCTATCCGAAACTTTGAACTAAAATGTTTACTTGATAATTCGAGCTTGTTCTTCTGATGATATTTCAACACGAACATCATAAATGATGTTCGTCCAAAAGCCATCAATAATTTGGCTTTTGGCGACTTCCCAAACCGACAACATATTAGACCGAATTCTGTCTAGTCTCAAGACGATACAACGAACCGACCCGCCATTAGGAGGTAAACCTAATGGCTAAGTTACCGCGTCCGAGACCGCTTTGGCTTGCCGAAAAGCTCAAAGCAATCCGAATTGACCTGAATTTGTCGCAAAGAGAAATGCTTGGCAGGTTAGGAATGAATGACGCCTACAATCGGAGTATCATTTCGGGCTATGAATTGGGCACAAAAGAGCCTCCGTTGCCTGTGCTTTTGAAATACGCCCGCGTTGCGGGTGTTTCTACTGTCCAGCCCCCGTATTTTACCCCAGATGGAAAGCTAGTGATTTAACGCTTTCGAGTTTAGAGAAAGGTGAACCGGAGGCGAGGCTTTCCCTGAACTGTCGCTGATCTTTCTTTCCCTGATTTTGCATTCGCCACTCTGTTCGGTCATATTCGCGGTGGAACTCTTCCGGCGTTTGATAGCCGAGTGACGAGTGCGGGCGCGTCGTGTTGTAGAACGTCCGCCAGCCTTCGATCACGACCCGGGCCTCCCACAGAGACGAAAACCATCTCCGGCTCAACAGTTCATCGCGCAGCTTGCCGTTAAAGCTCTCGCATTTTGCGTTGTGCCGAGCGCGATCTGGACAGGCTGCAAACGCGGATTGAACTGCGTCGATTCCCAAGTGTTATTTCCGAGTTTCATTGAAGTCACATGAGTTTTAATCTATCTTAGTTATAATCTTTTTTACCCGTCCATCAACATCGAAACGAACACTAACATATTTATCTGATTCACTTGGAGCAAGCGGAACTTCCCTTGACAAAAAATAGTCCCACGCCCAACCTTCTGTTTTACCTCCATAAAAGCCGATCCTTGTTGTTTGATCTGGTTGACCCATGATGGCGAGAACCTCGTCACCGTCCATGTTTTCTTGCAAGGACGCATATCTGCTAAGAATGTGTAGCTTTCTTGATTCATTTGCAGTATAAGGAAATGTTGTTTCTTCAGTAAATTGTTCCAATAGGACAGGGTCTTTTGAAACTCGCGGTTGTTGCACCCGAGGGCAACCTGGCAAGTTGCAACAAGCCAGAATGACAATCAACAATAGTGCATTACTTGTATGGATCATAATATTTTTCAAACCAAGCGAATGCTTATTATCCCCAATACTGTATTTTTAAATTACCAATCGGGGACGCCTCCAGAATAATTACTTTTCCATGTTACTCCTCGGTTAAAGACTCTCGGTTTAGCAACTCCTTCATTAATTGCTTGAACGGTCCCAGGAATCGTTGAATTTCTTCGCTGGTTATTTTTAATATCTACACCAGATGCGGTCAGTACTTCGGCGACGATGTCTGCACAATCCCTGCCTAAACTCCATTTTCCGGGATTAGCCTTCAGTTTCTCATAATATTCTTTTGCCGCTTTCCAATCTATGTTATCGATAGATATTACTTCAGGCTTTTCATCCCCTTCCTTGCCTTCTTCTTTCAAGGAGCCACCGTCGTCAACGGGTATCTTGGTAATAATTTCCCATGGCGTTCCAGCAAGCCTTCTAGGGTAAAAAGATATGTAAAGTGACTGATTTCCGAAAATAAGCTTCACCGATAAGTGCCCAGGTCCAAGAGTACTAGATGGCCAATAATTTACTATTGCTCGAGCAGGTGCAGGACCTAGGTCGCTAAGTCCGTTCTTGAAACCATGAATGTGGCCATCTTCACCTATAAAAGTTTCATTAGTCTTTGGCTTATACAGAGCGTATCCATTCTTAATGTAGTTTTTATATTCTTTTGACGAATCATCAAGGTAAATAAATCGAGTCACTGATCCATTTAGATCTTTGTAAATGTACACTGGCTTAAGGCCGTTGGGATCGACAAACTTAAGTGGGTTATTCAGCACATATGAATACCTATTCAAAGATTGCGGATTGGCAATTTTGGCGCTTGCGAGTAACGGATCAGGACTTGAAAAGCGTCCCTGATTCGAATTGCTATAACGAGCCTGAGCGAAGTCTAGGTCAGTTTCTGCGTCTCTTTCGTAGCCGGTGAACTGCTTGCGGACGGTGTCGGAGGTGTAGCCGACGGCCGTTGTGCGGCCGCCCGTGCCGTCGATCTCTTCGCCGAAGGGGAGATAGTCGTGTCTGGCGACGACATTGCCGCTTGAGTCTGTGTTGATTCTCGGTGAGCCTAGATGGTCGGCGGTAAGATATGTAGTTCCGGCAGATGTCTCCGTCGAAAGTAATCGAGAACCGGCATAAACGTAGGTCGTCTGCAATGTGCCAGTTGTAGAATCGCGTTCTTCGATCAGTTTATCAAAAGCGTCGTAAACAAAGATCGTGTTATCGCCAGTTGAAGCCGTTTTCTTAACTCTTTTCCCGTCACCGGCATAGACGTAGTTTCCCAGAGTGCTTCCGTTCGCGGCGGTGAGCATTTTATTTTCGGCATCATAGGTGTAGGAGTTTCCACTTGGATCGGCGGTCGTATTTCCCGAAGCATCGAACGTATATCCGTTGCTTGTGATGCGGTTGTTACTTGCGTTGAATGTCAGGCTTGTCGCTCCCGTTCCGCTCGTTATGTTTCTATTCCCGTAACGGTCGTAGCCGAACACCTGTGTCCACGTTTGCGTCGAGTTGTAGGTCTCGGTGGCCGATGCAATGCGATTCAACGGATCATATGTGTAAGTCTGCTCGAACGGATGCGCAAGGCCGGGAACTGTGATCTTCTGACTCAGGACATTGCCGTTATTCGCAGTTGTGCCGTAGCCGTATTCGAGTTTCAACAGGTCGGTTCCGTTTTGTGTCGTACCGAGTCCGATCTGTGTTGGTTGTAAGCGATTGTTGAAAACAGTACTTTCCCAACGCCCATTGCCCAACTGCATCGAAGTAACTGCTCCCGCAGCATTGTAGGTGAAACTGCCTGCACGGGTTTGATAGCTTCCACCCGAAGGCTTCGTCTCGACAAGCGACAGGTTGCCGTCGGCATCAAGAGTGTTCCTTACCTTTCTGCCGCTCGGATACGTTTCCTCGATCAACGCTCCAGAAAGATCGTACGTGTAAGCCGTATTATACGCCGTCCCGCCTGTTGTCTGTTTATGCCCAGTCACACGTCCTAAGATGTCAAAGCTCGTGTATTCGGTTGTCGAAACGCTTGATGAAACCTTTGTCAGTTTTCCCTTCGCATTCGTTACGTTGTCGTAGTAATAATCGACATCGGGCGTGGAATCAGAGTAATCACGCAGTGTAACACGGTTAAGTCCGTCGTAGGTGTAGCTTGTGGTGACGCTCCTCGCATCGGTCTTGCTCGTTAAGTTGCTATTTTCGTCGTAATCGTAATTTATCGTCCCCGATTCGGGATTTGCTGCCGAAAGCAATCTGGAAAGGCTGTCATAGACAAACGTCCTCGTCTGTGCGCCTTGAGTTACCGTCAAAAGGTTGTTCAGCGTGTCGTAATTATAATTCGTCGGCTGGTTCGGGTTATCGATGTCGCCAAGCTGATTGTTTGCGTTGGGTTCGTCAACTCTTGTGAGATGCCCCAGTGCGTTCGTGATGCTTCGTCTCAGCTTGCCCGCCTGATCCGCGACGGTTACGGTCGTTCCTATATCACTGCCCGAGGTTGCGATTCCGTAATTTGTCTCCACAACCGCACCGTCCGGCGTCGTTACCTTCCAGGGTCGTCCCGCGTCGTCAAAGCTGTTTGTCGTCCAATAGATATCATTGGTTCCATTCGCCGTATAACAATCCTGCGTCAAGAGATTTCTGAAAGGGTTCGAAACCTTTTCCACGCGACCAACATTGTCATAACAGGTCAGCACGTACTCATCGCCCGCGACAGTATCTACAGACTGTGTTTTATAAGTTCGTCCGAGTCCGTCGTACCAGTTATAGCTTTCCTTCCAATGCGGAGTCGAATCTATCTGTACCCGCGACCTGACATATCGCGTCGCCTCGTTCACTCCGGCGCCGTATTCCGTGATCGTCTCCTGCCCGTTCGGTGCCGTTACCTTTGTCGGCCTGAGCAGAGGATCGTTGTATTCGAGCGTTGTAACCTGTCCGTTTACGTCAGTCGCTGTCAGAGGCAGCCCAGCATCGTAATCGTAAGTCATCTCAGTAGTGAACGAGATCATCGACCCTTTCTTGCCCAAAGGGTCAGGTATCTGCGTCACAGTACCTGTCGGATACGCATAAGCATACGTCTGCGAATAATCCGTCTGCGACAAATGTCCTCGCCCGTCCCACGATTTTCGTTGGTTGCCGAAGTTGTCGTATTGTGCGTGAGTCGCAACAAAGAGGCTGTTGGTAATATCGTAATAGCTCTTTGTCGTCGTGACATTCCCGCGATAGTTCGTGCCCGGATCAACCCATTGACTGTCGGTTCCCGCACTGATGATCGGATAAGTTCCGACCTCGTCATAGAATATCTCCGTTTTAGCTTTTACATTGCCGCTGCCGTCCTTGACCTTCGAGACGGTGACTAGGCCGTTGATATTCTGGTCGGTGTAGTAGCTCTTAATGCCGGAGTAATTCGGGTCGTCGATCAGGTATGTCAGTTCCGAAACGCGGATCGTGGTCGTTGGCGTTGCCGACGGGATCGAAGGCATCGTGCTGCTGCCGCCCGGCGTGAGCGAACTGCCGTTGGCCGCCGGGACGAATGCGTAACTCGTCGTTTTGTTTTCAAGCACAGGCGTCTCTTTGTAGCCGAGATCACCGTTATATTCATGCAGGGTCGTCGCAGAAATGCCGTTTCCCGATGAGTCGTAAACGATCGTTTCCTCGTAATCCACTCGCGGATGCCATTCGGCCCCGTCGCTTCCTATGCCGGTCTTTGTCCAGTGCGTCAACTTTTGCGACACAACGTGGTTGTCGCTCGTAAACGCCAACTGTCTGTAAGGCATTCCCGCAAGCACGGTGTCAAAGCCGTAGCCCGTGCCTTCGAGAGACTGGTGATACCATGTCTCGAACTTTGTCCCGTCCGGATTGGTTATCTGCCTTGAACCGTTCGACGGGAATGTGTATGTCTATTCGTACGGCGTCGAGTCTGTGCTCGATTCGTAAACCTTTCTGTCAACTACCCCGCGGTTGGCCTTGTCATACGGGCCTTCCAGATATGCGTTCGCCGGAACGGTGTCGTAAGTGAAGGTCTCCTCGCCGCCCGTCGGATAAACTACCTTGTCGATCTCGCCCCATACGTTATAGGAAAACTTGTAGCTTCCACCAGTCGGCAGCTCTATCTCGGTCAAAACTATCGGATTGAATAGACCCGCTATCGGCGTGATGCGCGAGCTATAGTCGCCTTCGAACAAATAAGTTCCCGCCGAGCGTGTCTGCCACTGGCCGCCCGAAAGGTAGTAGTTTGAGTAGTATCGCAGCGAATTGTTAAAATCCGTCAATGCGCTGTCACCCGAAGTCGAACCCTTCAACTGTTTCCAATGAAGCGTGTATGCGATCGGATCCTGCCCGACAAGCCCGGGGATCTCGTAGGTCTGTGTTCCGGCCGATGTCGGTGCAGACTGCCCGACCGGCAGCGGAATGTCCCGGCCGAGCGTATCCGTCCAGTAGCCGTTCGCATAGGTGCCCGAATGAAACTCATTGTAATTTCCGTTTCGGTCGGTAAATCGCGTTGCCTGGTGCGTGGTGCCGTCAAAATCATAATACGAGCCGTCAGGCATCTTCGCCCGGAAGATACTGTTGCCCGTGTCCTGCACGTAAATGATATTGGAGCTGTCAATCGCGTAGAACGTCCCTTCGAAGCTCGCCGCGCTCTGGATCGTGTCCGTCGCCCTTAGTTCGTGAGTCTCACCGCTCGGCATATGGAGAAGGACCCGTTTCACACACCTCGGATTGAATTGAGTACCGCCGCCCCTCGGATTGCACGCAATATCGACGTCATCCCGATAAACATTGCCTTCAATGTCGTAAGGTTTGTCCATTTATTCGATATATGGCACGCCAACGCTGGTCGTCCAGCCGGATGCAGATTTGTCTGCGAACGAGGCATAATTCAGCGAATAACATAATCCAGTTAGAGGCGTGACCGCGGAACTCACATAATCCACGTGCCACTGCTTCGACGAATAACTAAGCGATATGGGTACGTTGATGCCGCGTCCCGGATAATTTCCGAGCGGCAAGCTGAACTCCATCGCATTCGTCGCCGCGTTGACCCTGCCCGACCCTTTGAGCGTCTGGTCGGCCTTGCCTTCGGTGTACTGAGCGGCTTGGCTGTATGCAGACGTCGAAACGCCGAGAGATACACAAAAGAATACTAGAATTCTAAAGTTGCGTGAGAACAAGGCCGATTGGAACATTGGGAAACACCTCTTTTTGCAACATCTATTACACACGATAGATACTTGTCAACTCGTCGAACAAGAAATCCGCCGTTTCCTCGTAATTATGCGTTTATCATAATCGCACACTTTCGTGCCTTTTTGGTGAATGATCTTTGATCGAGCTTTTGCAATGCGGTCATTTTTCTGCGCGGTTTTTGCGTTTCGGCGGTTGATTCGTCATTATTATCGTTTTCCTGCGAGTACGCGGGGCGGCTATAGGAGAGCCGATCTGTGATGACCAAAGCTGAAAACATCCGCAACATCGCGATCATCGCACACGTTGACCACGGCAAGACCACGCTTGTCGATGCGATGCTGGCACAGGCCGGCACCTTTCGCGAGAATGAAGAGGTCCGCGAGCGCGTGATGGACTCGATGGACATCGAACGTGAGCGCGGCATCACGATCATGGCAAAGAATACGTCCGTGCGGTATGGCGACCATAAGATCAATATCGTCGATACGCCGGGACACGCCGACTTCGGCGGCGAGGTCGAGCGCGTGCTTAAGATGGTTGACGGCATAGTGCTGCTTGTCGATTCAGCCGAGGGCTGCCTGCCGCAGACGCGATTCGTCCTGCGAAAGGCACTTGAGCTAAAGCTGCCGGCGATCGCGCTGGTTAATAAAATTGACCGTCAGGACGCACGCCCCGATGAGGTCGTCAACGAGATCTATGACCTCTTTATAGACCTCGGCGCCGACGATGAGCAGATCGAGTTCCCGATACTTTATTCGATCTCGCGTGACGGCATCGCAAAAAAAGAGCTTGCGGACGAAAGCAAAGACCTAAAACCGCTGTTCGAGCAGATACTCGAGACCGTGCCGCCGCCGCAGCCTCTGCGTGATGATTCGCTGCAGCTGCTCGTCGCAAACATCGATTACAACCCGTTCGTCGGCCGCCTCGCGATCGGCCGCATCTTCTCGGGCGAAATAGCGAAGAACCAAGAGGTCGCCGTCTCAAAACGCGACGGCTTGCTCGTAAAAACACGCGTCAAAGAGCTGTTCGTTTTCGAAGGGCTCGAACGCGTTACGGTCGAGAGTGCCGGCGTCGGCGAGATCGTCGCCCTTGCCGGCTTTGACGACGTCGAGATCGGCGAAACCATCACCTCGCAGGACACACCGCGGCCGCTGCCCGTCATCGCTGTCGATGAACCTACGATCTCGATGATCTTTGGCGTGAACACTTCACCGTTCGCGGGCATCGACGGAAAATACGTTACTTCGAGGCAGATAAAGGAGCGGCTCGACCGCGAACTCCTCGGCAATGTCGCGCTTCGCGTCGCCGCAACCGATGCCGCCGAGCAGTTCAAGGTGTCCGGCCGCGGCGAACTCCAGCTCGCCATCCTTATCGAAATGATGCGTCGCGAAGGCTATGAGCTTCAGGTCTCAAAGCCCGAGGTCATCACAAAGAAGGACGAGGCTACGGGCGAAACGCTCGAACCGATCGAGCAGGTCGTCGTTGACGTGCCGGACGAATTCATCGGCGTAGTTACCGAAGCAATGGGCCGACGCAAGGGCCAGATGACCAAGATGATAAATAACGGTTCGGGCCGCGTGAGGCTCGAATTTGAAACGCCTTCACGCGGGCTGATCGGCTTTCGCGGCGAATTCCTGACCGAGACAAAAGGTACCGGCCTGCTCAATACGCTGTTCTTACGCTTCGACCGGTGGCAGGGCGAAATGCGTTCGCGCCAGACGGGCAGCCTCGTCGCCGATCGCCTCGGCGAGACAAACACCTATGCCCTCTATAACTTACAGGAACGCGGCACGCTCTTCGTCAAACCGCAGGTCAAGGTTTATGAAGGAATGATAATCGGCGAGAATGCCCGCAGCGTTGATCTCGACGTCAACGCCATCAAGGAAAAGAAGCTCTCAAATATGCGCACAACCAGCGCAGACGAAGCCATGCGCCTCGTCCCCGTCCGCGAAATGTCGCTGGAGCGCGCCCTCGAATTCATCGCCGACGACGAACTCATCGAAGTCACGCCCAAAGCCATACGGCTGCGCAAACGCGTCCTCAAATCAAGCGAACGCCCGAAGAGGTGATCTACGCTGCGGCGAGGAAGTCGCGGATCACAACGGCGTTATTATGTTCTTCGTCGTGGGCGCCGTAAACCAGCGTTACTTTGCCGCTTTCAGCCAGCTGCGTAAGTTCGGCGACCAATTCCTTGTTCTTATTCAACTCGCTGCGAAAACGTTTTTGGAATTCGCCCCATTTTTCGGGATCGTGGCCGAACCACTTTCTAAGCTCGGTGCTCGGCCCAAGCTCTTTTAGCCACACATCCACCTTTGCGGCATCTTTGGTAAGGCCCCGCGGCCACAATCTGTCAACCAACACACGTTTGCCGTCATTCTTATCCGCCGGCAGATATACACGCTTGATCTGAACTTTCATCTCAACCTCCGTGTCATTCGTGATATGGCAGATCGGCCGCAAGGCTCAGCCTCTACTGTGATATCCCGAAGACATCAAAATCATCACGCCGGATCTCGTCGGGTGTCGGTACCTTATCACTCAGGAAAAGCCCTTCAAGATACGCAAGCTCCTTATCGCGATTCATACTCGCAACCGCCGTTACAAGGCCATCCTTTACGAAAAACGCGAGGAACTCTTGAGTCTCGGGCTTGCCCTTGAAGATGATCTCATCCCAACCGGCGGCACGCCCGAGATAATTCAGCGTCGAATCGAACTCCGTCGTCCAGAAGAAAGGCACCGCATGATACTTCGCCGCCTTTCCGGCCATATTGCGGGCCGCGACCCTTCCTTGCTGAAGCGCGGTCCGCCAATGCTCGATACGCATTGTTTGACCCGTGCGCTGATCCCTAAAATGCACAATGTCACCGGCAGCGTACACATCTTCAGCTATACGCATATTCTCATCAACAAAAACTCCGTGATCGGGGTGCAATTCGACACCCGAAAGAAAACTCGTCTCCGGAACAACGCCGATCCCTGTGATCACAACGTCTGCCTCAACCTTTTCGCCGGATGCGAGGATAACGGAGCTTACATTCGGATCACCCTCGAAACCCGCGACACCATTGCCAAGGCGGAACTTCACGCCGTTATCTTCGTGGATCTTTTGAAAGACCGCACCGATCTCGAGGCCGAGCGTCCGCTCGAACGGTACCTTGTCCGGCGCGATAACCGTTACGTCCAATCCGCGCTTCTTCAGCGCCGCCGCCGCTTCCATTGCAATGAAGCTCGCACCGATAACAGCCGCTTTCTTTGCACCGTCGATCGAGGCGATGATGTCATCGGCACTGCCAAAACTGCGGAGCGTGTGGATATGCCCAAGGTCGGCACCCGGCAGTTTGAGTTTTCGCGGAGCACCGCCTGTGGCGACCAATAGCCGGTCGAACGCCATATCACTACCGTCGTCAAAACTAACCTTTTTGCCTGCAATATCGACGCCTGTAACGGTTTTCCCTACAATTCTGTCAATATCGTGCTCGGCAAAGAACTCCTCGGAACGCAGCAGCATCCATTCCGGCTCAGCCTGCCCGAAGAGGTAATCCTTGCTCAGATTCGGGCGATCGTACGGCAAGCGGTCTTCGCGCGTTATCATTACGATCTTGCCCGCAAAACCTTCTTCACGAAGAGTTTGTGCCGCCATGTATCCGGCACCTCCGCCGCCGATAATGACAAACTTCCGAGTGTCCGCCGGATCTTCTTTTATCATATCCGGCGTTCGGCGATCGCCTTCGACACCGTCAAGATCAATGTGAATGACGCCGTTCTCGATCCTCAGAGGGTATTGCGGCAGCGAATCGATCGCGGGCGGCTCGATCATATTGCCGTTGCGTGCATTAAAGCATGCGTGGTGCCATGGGCAGATTATCTTGTCACCGATCAATGCTCCGTCCGCCAGCGGAGCACCGTAATGCGTGCAATACGCGCCCAACGCAAAGCACTCATCACCGACCCTTGCCAACAGGACCGGCGTTTCGCCGACCTGGATCTCTTTCAATTCACCGGCATTTATCTCTGACAGACTAAGCCGCGCAGCGTTCTGGTCGCTCATAAGTTCTCTCCGGAAGTTCAATATAGTGTCCCATGCGATCACGCTTTGTACGCAGATACCCCGCAAATGTCTTGTAAAACTCGATGGGCAGCGGCACCCTTTCGGTCACCTCAAGGCCGTAGTCACGCAAGGCCTTGAACTTTTCAGGGTTATTCGACATCAGCCTTACACGATCGACGCCAAGCTGAGCGAGTATCTCGGCACACTGCTCGTAATGCCGCAGATCGGTCGGCAGACCCAACATATGGTTAGCCTCGATCGTATCGGCTCCCGCATCCTGCAGAGCATACGCACGGATCTTGTTCATTATACCAATGCCGCGGCCCTCTTGCTGATGATAGACAATGATGCCGTGCTTTTCCTTTGCGATCTTGAGCATCGCGGCGTGAAGCTGCTGGCCGCAATCGCACTTAGCCGAACCGAATACGTCGCCTGTCATACACTGCGAATGCATCCTCACCAAGGTCGGCCGCCCGCGGAAATGCGTGCCCATCGCCAACACAACGAATTCCTCATCCGATGTAAGCGAGCGGAAACCCATAAGCCTGAAATGCCCGTATTCGGTCGGAAGCTTTGCTTCGGCGACCTTTTCGACCGTCTTTGCCTTTACGCCGCTGCGTACCGGCCTCAAATTCGTCTTGTTAGTTCTCTTTCTCATGACTCCCCCTTTGCATTGCCGCGCCTTTTCTCATTTCGGGCACTTTTGACCGGAACATACCGTTGATGGTGCAGCGACTGTACATATCATTGTGATCGTGCTCATTATCCTTATGCTCTGAACGTTTTATTGACCGCTCAATTTCCCGCGACATTTTCAACTTATACCATTCATTCTAATAAGTCAAGAAATCTTTATGTTTATTGGATTTATTTTTTGTTTTGTGCTAAGATGCTTATCGGGGTGAGGTATGGGCAAGACGAAATTCGACAAACGCTTCTTCGAAAGTACGAGAGGGCAGATCGTTCTGCTTCTTCATGGGACAACGAAAACGGTCAATGAACTCGCAACTACACTTGACCTCTCGGACAACGCGATCCGCGCACATTTGCTCACTTTGGAACGCGACGGCCTCGTCGAGCAAGGCGGCCAGGTAAAGGGATTTCGCAAGCCCCACTTTGTTTACAAGCTCACTTCCGACGCGCGCGGTCTTTTTCCGAGTTCGTACGATGTGCTCTTCAACCGGCTTATCGATGTCCTGAAAACTAAGCTGCACACAAACACAGTTAAGGAGACGCTGAAAGATGTCGGCCGCACGCTCGGCGAAGAGCAAGCTATTGACGGTGATCTGGACGAGCGCATCGAAAAAACCATTGAGGTACTGCACGAACTTGGCGGCGCCGCAAAGGTAGTTCATCGCAACGGACGAACCGTCATCGCAAGCGAGAGTTGCCCATTTGCTGAATCAGTGGTTGAGCATTGTGAGGTTTGCCAAATTGCGGAATCAATGCTGACAGAAATGCTCGGCCGCCCTGTACATGAGAAATGCGACCGCACACACTTCCCCAAATGCTGCTTTGAGATCGAAACGACCTAGCTGACAATAGCTGCATTAGCCGCGCGATACAATAATCCTGTCTTCATTTTGTTCAAAAATCTCATATAATCATAACGACCCGTTTGGTACGATCGTTATGAAAGCTAAAATTGTATTGCTCAATGCGGCTCTTGCCGCTGTCACGGTGGTTTCGACGCACTTCATCACAATTTCCAGTGCGCAGCAGGGCACGGCGCCCGCCAAGCCTGCCGCCAATGTTGATTATCAGCTCGGCGGAACGCTTTATATGCAGAAAGCGGCGGAGTATCGCGCCCTTGCGTATCAGGCGTACAACATCGCGCATTGGCGGCTTGATGCGGACATGGATAAGAAGAACGTCAAGAAACTGCCGAAAGCCGAGCGAAAGAAACCTCGGGCGATAATGGTCGATATTGATGAGACGGTCTTGGACAACTCGCCCGCGCAGGCATTCAATATCGTCAATCATCTGCCGTTCGACCTGAACCAGTGGTATCGCTGGGGCGAAATGCGAAAAGCAAAACCGATCCCCGGAGCTGTCGAGTTCCTGAACTATGCGACGTCAAAAGGCGTCAAGGTCTTCTACGTATCGAACCGCGACCGCGAGCCGCAGCTCCGGGCAACGATCGACAACCTGAAGAGCGCCGGGTTTCATGACATCTCGACAGAGAATGTGATGCTGCGTGAAAAAGGCCCGGACGGCAAGCTCATTTCTGCAAAGGATCCGCGCCGCGACATCATTCGTAAAAAGTATCGCATCGTTTTCTTCATAGGCGACAATCTTGATGATCACTCAAGCGTTTTCGAGCACAGATCGATAGCTGAGCGTTTTGCGGAAGTTGATAAGGCAAAAGGCCTTTTCGGCAAACGCTACATAATGCTGCCGAACGCTATGTACGGCACTTGGGAAAACGCCATCTACGGATACAACGGAAAGCTTACGGAAGCCGAGAAGGAACAGATGCGGCTTAATGCTCTGGAACTGCCGTAGGGCAAGGAGCCCAATATAGGCTTGTGAGAACAAAACTCATTGCGAATGAACGGTATCCGGCCACTCGGCGATCGCTGCGTGCAACGCTGCTCGCAGCGGTATTATTGCTGTATTCTGCGATCACGGCCGCGCCGCAGGCACTTACGGTTCGTGAAATAATGGCCGAGCCGTCGATCGCAGGGATGAGGGCTGAAGGCGAAAAGCTCTCGCCGGACGGCACAAAGGCCATCTTTCTTTGGAACGCCCAAGGCCGACTGCCGCTTGACCTCTATCTGGTGCCGGCGGATGGCGGCGAAGCTCAGGTCATTTTGCGGCTTTCGGATATGCCGCCGGCCGCGCCTCGGCCTGTAAAGGAGAACAAACTCGATTATGGTTTGACCGTACGGGACGACTTTGTAAAGGAACGCGAACGTGCGTTAGGAAGCTTCGAGTGGTCGCCGGATTCAAAGAAACTCGTTTTCTCCGCGGGCGGCGACCTTTATGTACTTACCCTTGGCGAGAGGACGCCAAAACGCTACACGAACACTCAAACTGCCGAGGTTGCTCCGCGTTTTATCGATAACGATCGGATACTTTATCTGCAATCGGGAAATCTGTTCATCCTGAACACTGCGGATGCGGTAACGACGCAGATCTCACGCGAGGCCGACGCCGCAAAGTTCGTTTCGGTCGGCAATGCTTCAGTAAGTAAGGACGGCAAACTGGTTGCTTACGTTGTTTCAGATACGTCGAAATACCGATCGCTGATCGTGCCCGGTTATTTAGGTGAATTTGTCGAGGCGTCGCAGACACGCCGCGGTTGGGCAGAGCAGAAACTCTTTGTAACGGCAACTGACGGCAGCCGCACAACACCTTCCGAGGTCAAACTGCCAAAGGCTGAAGGCGTCGGCAATTTTCGCGGAATAAAGTGGGCTGCCGACAACCGCGAGCTGATCGTTGACCGCGTAGATCTGGATCTGAAACGCCGCGTCATCTTTTATGTGAGCAGTGCGGGAAGCACGGACGAGCAGGCCGTCACCGTAACAGAGGAAACCGATCCGAAGTGGCAGGCTCCGCTCTCGGCAATATTTGAACCTGATCCGAGTGACGCGAGACGCCTATTCTTTTGCTCAGAAAAGGACGGTTTTAACCACATATACTTGGCAACGATCATTAAAGGGCAGGACGCCGGCGGTGTTGCTCTAAAGGACAGCATTTCGATCGAGCAGCTTACACGAGGGCCTTGGCAGGTCGAGTGGGCAAAATGGGATCCGAGAGCGTCTCAGATCTATTTTCTTTCCACAAGAAAAGGCACGTCCACACGCAGCATCGCAGCGGTTACGCCGGACGGCAAGATCACTGACGATCCGCTTACCGAACGCTTGGCTGCTACGATCGATACGCCGCAAATATCGTCGGAGGACAAGAATAATCGTGCGCTCTATGGCGTATCGCGTTGGAATGAGCCGACGGAATTGTACTCGCGGCCTCTCTGTTTTGGCGCGGCTGCTTGTGATAAGACGGAGACGCCGCCTGTCCGACTAACACACACCGCACCCGAAAAATTTGCCGAGCGATGGAACTCAGTTCCAAAATTTGTGAATATTCCGACGCGTGACGGAAAGGAGATCGCCTCAAAGGTCTATCTTCCCGCCGGACATGACGCTAAGCGAAAGTATCCGATGGTCATCTTTGTCCACGGAGCGGGCTACCTTCAGAATACGATCAACGGCTGGAACAACTACTACCGTGAATTCATGTTCAACGAAATGCTAACGCAGAAAGGCTATGTCGTGTTGGACATCGATTATCGCGGCTCCGCGGGCTACGGACGCGATTGGCGAACCGATGTCTTTGATTTCCTTGGCGGCATGGATCTCGACGATCATATTGACGCCATTGATTTTATGGTAAAGAATTACGGCGTTGAACGATCACGGATCGGCGTTTACGGCGGCAGTTACGGCGGGTTCATGGCAGAGATGCTTGCGATGCGTGCCCCGGAAAGGACCGCTGCCGCAGCCGCACTTCGTCCGGTCGCCGATTGGAAGAATTACTATGCTTCATCGCCCGGCTATACGGTGCAGCGGCTCGGCTTTCCCGAAAAGAATCCGGAAGCTTATAAGCGCTCGTCGCCGATCAGCTACGCGGATAAGCTCGAGCGGCCGCTGCTGATATTGCACGGGATGTCGGACAGCAACGTCCACGTGCAGGACTCGATACAATTGATCGAAAAACTCATCCGGCTCGGCAAGACAAAGTATTTCGAGGCGATGCTCTATCCGTCGGAAGATCACGGATTTGTACGGCCCGAAAGCTGGACGGACGAGTATGAACGCATCCTGGCGTTCTTTGAAGAACACTTGAAACAACCGATGCTCACGCCTTGAGCTAACCTAAACTATGCGAATATTGATTACCGGCGGTGCCGGGTTTATCGGCTCACACCTTTGCGAACGTCTGCTCAACGATGGCCAAGAAGTGATATGCCTCGACAATTTTTTCACCGGCAGAAAGCAGAACATCACGCATCTGCTTGACAATAAAGCATTTGAGCTTGTGCGGCACGACGTAACCGAGCCGATACTGCTTGAGGTTGATCAGATCTACAATCTTGCCTGCCCTGCTTCACCGGTTCATTACCAATACAATCCGGTAAAGACCGTAAAGACCAACGTCATGGGCACGCTTAATATGCTGGGCCTTGCAAAACGTGTTCACGCACGGATCCTTCAGGCTTCGACGAGCGAAGTTTACGGCGACCCGCACGAGCATCCGCAGACCGAGAGTTATTGGGGGAATGTGAATCCGATCGGGCTGCGGAGCTGCTATGACGAAGGCAAACGCGTCGCCGAAACGCTGATGATGGATTATCACCGACAGAGCGGCGTCGATACACGGATCGTCCGTATTTTCAACACTTACGGCGAACGCATGCTCGAGAACGACGGCCGTGTTGTGTCAAATTTCATTGTTCAGGCTCTTCGCGGCACACCGCTGACGATATACGGCGACGGCAGCCAGACGCGCTCATTTTGTTATGTGAGCGACCTTGTCGAAGGCCTCGTCAGACTGATGAACAAGGAATCCGAAGACATACACTTGCCCGTGAACATAGGCAATCCGGGCGAATTTACTATGAAGGAACTTGCCGAAGAGGTCGGCAAGGTCTCCGGGCGTGAGATCGCGATCGAATATCGCGATCTTCCGGCTGACGATCCGAAGCAGCGGCGGCCGAATATAGAACGCGCTCAAAATGAACTTGGCTGGTCTCCAACGGTGCCGCTGAGCGAGGGGCTAAAACGGACGTTCAAATATTTTGAGCGAATACTAAGTTGACAGCGATGCGGCTCAGCGGACCACAATATTTACAAGCCGCCCGGGAACAACAATGACCTTGACGACCTGTTTCGCATCGGTATATTCCCTCACCTTCTCATCTGCGAACGCGCTCGTTTCAAGTGCGTAATTCGAGGCATCAGGAGCTGCCATCACGCGGCTTCTGAGTTTGCCGTTCACTTGGACAGCGATCTCGATCATCTCTTCTTTCGCAAGTTCTTCATTATATTCGGGAAAGGCCGCACCATTAGCCAGTATGCCGCGATCATTACCGATCAGTTCGGCATAAAGCTCTTCAGCGACATGCGGTGCAAAAGGTGCAAGCATCAGCACGAGCGACTCCAGTGCTGAGCAAACAGCACCCTTTACATCCGCATCTGCTGAATCGGCTTCAACACTGATCTCACCTATGGCATTCGAAAGCTCCATCAATGCCGCGACGGGCGTGTTGAACTGCAGGCTCTCGAGGCTGTCCGAAACCCGCTTGATGGTTTGGTGCGTCTTCCGCTGAAGGGCCCTTGCCGTGCTGTCGGAGAACTCACTGCCGCTTTGGCGGCCATGCGAAGCGGCGACGCCGTGCCACTTATGCACCTGCCGCCATATCCGCTGGAGAAACCGAACGGCTCCCTCAATACCGGCCTCGTTCCAGACGAGTTCGTTCTCGATCGGCGCGGCGAAGAGAATGAACAACCGCGCAGCATCGGCACCGTAGATATCGACCATCTCATCAGGATCTACACCGTTTCCTTTGCTCTTTGACATACGCTCGATCGCGTATTTGAGCGAGGTGCCGCCTGATGATAAAGCCTTTGTAATGCGGCCTTTGGCATCACGCTCGATCGTTACATCGTCGGGCTTATGATAGACACGCTTGCCTGTTGAATCGTCAAAGAACGTCTCGCCGACGACCATCCCCTGCGTCAGAAGCCTTTTGAACGGCTCATTGAATGAAACAAGCCCGAGGTCACGCATAACCTTCGTCCAGAAGCGCGCGTAGATCAGATGCATCACAGCGTGGTCATCGCCGCCGATATATTGATCGACAGGAACCCAGTATGCTGCCGCGGCCGGATCGAACGGCAACTCGCGGTTATTAACATCAAGATAGCGATAGTAATACCATGACGAATCGACGAACGTATCCATCGTATCCGTTTCGCGTCTGGCATCTCCGCCGCATTTCGGACACGCTGTTTCGTAGAACTCCGGAACCTTCGCAAGCGGCGATTCGCCCGTGCCGGTAAAAGGAGCGGTCTCGGGCAAAGTTACCGGAAGCGCTTCGTACTTTTCGGGTACGACGCCGCAGCCCGCACAATAGACTATTGGTATCGGTGAGCCCCAAAAACGCTGGCGTGAGATGCCCCAATCGCGCAGCCGATAGGTTACGGCGGCTTCGCCAAAGCCGTGTTCGGCGGCAAAGGCGGTCATCTCGCTCCGTGCGTCCTCACTTGTCATTCGCGACCACTTGCCTGAGTTCACAAGCGTCCCATATTCGGTGAACGGCGACTCGGCAGAGCTGGGTTCGGCATCATTGCCCGACGGCTCGATCACCTTTAGGATCGGAAGCCCGAATTTCGACGCGAACTCATGATCGCGTTCGTCATGGGCCGGAACTGACATTACCGCTCCCGTTCCGTAATCGATCATTACATAGTTACCGACCCATATCGGCACCTCGTCGCCGCTGAACGGATTGAGTGCCCTTAGGCCGGTGTCGATGCCGTCCTTTTCTATCTCCTCATCGCGTTCCTTCGGTTTGAGATTCTCGGCGGCCATGGCATCGATCTTTGCCATAACTTCACTGCTCAGGCCGTCGCGCAGGGCCGCTATCGCCGGATGTTCAGGAGCAAGGACAACGGCCGTCGCGCCATAGATCGTGTCAATACGTGTCGTAAAGACGCGGATCGCAGGCACTTTGTCCTTATGATCGACGAATGAGAACTCGACGAATGCCCCATCGGAACGGCCGATCCAGTCACTCTGCCGCTTGAGCACGTTCGACGGCCAACCCTCCTCGATCTCGGTCATATCGTCAAGGAGCTGTCCCGTATAAGCCGTCGTTCGCAGGAACCACTGCTCGAGATCTTTCTTGGTTACCGGATTGCCGCAGCGCCAACAGAGGCCGCCGCTGGCCTGCTCATTCGAAAGCGTCGCCTGATCGGTCTCGCACCAATTGACCTGTGTCATACGCTTGTACGCCAGGCCCATCTCGAACATCTTCAGGAAAAACCATTGGTCGAACTTATAGTACTCCGGCCGATGCGCGTACATTTGACGCCGCCAATCGTAGCTAAGACCGAGATGCTGAAGCTGGGCACGCATCACGGCGATGTTCTCTTCAGTCCACTCGCGGGGATTGACACCGCGTTTAACGGCGGCATCTTCGGCAGGCTGGCCGAACGAATCCCAACCGATAGGGTGCAGCACGTTAAAGCCCTTCAGACGCTTGAACCATGCGAGAGCATCCCCCGCGGAATAGTTCCGCACATGGCCCATGTGAAGATTGCCCGAAGGATACGGCAGCATCTCGAGTGCGTAGAATTTTGGCCGCGCATCATCGGGTTCGGCCGCAAACGTTCCGCCCTCGGCCCACTTTTGCTGCCATTTTTGCTCGATCTTTTTTGCGAAATATTTATCGTCCATTGAACCGCTGAAAATCAAAATGAAAATCAATATGTTAACGGATAAGTAGAAACTCATCCACTATTGCGAACTGCAATTTGAAGGAAGGAAACGCCGCACATCGCCCGTAAGGGCGAGGCGGCTATCTAAGGGCGAGCATTTGATCGGCAAATACCATTGAGCGATGCTATCGCACAACAGCCGCCTATGTCCAATTGAACCTTCTTTTCATAAAAACAATGTGGTATGATATGAATGCTCTGAGAACTGAATGAACTGCTCAAAGCAAGGAATTTAATGGTAAAACCGATATTCATGCAGACGCACGAGAACACCGGTACTTGATCCACGCACGTCGTCCGTCTGCTCCGCAAATGGAGGCTCACGATGGTCGAACGCACACATTCCGCAACCGCTCAAACTTCCCCCGAGAAAAGGCCAAAACACAAAGGAACTGCGCAACGCATGTTGCCCGTTCAGCATGGCCGCCTTGCCGATGAACTCATTGCATTTCTTGCCGACTCGCCCGAGAACAGGCGCGCAAGGCAGGTGAGCGAATGGGAGGCGATGCGGCGTATGAGCTCTGCCTGGCAGGTGCAGCACATTTCTTAATGTGCCGTATGATCTGTTTTAATTGAATTATGCAGGCAGTAAAGAAAAATGAACCGGGCGAAAGCCTGGCTGATCTCTATTCAAAAGTTCGCGGCGAGACGGAACGGCTCTGCGAGCCGCTTGAGATCGAAGATTACGTACCGCAGCCCGTGGTAGATGTTTCACCGCCAAGGTGGAATATCGCTCATACGACGTGGTTCTTTGAAGAAATGATCCTCTCGAAGCGAAAGGGCTATGAGCGTTTCGACCCGCATTTTGCATTCCTATTTAACAGTTACTACAACACCGTCGGTGAGCGAACCCAACGGGATCGCCGAGGGTGGCTCAGCCGACCGACGGTCAAGCGAGTTTACGAATATCGCAAGTATGTCGATGAGAAGATGTTGGAACTTTTGACGTCAGGCGAGCCGCTTGACGCCGAAACCGAAGCGATCTTCGTCCTCGGCCTTAATCACGAGCAGCAGCATCAGGAACTCTTTTTGACCGACTTGAAATATACGTTTAGCGTAAATCCGATATTTCCTGTGTACTGCGAAGGTTTTGCTCCGGAAGAGGCTGCGATGGACGCAGACGGCGGCTTTGTTGACATTGAAGAAGGCCTTTATGAGATCGGCTATGCGGGCGATGGCTTCTGCTTCGACAATGAACTTGCACGGCACAAGGTTTGGCTGGACGGCTGCCAGATCGCAAGCTCGCTCGTAACAAATGCCGAGTTCATTGAATTCATCAACGACGGCGGCTATCGGATCCACTACCTTTGGCACGCAGACGGCTGGGATTGGGTAAACCGGAACAACGCAGACAGCCCGTTGTATTGGCACAAGCGGGATGGCGGCTATATGCACTACACGCTGTCAGGTTTGAGGCCGTTGCCGCTTGATGCGCCTGTGTGCCATATCTCCTTCTATGAGGCCGCCGCGTTCGCTGAGTGGAAGGGCGAGCGCCTTCCGACCGAATTCGAGTGGGAAGCCGCGAATCAGAAATTCCGATGGGGCCTGCGTTGGGAGTGGACGAATTCGGCATATCTGCCGTATCCGCACTTTGCAAAAGGAACCGGCGCGGTCGGTGAATACAACGGCAAGTTCATGATCGATCAGATGGTGCTTCGCGGGGCGTCGGTAGCAACTCCTAAAGGCCACAGCCGCCCGACATACCGCAATTTCTTCCAGCCGAGGCTCCGCTGGCAATTCACCGGCATCAGGCTTTGTCGTAAATAGGTGCTGACGATGCAGGGCAATTCCACAACTGAGATCACGCAATTTGCGGACGACGTCCTCAAGGGCTTGTCCGCTTCGCCAAAGTACCTCTCGTCAAAGTATTTTTACGACAGCGAGGGGTCAAGGCTCTTCCAAGAGATAATGAAACTGCCCGAGTATTACCTGACAAACTGTGAACGGGCGATATTTGAAACGCAGGCGGCGGAGATACTCGAGGCTTTCGCAGGCAGCGAGAATGCCTTTGACCTCATAGAGCTCGGTGCCGGCGACGGCTCGAAGACAGCGATCTTGATCGATCGATCCCTTGCGCGGTCCGTCGATGTCACCTACTCAGCTATCGACATATCGCAGGAGGCCCTTAGCGGCCTCGGCAGAACATTCTCTGAGAAATTCCCGATGTTGAAAGTGAACCTTCTCGACGGCGATTATTTGAAGATACTCGCCTCGCTCAAGCACACTTCCGAACGGCGAAAGGTGCTCCTGTTTCTCGGGTCGAACATCGGCAATTATTCGCATGACGCGGCCGTCGAGCTTTTCCGTTCGCTGCACACGGTGATGAACAGCCGCGACCTTCTCCTCGTCGGTTTCGACCTGCAGAAGGATCCGTATGTCATTGCAGCCGCGTATGACGACGATGCGGGCGTGACTGCCCGGTTCAACCTCAACCTGCTGAAACGAATAGATCGCGAATTCGGCGGCGATTTTGACGTTGCAAAATTCTCGCACCACTCGATCTACGATCCGATCAATGGGGCGGCCCGCTCATACCTTATCAGCGGTGAAGCTCAAACGGTTAATATTGAGGCCCTTGGCCGATCGTTCAACTTTGACGAATGGGAAGCCGTATTCGTTGAGGTGTCACAGAAATATTCGATGGCCGCGATCGACCGCCTTGCCGAAGCGAGCGGCTTCTCGATCGAACAGAATTTTCTTGATGACCGGCAATACTACTGCGACTCGCTTTGGGCTCCGACGAATTAATGCAAATAAATGTCATCCGTTTTGACTCCTTGCCTTCTACCAATACCGAGGCGGCCGAGCAGGCCGGACGCGGAGCGGCCGAAGGCACCTGCATCATTGCCGCCGAACAAACCGCAGGCCGCGGCCGTCTTGGCCGCAGATGGGCCGGCAGCAAAGGCACGGGCCTTTATCTGAGCATCGTCCTCCGTCCGGCCATCGAACCGCGATCCCTGCCGCTTATGACGCTGATGGCAGGCCTCGCGGTGCACGATACAATGCACGAGATCGGTCTCCGGCCGGATATTAAGTGGGTAAATGACGTCTTGATCGGCGAGCGAAAGATAAGCGGGATACTCGCAGAGACGATCGAGACACCGCTCGGCCGCGCGGTTATCGTAGGTATCGGCATCAATATAAGATCCGAGGGCCTGCCGCCCGAGATCGCAGCAATTGCCACATCCCTCAGCGATCAAGGCGTACGCATTAATGCAGAAACGATCGAGCGAATATTACTGCGCCGTTTGACGGACCGCTACACGCGCCTTTTGGCCGAGGGCGGCTGCGGCGAGACCATCGCGGAATGGGCCGAACGCTCAAGTTATTTTGCCGGAAAGGCCATTCGTGCAACCCTTGGCACATCAACGATCGAAGGTATTACTGACGGGCTTGAGCCGGACGGCGGTTTACGTGTTAAACTTCCCGACGGCAGCGTTAACATTATCCGTTCGGGCGAGGTCGAGCGTCTCAGAAGCATCTGATCTTTCCGCGGTACCGCTCCATAAGCTGTGTGAGAAAAAGACTTTCTGAAATACACCCTCTGTTCTATCGTGCGCGCATCTGGCAAAAGCGTTTTTTTCGCCGGCTTTCAGATATGAGCAGCGGTGTTAGCTTCGCCTCAGAACAAAGTACAAGCGATCTGGCATTCTCCTGCAAGAAACACCGCTCGCTCCTTCGCCGCAAGCTCGGGAACTCCGATCCGCTGCTGCAGGAGAACAAGGTCGCGAATCTCAAGATCGCATGCCCTACGATCGACGGCCTCTTGATAAAGCCGGGCGAAACCTTTTCATTCTGGAAAAGGGTCGGTGAAGCGACCGCGGCGAAAGGCTATCTCGAAGGCATGCAGCTTTCGCGCGGCGAGGTCGTACGCGGTGTCGGCGGCGGCCTGTGCCAGCTTGCCAACCTCCTTTATTGGATGGCCCTTCATACTCCGCTGGTTGTGGTAGAGCGGCATCATCACAGTTTCGACCCGTTCCCTGATGAGAATCGGGTGCTGCCCTTCGGATCGGGTGCCGGCGTTTTTTACAACTACATCGACCTGCGATTCCATAATCCGACCGAGATCACGTTCCAACTAAGGGTCGAGGTTACTGACGATCACCTGAAAGGCTCGATCTTAAGCGGCGGCCCGACGCCTTTCAGCTACCATATAGTGGAAAAAGAACACAGATTTGAGCGTATCGGCGATAAGATATTTCGAGAAAATGAGATCTGGCGTGAGGTCATCGACCGGCGCACCGGCGTACACACAGGCGATGAACTGATCGTGCGCAATCACGCCGAGATCAAGTATGAATTGAGTTTTTCGGCCGAAGAGTGTACTTTGTAAAAAGCCTATGAACGACGAACTAGAGTTTGACCCCGATCTTGACCTTGACGAAGAAGCGGATCTCGTGTCGCCCGGTGAAGGCGAGTTCATTCCGATCGAGGATGACGATGATTGGGTGAACGTGGTCTCGACCCGAACGGCCATTATGAAGAAGAATGATATGGTCGCTCTTCTTTGTCTAAAGACGGGTATCGTCGGAGCTGCGATATGCCGTGTCGATCCGCGAGAAGCCGTGCCTGCCGTTCAGCTTTATAAGGACGCCGGTGTTGCCGCAGACTCGTTCGATCGTGACCTGAATACAAGCATATCGCGCGGGTGGAGCGTCGTTTACGACGGCCTTCCGCTTCACGGATAAGCAGGCCGTCATTGCAGGATCCGCAGTGTAATGTTGTTAGCCGTTGACATTGGCAACACCAACATCAAGATCGGTGTTTTCGACGGCGAATCACTCATCGACAAGATAACCATCCCGACAGACCGCAAGGCGTCGGCAAGCAGTCTAAATGACGCGCTCGCCGCACAACTGCCGCCGAATATCGCATCAGCTGTGATCTGCTCGGTCGTTCCCGAAGCCCTCGTACCCGTAAAAGAACTCATGAGCTCGCATCTCGCGTTTAGCGTGCGTGTCATCGAAAATACCGATGAACTGGGTATTACGGTCAACTATTTTCCGATCGAGGCTGCAGGCACCGACCGGCTCGTGAACGCTTCCGCCGCAGCTGCAATTTACGGCGTACCAACGATCGTGTGCAGTTTTGGCACGGCAACGACGATCGATCTGGTCGATAGCGAACGGCGCTTGATCGGCGGCCTGATCGCTCCCGGCCTTGATACCTTGCCGAAAGCGCTGCACATCGCTGCTCCGCTGCTGCCCGAAGTTGAGCTTGCGGCTCCGAAAAGCGTACTCCAGAATACGACCGAGGGATCACTCCGCTCAGGGATCGTGAACGGTTATGTGGAAATGGTCTCAGGGCTGATCCGTCGGATCAAGAATGAGGCCGGCGGCGATATTAGGGTCATTGCGACGGGCGGAAGGGCAATGCTGGTCGATGAGAATACCGATATCATCGATATCGTAGATGAGGACCTGCTTCTAAAGGGCCTTCAGAGATTGGCGCTCAGCTGAAATTCAAATGAATGCTTCACGGATCGAACTTCCGCCGCGAAAGCTCATCAGCGCTCTTCGACAGCATAACCTGCTGCCGGCAATAGTCTTTTTGCCGACGCGCCGACGCTGCGATGAGGCCGTACAGGACATCCGCAATGACCGCTCGCAACCCGCGAACGAACAAAAGCGGAGTAAGCGTCAGGAGCTGTTCTCTGAATTCAGCACCGGGCACCCTGAGATAGCCGGACACAAGCAAGCACAGGCGATCATCAATTCAGGCGTCGCATCGCATCACGCGGGACACGTCCCTGCGTGGAAGCTGCTTGTCGAAAAAATGATGGCTGCAGGCCTGCTCGACACGATATTTGCAACATCGACCGTCGCCGCGGGCGTCGATTTCCCTGCACGCACCGTCGTGATCAGCAATGCCGATACACGCGGCAACGACGGTTGGCGGCCATTGTCCGCAAGCGAATTGCAGCAAATGACGGGACGCGCAGGCCGCCGCGGACGCGACAAGGTCGGCTTTGTTGTCCTCGTTCCGGGCCCTTTCCAGAATATTCGGAAAATCGCCGAGCTTCTGTCGGCAAAACCCGATCCGCTAGAAAGTAAATTCCGTGCGACATATACCAGCCTGCTCAACTTGCTCGATGCTTACGGCAGCCTTGCACAGGTTCGCGAGGTTGCCGAGAAGAGCTTTGCATTTCGCTCGGCAACAGGAAAAAGCACGCCTCAACGCCAAAGCGACGGCCTCTGGCTTCCGTTTGAAAGGCGGGCGAAGGTGCTCGACAAGCTTGGGTACATCGACCTCGCGTCAGAGGCCGTGACCGCTGACGGAAAGTGGCTTGCCGATCTTCGCATTGACAGACCTCTTATCGTCGGCGAGGCGCTGCGGGCGGGCATTTTCGACGGGCTCACGCCGCCGGATCTTGCAGCCTTGATAGCAGCGATCGCATCCGACCCGGATAGAAATTACGGGATGCTTCGAATGTCGAACCGTTTGGCCGGCTGCATTGATCAGTTGGAAGAAGTGATGCAGACAGTTGCCGAGATCGAGTGGAAATTTGGTGTAGCACCGGCCGATGAACTGAATGCGTCGGCCGCGACATCTGCTGCCCGATGGGCACAAGGAATTGAATGGGACGAGTTGACCGCTGCGACACGGGCTGAGCCCGGCGACCTAATACGCCTGCTTTCGCGTACCGGTGAGGCTCTTTGCCAGATCGCCGAGCTTCGCGAGCCGGATCGTTCAGTCGCGTCGTTGGCTGCCGCTGCCGCCGCCGCAATACTCCGCGACCCTGTCCGCTAGATCCGCTTGAGTTCGTTTCCGCGTTTTTGGTTTGGTAAGATTATACGCAGGGGAAAGCTTGCAGGGGGAAAGATGAAGGTATTGCTTGCGAATGAATACGGGTTTTGTTTTGGAGTCGAACGTGCGGTCGATATGGTCGAGGCCGCGTTAAGCGACGGCGAAAAGGTTCGTACACTCGGACCGCTAATCCACAACGAGCAGGAAATGCAGCGCCTGGCAAACGAAGGCGTTGTTACGATGACCGACCCTTCGGAGGTTTTAAGCGGAGAAACCGCGGTTATACGTGCGCACGGCGTAACACCCGAAGTTCAGCATCAGCTTGAAATGACGGCAACCCGCGTTGTTGACGCGACCTGTCCTTTCGTTACCCGCGTCCAAAAACTCGCCGCTCGTGCCGCCGCCAACGATCAGAACATCGTTATTGTCGGCAATCCCGAGCATCCTGAGATGATCGGCGTTAAGGGCTATGCGCCTGACCACGCTTTTGTTGTACATGACGAGACAGAGGTTGCTTCGCTGCCGATGCTTCGCGACCCGATCGTCGTGGCCCAGACCACCATCAAGGCAAAGACATTCTTCGACACCGCCGAAGCTGTAAAAGCCCGCTCGACGGGAAATGTTCGCGTAGTGAACACCATCTGCTCCGCAACGCGCGACCGGCAGGACGCAGCACGATCACTGTCAACGATGGTCGAGGCCTTCTATATCATCGGCGGGCGCCATTCATCGAACAGCGTAAAGCTCTTGGCCGTTTGTAAAGAGAATTGCGAAAAGAGCTTTTTGATCGAGACCGAAGAAGAGATCGACCCTAACGATCTCGTCGGAGTGAATGTTGTGGGCGTAACTGCCGGTGCTTCGACTCCCGAATGGCTTATCAAAAAAGTGGTCGCGCACCTTGAAGATATCGGCCGAGATCTCGAAGTCGCAGCTAATGCCTGACCCCTACTGTATCGCCTCGATCACCGGCACATCCGCCATCGGCAAGTTCGAATCGCGGATCGCTGCTTTGCCGAGGAATTTCTTTAACTCTGTAAACTCCATCGGCGAGGCAAAGTAGTAGCCTTGAGCACCTTCGCATCCTAATTCTTTCAGCCGCTCCAATTGCCCTTGCGTCTCAACGCCCTCAGCAATGACGCGCAGGCTCAGCTTGCGTGCCAGTGCAATGATGGCTTCTACAACGGCGTCGTTGCTGCCGTCATCATCCACGATAGAGATGAATGAGCGGTCTATTTTGAGTGTCGAGATCGGTAGCCTCATCAGATAGCTGAGGTTCGAGTATCCCGTACCGAAATCATCAATATGAATGTCGATCCCAAGACCCCGAAGGTGATTCAGCATAGCAACCGAACTGTCAGCGTGCTCAAAAAATACTGATTCCGTGATCTCGACATGGAGATCTCTCGGAGCAAAGCCCGTTTCATCCAATATCGAACAAATGCTCTGAACGAGCGAGCCTTGTGCGAACTGCCGACTCGACAGATTGACGCTCATCGTAAGCTGACGGTCTTTGCTGCGGCGGTCTTGCAGCGACCTGATCTCGGTACACGAACGGTGAAGCACTTGCGCGCAAAGCTGATCGATAAGCCCAATTTCCTCTGCAAGAGGTATGAACTTGCCGGGCGATATATGGCCCAAGGTCGGGTGATACCACCGAGCCAAAGCTTCGACGCCGGTGATACGCCCGCTCTCAAGATCAAGGATCGGCTGATACCGGACCGCCAACTCGTCATGTTCGACAGCTCGACGGAGATCCGTTTCGAGCTGAAGGGTTTCGCGGGCGGCCTTGTGCATTTCCTCATCAAAGACCGCATGTCTTGCCTTGCCGGCACGTTTTGCCTGATACATTGCCGTGTCCGCATCACGCATCATATCCTCGGCAGTAAAATGCTTCTCGGATGCATGAAGGACACCGATGCTGGCAGATGTATAGACGATGTGCCCGTTAAGGTCGAACGGAACCGTGAGCTGATGCTGAATCCGATCCGCGATCCGCGTAACCTCGGCTGCATCGAACACACCCTCGACAAGAATGGTAAATTCGTCCCCGCCGAGCCGAGCAACGATGTCCGCCGGCCTCATACATTCATTCAGCCGTTCTGCAATACCCTTTAGGAGAAGGTCGCCGATAAGATGCCCGAGACTGTCGTTGACGACCTTGAACCGGTCGAGGTCGATAAACAACACGCTCACCTGATACCCTTGGATCGAATGAACCTTTTCGAGGGCTGTGGTCAAACGTGTAAGGAAGTAGGAACGATTCGGCAGCCCGGTAAGCTGATCGTGGGTCGCCTCATATTCAAGCTTCTGCTGATCGTTCTTTTTCTGAGTAATATCCTGTATCTGGAAGATCAAATTCGGCTGTTTCGATCTAACGTCGCTGGCGGCTGAAACGCTCCACGATGCCCATACGATACGGCCGGTCTTGTGAAAATAACGCTGCTCCATCTGGCAATTGTCTATCTTGCCCGACAACAGCTCGTGGACCTTGATCAGCGCCATGCCGAGATCTTCCGGAACGGTTATTGACTGAAAGTCCATCATTAGGAAGTCTTCTTCGCCGTAACCGAGGATCTGGGTCAATGCATGGTTGACCTTGAGCCATTTGCCCGTTGACGTCAGCAGGCCGATGCCGATCGGCGCGTAATCGAAAGCGCTGCGAAACCTCTCTTCTGACTCGCGCAAGGCCTCTGATTGAGTTTCGAGTATGCGTGCGTACTGCTCCGCCTGTTCCGCCTGCCGCATCGATGCCTCGACGTTCCGCATATACATCCGGTAGCCGAGAAATACGAAAAAACAGATCGGAAAGGTGGCAACGATGATGTTCAGGCCAAGATACTCGCCGAGCTGAACAAGCAAGCCTGCTCCTATCGCTCCTATCAGGTATGTGAAGAAGGACCAAATGTACTTGACCTTCCAAGTATCCCAGAACGGAGTGTTGTCACGCAGCGATCCGTACGACGAGGCCAAAGCAGTATTTGTAATGAATTGTGTTATGGCAATTACGGAAAGAGCGACGACAAAATTCTTTTGGTAGTCACTGGTGCCATGAACCTGACTGACGGTATAGAGGCCCAATACCTGCAGCACGAACCATACGACGGCGGTCGAGATCGCCATTGTAGCCGTATTGAAAAATACCGTAGATCGCTTCTTACAGATACGCCAGCTTGTCGCGAAGGCATCGCCTGCGGCCAGCAGCACGGCGAACTGGCCGCCGTAGAGTAACAGCGCGAGAAAAATGAATATCTCGCTGGCTGAAATATAACCCTTGAAGCGCGGCACTTGGATAGTGATACGCGAGCCGACACCTATCGTGAACAGGAACAGGAGAACTAGGTGAACGTCGATCAGATCAGGCTCAATAAGCCAAACGGACACAGCAATAGAAGCCGCGCCGAGCGCGTAAACCAAAATCGCGTATGCCCATGTGAGTCTCGGATACTTCATTGATTGGCCGTATCCATATTAACGGCGTTATTGACCCGACAGTTTTAACGAGGACAGCCGAACATTTGCCGGCCGAAAGGATGAGCCAGAGACTGCGTTACGATGAACGCAAAATAGGAAAGGCCGAGTGTGGCCTTTCCTATTATCGCTGATTGGCGTTCAGAATGTCCACCAATTTCTTCTGCTCAGACGAAGAGCGTTACGCATTCGTCCGAACGTTTGTAGCCCGCTTTCATAAAGCTGCGGTGGGCGTTCGTCATCTGAACATTGCTTAACATACAAATGTTGGACGCACGATCTAGAAGGTCGAGCGTAAGCGATGCCAAACAGCGTGAGCCTATACCCTTGCCGCGGTGCTTCTCGCTGACATAAATGCCTTCGAGATAGATGCACTCGGGCGTTTCCGCGATGATGTCGGCTTTGAATATAAGCTCGTCGCCATCCATCACAACGAAGACACGCTGCTGATCGATACGCCGAGCCACACGCTTTAGGAAGCCTTCACGGTCGCGGACCATAGGGTCCGACCCCGACTCAATAAAGGCGACCTCTGCCTGTGCCTCTGCGGCCTGCATCAGTTCGTCTTCGGTTGCCGGCCTTAACGCAGTCACCCTTTCAGGAACCGCGAACGGAAAGGCCGTTTCAAAAAGAGCCTCGCGGCATGTCAGCTTCGGCTCGGCTCCGTTCGAAAGGAACGACCAGAACCGCTCGGCTGTATCACCGCTCGACATTACGAGGTGAATGGGTGTTTCGGCGTTGCGTCCGCAAACTGCCAGAGCATACAAAGCATTGTCAGTTCGAGCCTCTACTAGGGTCGAATGTCCGATCAGAGCAA
This sequence comes from Chloracidobacterium sp., assembly GCA_015075585.1. Classification (NCBI taxonomy): domain Bacteria; kingdom Pseudomonadati; phylum Acidobacteriota; class Blastocatellia; order Chloracidobacteriales; family Chloracidobacteriaceae; genus Chloracidobacterium; species Chloracidobacterium sp. Next base: position 236,518 of record JABTUB010000002.1, read on the forward strand.
CTCCTTCGAGCCGGCCTTCCGCGTTGCGATAGCCGTAGAATTTGCCTCGATTAAGCTCGCTCTCGATGCCGTTGTCGTTGATGAAGCTCGTCATCACCACAGTATGCACCGGCCGTTCTGCCAAGAATGCGAGGGTCTCTCGTCTGTTCGCCTCAGTTAAGGCGACCAGCCCTTGGACATCCGCTAAGATCGGTTGGAACGCTTTGGCCAAGACCGTTCGGGACAGTTCAGTTTTTCTTAGTTGTGTCTTGAACATAGCGTTTCTCCTTATGTATTACATGATAATGATCGTTATTGCATTCCTGCAGTATCATCACCAAGGAGAACGCTGTCGCCAATTAGAACACCGTCACCGACAAGTACGCCGTCACCGACAAGTACGCCGTCACCGACCAGAACACCGTCGCCGACGAGTACACCATCGCTGACCAGTACGCCGTCACCGACCAGAACACCGTCACCGACGAGTACACCGTCACCTACCAGAACACCGTAGCTTAAGTACGGCGTTCCCACCCCAAGGGCAGAACCGTTGCTCGTATTCACGTCACGGTTGATCGTAAGCCCGGCCGTGAAATAGCTTGCCGTATCCAGCGAGAAGTTGCCGTTTCCGAAGGTAACGCCTTGGCCGACTATATTCTCACGCTTATAAACGGTCTGGAACTGCGAAACGAGGTTCGCACCCGAGAGGGTCGTGAACTTTCCGATAATGAACTGAGCCCACGGGAACGTCGAACCGCCGATCGTTGTTGACGGCGTCGGCATCGTCCATCCCGCAGGAACGGTTGCCGCGCCTTTCGTAAGGCTCTGAAAATCGACATCCGTGCGGAGCGAACGTGCCAAACGCACCGCGCCTTCGAGGTTAAGTGCACCTGCACCCTGCTCAAAGGTGTTAGCACCTGCGATCGGCTGGGCAGTGTACTGCATCAGCATTCGGACCATTCCGGGTGTCAGCTTCGGATTGACCTGCAGCAGTAGTGCGGCGGCACCCGCAACTACCGGAGCGGACATCGACGTGCCGCTCATGTACATCATCGAATCAGCACCATTTGTCTGATCGACGTTCAGTAATGCGTTGAGTACCGACATTCGGTTGCTCGGCGACTTGTATGAGATAAGCTTGTTTCCGGGAGCAACGATATCGGGTTTGATCAGGTTGTCATATACCGTCGTGCCGGTCGAGGTCTTATAGTAGCTGCGCGTAGGCCCCCGCGAGCTGAAAGTTGCCATTACGTCATCGGCACGCGAGGTCGTTCCCAACGAATTGCTCGCACCTACAGTGATCGCATACGGGCTGTTGCCGGGGCTGTGAATACGCCCGTACACTTTTTGTCCTTGGTGGGTCTTGCCCTCATTTCCGGCGGCAGCTATGACGACAATACCTGCAGCTACAAGTTCCTTGACCTTGATACACACAGGATCGTTCGTCCAAGTATCGATGGCTGTCGTACCGAGGCTCAGGTTGACGACCTTGATGTTATACGCAGCCCGATTTGCAAGGATCCAATTGAGGCCGTTCAGAAGCCACGACGTGTTTCCGATCCCAAGATTATTCAAAACCTTGACACTTATGATCGTCGAGTTATTCGCAACTCCGCGATACGCACCGCTGTTCACATTGTCATCGCCGGCAGCGAGGCCCGCGACGTGTGTGCCGTGTCCGTAAGCGTCTGTCGTGTCCGTGATCGTACCGTTCGTAAAGTTCACGTTCGCGACGACGCGCGATGAGCCTGCTCCATTCTTAAAGCCGTTGTGGCCCGCATACAGGCCTGAATCAACGACCGCAATACCGACGCCTGTGCCGTCCAACGTGTATGCCGGACGGCCGTTCAGCGCGGGTTGAGACCGCATCAATGTCGTGCCTGTGGCATCTTCAATATGCCCCATGCTCGTCATTTCGCGATCCGGAGATACGTAATTGATCAAGCCGCTCGTTGACAGCGTATTAAGCACGGACAGCGGCAGGTTTACGACAAGCGTATCATCGCTGCCGATACGGCCTGTGATACGTGCCCGTCCGTCAGCAAGGATCGAGCGCAGAGCTGCACTCTCGACATCCTTTGCCTGCAGGATGACATCAACGCGCTTCTTGCCCGACGGATCGGCCGCCATCATATCGCGTAGATCCGGCGATACATTGTCGCCGCGGTAGGTATTATTCGAAGCGATCTTGCCGTTGCCGGCATCCGTTTCCGCCTTCCTACTTTCAGAAACGAAGATGCCGGCAAAGTACGGCGAGACGTCGGCATTAGCCTCTACCTGCTCTTTGTACGCTGCTGCGGAGCTCGAACCAATGACCGAAATGCGGCCCTCGGAAACGGCTTGAAAGAGCTTTTGGGTAGGCGCTTGAACACCGACAAGATCGGCCATTCCATCAAAATAAAGGATCACGCGTCCCTTGGACGCGATAGCTTCATCAATGATCGGCTCCAGTTTTTGTGCTGCCTCCTCTTTTGAATGGGAATTCGAGAAGAGCACTGCGGTCTCGACCTGAAGGATCGAGCGTCCCGCAAGAGCCTCCGGGGCGGTTCCGTTCGAGATACTCAATGCGGCCTGTTCAACGACCGCGGTCTGGACCGCTGGGTCATCATTAACGACGATCGGCTGACGAACACCATCCTCCGCTAACGCCTTCAGAAGTGCATTTGCTGCATTCTCAAGGCTTAGGTCCTCACGCAGTCTTCCTTCACGGCCAAGCTGCGTAAGGTCGGTGGTATATCTAGCCGTTGCTGAGGTGCTGGAAGCAACATTGATCCTGTCGCTGCGCAACGCTCCTATCGCAAAAATATTCGAGAACGCGAACGACATGACGATCGCTAGGACGACGATCTGTCTGATGAGTCCGGTTTTTGTTCTTTCCTCTTTCATAATCTGAAGCTCCTTAACTTGGGGCATTAAATCTTCGGCATACAATGGTGCCGTCGGCTTTCCTTATATCAAGGCGTGTGCCAAACAGTTAAGTATTGTATTTACAGGGCTTATCTAACTTAGAGGCGTTCAGGAATGATGTGATACGGTCATTCTGACCGATTTTTTTCGTCAATATGACCGACTTACCAGTTGCGGGCAGCGAAAAGGCCGAGGAATGCGGCAATTATGCAGACAATGACGCTTACAACGACGTAGGACGCGGATGTAAAGAAGCTCCGTGAGGTCAGCAGCTCGACATTTTCGAGGGCAAAGGCAGAGAAGGTGGTAAAGCCGCCGCAGAATCCGGTCGCAACGAACAGCAGTCGTCCTTGATCGTCCGGAAAATAACGTCCCGCGAATCCGGCGGCCAACCCGATAATGAAACAGCCCAGGACGTTGACGACAAAAGTACCTATCGGAAAATCTATCGCCATCAGCCGCGACATAAAATAGACCGACAGGTAACGGGCAATAGAACCCAACATTCCGCCAACGCCGACGAGTATGGTGTTCCTGAGCATAGAAACGCAGGTTATTGTAACATCATATAATGCAGCTTGCATTCACATCGCCATCCGATAATTTCCATACTCTCGTAACCCTATTGATCATCTGGGCATCAGCGATACTGATGGCGGAACTCTTTGAACGCCTGCGGCAGCCTGCGGTCGTCGGGCAGATACTTGCGGGCATCATCATCGGCCCTAGCGTCCTTGCGTTGGTACAGCCGAATGAGATCACATCGACGTTGGCAGAGATCGGCGTGATATTTCTGCTGTTCACCGTCGGCCTTGAAACAAAGCCTCACGATATTCTGCGTGTCGGCAAAAGTGCGTTCCTTGTTGCGGTACTCGGCGTGATCGTTCCTTTCGTTGCGGGTTATGTACTGATGGAACTGTGGGGAGCTCCGAACATCGAATCGCTCTTTATCGGCACGGCAATGGTCGCAACCTCCGTTGGTATCACCGCCAAGGTTCTCGGCGATCTCGGCCTGATCGAGCATGATACAAGCCGAATTATCCTCGGAGCCGCCGTTATAGACGACATTCTGGGCTTACTGGTGCTGGCGGTCGTTTCGAGCCTCGCACAAGGAAGCATCAATTACCTCGAGCTTGCTCTTACGGCTGCGCTGTCTATCGGCTTTCTTATTTTCGTCATGTTCGTAGGAGCTCCGGCCGTTACACGAATGGCGCCTCGGATCGAGAATCTGCGGCTCGCCAATTCCCTCTTTGCATTCGGACTCGTACTTTGCCTTGCCTTGTCGGTCGCGGCGGCCTACATAGGCGTTGCGGCGATCGTCGGTGCATTCGTGGCCGGTATGTCGCTTGCTGAAGCGACCGAGGACAACCCGACTATGCACAAACAGATCGCCGGCGTTACCGACTTTCTGGTACCGTTCTTTCTCGTGGGTATTGGGCTTCAATTAAAGCTCGACGTCTTTCGCGATTCGTCAACGCTGGCTCTGACCGCGATCATCACCGTCGTGGCCGTGATCACAAAACTCATCGGCGGCGGGCTGGGCGTCCTGAATCTCGGATGGCGAAAGGCCGGACAGGTCGGCGTAGGAATGATACCGCGCGGCGAGGTCGGAATCGTCGTTGCTCAGATCGGGCTCGGAATGTCGGTCATAACCGATTCGCTGTACGGCGTCGTACTCTTTATGGCCGTTGCAACGACGATCGTTGCTCCGCCGCTGTTGAAGGTGCTCTTCAAGGGTGAAGGAGCCGTCGCGGCCGAATGAAATGCACCGGCAGAACCCAAAAACGGCTCTGCCGGTGCCAACAAACCGACCGGGATGTTCAGATATTCAGAACATCGATGAGTTCCTGAACCGCCGCCGCTGACTTATGCAGGGCCGCGCGCTCGTCGTTCGTCAGATTGATCTCTATTATCTCCTCGATGCCGTTCTTGCCAAGCTTGACCGGGACGCCGACAAAAAGATTGCTGATGCCGTATTCGCCTTCAAGGAAAACCGCACAGGGCAAGATCTTCTTCTTATCCTTCAAGATCGACTCCGCCATCTCGACGGCACCGAGCGAAGGGGCGTAGAAAGCCGATCCGGTCTTGAGCAAACCGACGATCTCGGCACCGCCGTTCGCAGTGCGGCTGATGATGGCATCGAGCCTCTCCTTCGGAATGAGTTCGGTAACCGGAATGCCCGCACAGGTTGAATAGCGCGGAAGCGGAACCATCGTATCGCCGTGGCCGCCGAGCACGAACGCGGTAACATTCTCGACCGAAACATTCAATTCCGCCGCAAGAAAACAACGCATGCGCGCCGAGTCAAGCACACCGGCCATGCCCATCACACGATTCTTCGGAAAGCCCGAGCGGCGGAATGCGACCTGTGCCATTGCATCAAGCGGATTTGAAACCACGATGATATACGCATTCGGCGAATACTTTGCGACCTGATCGGTAACTTGACCGACGATCTCCGAATTTGTCTTCAATAGGTCGTCACGGCTCATACCGGGCTTACGCGGCAGACCCGCGGTGATGATCACAACATCCGAATCAGCCGTCTCTTCGTATGAATTCGCACCGACAAGCTTTACATCAAAACCCGCGATCGGGGCCGCCTGTGCGAGGTCGAGGGTCTTACCCTGCGGCGTGCCTTCGACGATATCGACCAGAACAACATCCGCAAGTTCCTTACTTGCGATCCAATGAGCCGCCGTTGCGCCTACATTTCCCGCACCGACGACCGTAACCTTATTTCTTCCTGCTGCCATATTTATCCTCTCTATATCTGTCTGAAATATCCAAATGACCCGAAAGGTTCTATTTTATGCCCAGTAGAAAATTCCCGCAAATTCGCCTTGAAAATTGACGTGGCAGGCAGCATCCTTGCCGCAAATGAAAAAGCCCGCCGTGCTCTCCCCTTCACGACAGGCCTTTTCATAATGGCCCGCGGGTTGAAGCCCGCAGCCAAACTTTAATTATCAGGCAAAGGCAGCAGCAGTTCTTCGGTCAGTTCTATGACGAATTGCCGGCCCTCACGCAGCCTTAGATCACGCCCTTTCCTTATCGCAAGCGTTCCGCCGCCGACCCCTGCGGCAACCGATGCCCCGACAATGGCGCCGATGCCCGGCTTTATCGCGTTGCCTATCAATGCGCCGAAAGCAGCACTCCCGATGATGCCTGCGACGTTGCGTGTCCTATCGGACTCGGCTCGGATCACGGTTACCGTTCGTGCCGAAACGCTCCGGCGAATTCCGTCATCAACCAATAACCGTTGGATAACGATCTCTAACTCGCCGCTTCGCGAACCGCGGGCAGGCCTCGCAACTCGATCAACACGGCCTTCGAAGGCAACGCCTTTCGGCAGCACCACAACATCGCGGACGACGACCGGTTCTGCGGTTCGCGCAATGAACGTATCATCGACACTTGCTGAACCGGAATTTATCTCGGAAGCCATCTCCAACGTGATCTTCGTCCCTTTCGGCAGCCGATAGATCGAATCCGGCCCCTGCGCATTACAAACAATCACGCAGAAAAAAACCGCGAATAATGTCAATATGAAGTTTCGGCGGGCAACAGACCTAATCATAGGAGCCTTTCCTGCGTCCGGCCCGGCAGCCGTTACTCCGTAACGGTTATCCGCAAATGCCGTGCCGAACGCACGGGCGATATTGGTTCACGAAATACGTACGGTTTGACGCAGCCTGCACCAAATATGGTTGCCCGCCAATAGACAGCCTGCAATACGAGATGGTTCGGGCATACACGATTTCCGTTACGGCAGGATCGGATGGCCGCCGCCTCTGCTGTGGTCGGCGGTCGCTCGGTAGCGGCTCCGGTCATTGTGGTAAAGCACGAGATGTTCGCCCTCATTCCGCACTGCCTCCGAAACGCGTTCGAAATTCTTCGTATGCTCAGCGATCATGAACGCAAGCGGCTTATTTGAAACAATGATGCCGGCGGCGTAGATGAATCCGCCTTGGTCGTACACGCTGCCCGCATACTGTGCCGCACCGATCGCAATATCGGGCGAGTATTCACCGGCGGCGTTCTTTGTGCGATCGGCATTCGCAATAAAAATATTGTAGTCGCTCGCTTTCAGCTTCTTGCTGTACCCGTTCGTGCGGGCCGCCGCGAACAGGGCGTTCAAGCCCGTGTCTATTGCGTTCAGCAGTGCCGCGGACGCCGGTTTGACCGAATATACCGATGCCCCCATCCTGGTTCGTGTAGTGTATGAGAAATTATCCCCTGAAATACGCTCAGCATCAGCAAACATCCTTTGCGATTGAGCCGGAGAGAATTGCGCCGCCGCGATCGTAATGACAGTAACTAAGACAAGGCTCGACAGGTGCCGCTTCATTCGTTGACCCTCCGACCACCAACAGTTGCAATCGGCGTACCAACAAAATGGTGCTGAGGGCGGGAATCGAACCCGCACGCCCCTGCGAACGCGAAATCGCATCAAATCGGACAAACATTCGGCAGCTCATAGGACCCGCGACATTCTTTCGAACTCTTCCGGGCCAAGCCGCAAAACCGTCAGTCGCATACTAAATTATCGCCCCGGATGGGTAAATACTTCGGCTGATGTTGATCCTGCCGTGATCGTTTAATGGATTTATTAGCCAATGAGCCGTCGGCCGTTCATCGTTCCAAGAATTGCGCACAAGACTGATCCGGCGATCGAGTTTACGAGAACTAATCTCGCTTGGTTATTGGAATAACATGAACCGCCGCGCCTTTTACCTCTGCGAGAAAGCGGTTGATAATGGATCCTTTCCAGAAGATCTGCCAGCGAGAACGTGCGGACTGGCCGAATATGACGTGAGTTATCTCATTCTCGCGGGCAAACGTGAGCAACGCATCGGCGACTTTCGTTGCTTTCAGCTTTACGACGGTCGCCCCTAGAGATTCAGCAAATCTAATGTTCTCCTGAAGTGTTGCGTGGGCTGCCGGAGATATTCGGCCTGCCTCCTCGCTAGGAGTTTCAATGTAAACGGCAAACCATTCGCCGTGAAACGCGAGCCGGCCAACGATCCTTGCACCTGTGCGAAGCAGTTTTTTTGCAGAACCACCGCTAGCCATGCAAACCATTACCTTTTCCGGAACGACCGATGGTTCGAGGCCTTCACGCACGCGATATTCGAAGTCCTGAACCGACTGATGCTGAGCGACCTGCCGTAGAGCGAGTTCTCGGAGGGTTGCTATATTGCCTTTGCGAAAAAAGTTGTTGAGAGCCTGTTCGATCTTCTCTATCGAGTAGATCTTTCCTTGTCTTAGACGTGTTCGAAGAGTATCGACGGAGATATCAACGTCGATAACCTCATCGGCCCTCTGCAGGAAACTGTCGGGAACGGTTTCGCGCACCTGAACACCGGTCGCGCTTGCGATAACGTCGTTGAGCGACTCAATGTGCTGAATGTTCATCGCTGTGATCACGGCAATGCCGTGATCCAGCAATTCAAGTACGTCTTCATAACGCTTTTCGTTCTTGGAGCCGGCGATGTTCGTGTGTGCGAGCTCATCAACGATCACCACGGCGGGGCGGCGCGCCAATATTCCTTCAAGGTCCATCTCCTCGAAGGTGTTGCCGCGATACTCGATCCGCTTTGGCGGAATTATCTCGAGATCTTTGATCTGTTCGGCCGTTTCAGTTCGGCCATGAGTCTCTACGACCCCGATAACAACGTCGATGCCCTGCTCGCGAAGTTGGTGGGCGTCTTCAAGCATTTGCCATGTCTTACCGACACCGGCGGCCGCCCCAATGTAAACACGCAGCTTTGCCCTCTCGTTTTCCTGCACCATTGCGAGCAACGATTCAGGCGACGGCCGTTTGCCGCCGTTCGAAATTGGAGCCTCTGTTATTACCGTGTCAACAAACATAGAGGTCGGTGGCCAATTCTATATTATTTCCGATCTGCGGAAGTCAGCTTGTCCAACTCTAGATTTAACAATAATACGTTAACACGCGGCTCGCCGAGGAAACCGAGTTGGCGACCCTCGGTGAATCGAGCGACGACCTGAGCGAGTTGGCTTTCGCTAATTCCTCTTTCCCTTGCAACACGCGGGATCTGAAATTCGGCAGCGGCCGGAGAAATGTGCGGGTCGAGTCCTGAGCCGCTCGTCGTAACCAAGTCAGCCGGAATTGGCGAACCGGGGTTTTCGGCATTGAATTTTTCAACATCCGCCGAAATACGCTCGATCAGTTTGGGGTTTGTCGGGCCAAGATTCGATCCGCCCGATGAAGCCGCGTCGTACCCTTTGCCGGCGGCAGATGGACGCGAGTGAAAATATCCGGCGGAGGTGAACGATTGGCCGATCAGCTCTGAGCCAACCACATTTCCGTCACGAACGATCAGAGAGCCGTTGGCCTGGTGCGGGAAAAATACCTTGGCAAAACCGGCTACTGCAAGCGGATACAGGATGCCAAGGACGATCGTCATAACTAAAACCATTAGTATAGATGTGAGTAAGTCTTTCATATTATTAGCCTTGCTTAAGGCGCAATTTCCCAATCCTTCTTATGCCAATCCGATCGCCGTGATCACCATGTCGATCAGTTTGATACCGATAAACGGCGCGACCAGTCCGCCGAGGCCGTAGATCAGCAGATTTCTACGCAGTAAGCTCGACGCTGACAACGCCCGATATTTCACGCCGCGAAGGGCAAGCGGAATGAGAGCGACGATCACCAACGCGTTGAATATTACCGCTGAAAGGATCGCCGATCGCGGCGTCGCCAGGCCCATGATATTAAGCGCGTTCAGGACAGGAAACGCCGCCGCGAACATCGCCGGGATAATCGCAAAATATTTTGCAACGTCATTCGCGATCGAAAACGTAGTCAGCGCGCCGCGCGTCATAAGCAGCTGCTTGCCGATCTCGACGACCTCGATGAGCTTTGTCGGGTCGCTGTCGAGATCGACCATGTTGCCGGCCTCTTTCGCGGCTTGGGTTCCAGAGTTCATTGCAACGCCGACATCGGCTTGAGCAAGTGCCGGAGCGTCGTTCGTTCCATCGCCGGTCATTGCGACAAGCTTTCCTTCGGCCTGTTCGCGCTTGATCAACGCCATCTTGTCCTCCGGTTTCGCTTCGGCGAGAAACGAGTCAACACCGGCTTCTTCGGCGATCGATGCGGCGGTCAGCGGATTGTCGCCTGTGATCATCACCGTCTTGATGCCCATTTGCCGAAGTTGATTGAAACGCTCGCGCATTCCTCCTTTCACGATGTCCTTCAGATGAATAACGCCGAGCGGCGTGCGATTGTCCGCGACGACCAGCGGCGTGCCGCCGGCCCTTGAAATACGCTCGACCACTTCGCGCAGCTCATGCGGCGATTGGTTTCGGCTGTTCACGACATACTTCTCGATCGCATCGACCGCGCCTTTTCGAATTTCGCGGCCGTCGAGATCGACCCCGGACATTCTGGTCTGGGCTGTGAAGGGAATAAATTCCGTTCGGCCGGCAAGCTCATGCACTTCGCGTCCGCGCAGGCCGTACTTCTGTTTTGCCAGCACGACGATCGAGCGGCCTTCGGGCGTTTCGTCCGCGAGCGATGAAAGCTGGGCCGCATCTGCAAGTTGAAGGTCGTCCACGCCTTTCAGCGGGATAAACTCGCTCGCCTGCCGGTTGCCGAGTGTTATCGTGCCCGTCTTATCGAGCAGCAAAGTATTGACATCGCCCGCCGCCTCGACAGCACGGCCGCTCATCGCAAGGACATTGTGCTGAATAAGCCTGTCCATGCCTGCGATACCGATCGCGGACAGCAGCCCGCCGATCGTCGTCGGTATAAGACAGACAAGAAGCGAGATCAGAACAAAGATCGTCTGCGGTGCGTTCGAGTAGATCGCAAACGGCTGCAGCGTCACGACCGCGAGCAGAAAGATGATCGTCAGGCCGGCGAGAAGGATATTCAATGCGATCTCATTTGGAGTTTTCTGCCGCGCAGCTCCCTCGACAAGAGCGATCATTCGGTCGATGAATGTTTCGCCGGGGTTCGAAGTGATCCGAACTTTGATCCAATCAGAGAGAACCTTTGTTCCGCCGGTAACAGCGGAACGGTCGCCGCCGGATTCGCGGATCACCGGAGCTGATTCGCCGGTGATCGCTGATTCATCAACCGACGCGACTCCCTCGATCACTTCGCCGTCACCGGGAATAAACTCGCCCGCCGAAACATGGACGACATCACCTGCTCGAAGATCCGTCGCGTTGACCGTTTCGGTCGAGCCGTTTTTGACGCGATTGGCGGTTGTTTCGGTCTTAGCCTTCCTCAGCGTGTCGGCCTGCGCCTTGCCGCGTCCCTCGGCCATTGCCTCGGCGAAGTTCGCGAACAGTACCGTGAACCACAGCCAAAGCGTGATCTGGATCTCGAAACCCAGATCCGCCGTCTCGCCGGTAACTAGATTCGCGATCAGCCGTGCGGTCAATAGTGCCGCTCCGACCTCAACAACAAACATCACCGGGTTTTTCAGCATCACTCGCGGGTTCAGCTTTGTGACCGCCCCAATGAGTGCCTGCAGAATAATGTTCTTATCCCAAATCGAAATCTCGTTCTTCATATGTTTTTTTTCTAAAGAGCCTGCCCGGCGTTCATCAATAGATGTTCAAGGATCGGTGAAAGACTGAGGACCGGGAAAAAGGTCAACGCGCCGACGATCAGGATCACGCTTACGAGAAGCACGGTGAAGAGCACCGTATTGACCGGGAAAGTTCCGAGGCTCGGCGGCACATATTTCTTCCGGGCAAGATTTCCCGCGATCGCCAGCATCGGGATGATCATCAGAAAGCGCCCGAAGAGCATCGCCAACCCTATCGTCGTGTTGTACCAGAGTGTGTTCGCATTCAGGCCGGCAAATGCCGATCCGTTGTTGGCCGTTCCGGACGTGTAAGCGTATAGAATTTCAGTAAGCCCGTGTGCACCTTGATTGTTCAGCGACGTTAAGCCAAATTCGGGTGAGATCAAAGAGACAGCACTGAAAGCCAGGATCGTTAGCGGGAAGATCAAAACGAACAGCATCGCCATCTTCACGTCGTAAGCCTCGATCTTTTTTCCGAGGTATTCCGGAGTTCGTCCGACCATAAGCCCGGCGATGAAAACCGTCAGGATCACCATCACCAAGATCCCGTACATTCCGGCCCCGACGCCGCCAAATATGACCTCGCCGAGCTGCATATTAACGAGCGGAACCATTCCGCCGATGGGCGTAAAACTGTCATGCATCGCGTTGACCGCACCGCACGACGCGTCCGTCGTAACCGTCGCGAACAGTGTCGAGCCGGCCACACCGAAGCGCGTTTCCTTGCCCTCCATATTGCCGCCGACGGCCTGTTGATCTACCGTCGCCGGATAAAGCGGATTGCCCTTCGACTCGAACTGGTACGAAATGAATGCACCTGCAAAGAACAAGACCGCCATTGCTCCGAAAACTGCCCAGCCGTGCCCCTGTGATCTCACCATCCGCCCGAGCGTGTAAGTAAACCCGACGGGGATAATAAATATCAACAGCATCTGAAGCAGATTGGAGAGCGGTGTCGGATTTTCGTAAGGGTGAGCCGAGTTTGCGTTAAAGAAGCCACCGCCGTTCGTTCCGAGCATCTTTATCGCGAGCTGCGATGCGAGCGGCCCCTGGGCGATCGTCTGGGTTGTTATGTCTTTCGATTCCATGACCGTTTGGCCATCAGCGTCGGTAACGATGTTTCCGTCAGCATCCTTACTCTCCACCTCGACCGCTACGGATTCGGTAAGCTGCGCCGTCGCATATGGCTCGAAGTTTTGGATCACTCCCTGAGAAACGAAGAAAATGGCCGCAACCAGGGAGATCGGCAAGAGGACATAAAGCGTTCCGCGAGTCAGATCAACCCAAAAATTGCCGAGACGATCGGTTTCGAATCTGGAGATCGCCCGGATAAAGACGATCGCCAGCGCCATTCCGACGGCCGCGGAAACAAAATTCTGAACGGCAAGCCCGGCCATCTGCGTTAGATAGCTCATCGTTGATTCACCGCCGTAGCTTTGCCAATTCGTGTTGGTAACAAAAGATGCCGCAGTATTGAATGCCGTATCTGGTGCCACAGCACCAAGATCCTGCGGGTTTAGCGGCAATAACGCCTGAAATCGCTGCAGCGCATAAACGCCGAGCAGAGACGCAAGACTGAACATCAACATCGCGACGCCGTACTGTTTCCAGTTCATCTCAGTTGTCGCGTCAACTCGGCAGACGGAATAGATCAGCCGCTCCGCGGGCCGAAGAATACCGTCCAAAAAGGTCTTCTTGTTCGAGTAAACTCGCTCAAGGTAAACGCCCATCGGCTTGCATAGAAGCAGAAGGATACCGAAGAAAACTAATATTTGAAAGATCCCAAAACTTGTCATAAAAAATTTCGACGAGAGCAAACCGATCGGCGTTTAGCGATCGCCGTGCCTCAAGTGTCTAAAACTTCTCCGGCCGCAGTAGTGCGTACACGAGATAAACAAAAAGTAGGGCCACGCAAATTGAGGCCAGCATCGTTTCCAATGTCATCACTTTTCCTCCGCCTTCTTCATCGATCCGCATCCAATAAGGTAGAGGATCGACAACAGGCAAAAGCCAACGATCACCGCAATGTAAATTACATCCTGCATAAGTTTCTCCAATTAATTAAGATTGATCCCGATAGCGGCGTAGAAGAAATGATTTCCGCTTCGCGTGCCGGCATTGCCGATCGAGTAGCCGAAATAGCCGGTCACTTTCGGATGCGGTTTGAACGCAATGCCGGGCGTGAAATAGCCGGCGGCGTGTTTGCCCGTGTACCAATCGGCGTTTATGTTTAGGTACTTGCTTACGCTTTGCTCAAACCCGAACTGCCCGCCGGCACGACTCGCGTCTTGAGCGACGACGTTTTTGGTGAAATGATAAGCGCCCGCTGTCAGCCGCGTGCCGGTTTTGAAGGACTTGCTCACCTGTGCGTAGGCGTAGTTGCCGACGTTGTACGATCTGTTCCGGATCGGAATGAATACATTGTCGCCGACCACGATCGACACGCCGCTTTTTTCATTGTGGTACGGCCGCCATTTTACGGCCGGAACAAGCGTTGTCGAATCGACTCCGGGTTGAACATTGCCCGTCACGTTCAGTCCGATCTCGACATTTCGTCCGGCGCCGGCCACAATGCGCGGAACGAACGACGAAAACCGCCCGACCGCGACTTCCGTATTTGGTTTGAACGTTGCGTCAAATTCAACATACACCTTGCCCTTGTCCAGAATATCCGACGACGGCATATTAAAAATGGTCTGCTGCCCAAAGGCCGGATACGCGAATACCAAAATTGGGAACAAACTTGTAAATAAACTGGCTATAGTTGCTTTCCACATATTTTTTCTTTCGTTTGATTCGCTCGTGATCAGCGTCTGCGGCGCGCTGTAAACCTCTCACTTTACTGACTAAGCCCCGATCGCTTAAATTGCTCAGCACTTAACCCGATATCTAACGCGCCGATCTTGTCCATTGCGTGGGCGGCCAGCATTAAGAGTGGAAATGCACTGGCGACCAATACTGTTCCCGCTACGTCAAGACTCGGCCATGCCCCATGCTCGCCAACCAGCGTAAATGCACTTATGCCGGCGCCTAATAGACCCGATGTAAGTCCCAGCGTTCCAGTCAAAAAAAGAGTGCTCAACCAAAATCTGCGGCGGTTCAGATTGGCCACTTCGGCCGATATTTGGCCGTGAGCGGATAACGAAAATCGACGTGCTTCGCAAGTGATCATAAATGCCTCGGACACGACGGATCATGTCCACAGGCGCTAGATTACCTGCCGATCAATAAAGACGGAGAAAAGAGAAAATAAAAAGATTATAAAGATTCGTTGTGGTCCGGAACGAAGCGATATCCGACCCAAGGTTCGGTTCGAATATACTCAGGGCGGGCGGGATCAAGCTCTATCTTTTTGCGGAGATTGCCAAGGAATACGCGCAAATACTCGATCTGCTCCGAGTAATTTGGCCCCCAGATCGCAGAGAGAATAGATCGATGGGTGAGGACACGGCCGGGATGCTTTATCATATGATGCAGCAGATCAAATTCCTTCGGCGTGAGCCGTACCTCAGCACCTCGAACTCGCACAAGATGACGCTCGACATCAACCACGAAGTCGCCAATCTCAATATAGTTGTCTAACCGATCGTTTGGAGCTCGACGGAGGATCGCCCTTATCCGTGCAACCAGTTCTTCCATGCCAAATGGTTTAGTAACGTAATCGTCCGCGCCGCTTTCGAGGGCTGCTACCTTTGTTCTCTCTTCGCCCCTGACCGAGAGGACGATTATGGGCACCTTCGATATCTTTCGCAGTTCGACACAAAGCTCGAGTCCTGACATTTCCGGCATCTGGAGATCAGTGATCACCAGATCGGGGCCGAAATCCCTAAAGGTATCGAGCGCCTCAGTACCATCTCGCGCCGTCCGAACATCGAACTGATGCGCCTTGAGCCCAAGGCGAAGAGCATTCGTAATTTGGCTCTCATCATCAACGATCAGTACGCGACTAGGCATTCGTTTCCCCCGATCCATCATCCATGGGAACTTCATTGTCGCCAATCGGAAACCGGAAGACAAAACGTGTTGAGTACTCGTCCTGGCCGTCGGTAACCCAAACTGAGCCGTTTTGGGATTCGGCAAGTCCTCTCGCGATCGCCAAACCGACACCAAGTCCGGTAATGTCGTCATGTCTCTTCTCGGGCGCTCGCCGGAAGAACTTCGCGAAGATCTTTTCTCGGAACTCAGCCGGGATACCCGGTCCTTGGTCCTCGACAGAAACCTCGATATTGTCACGGGGAGAGCGTTCGACCGTTATGCGAATTGGTTTTTCCGACGGAAAATATTTTGCAGCATTGTCGAGGAACAGATACAGTATCTCTTCGACCGCAACCCCATTTACGCAGACGGCGGGAAGTTCATCTTCGACACGAAGGTTGATCCGCCGATCATTTAGCCGCTCCCTCATTCGCTCGAGCACTGACTCGATGATCTCCGATACTTGGTGCCATGATCGGCTATTGTCAACGCTGCCTCCTTCCAATTTCGCGAGATCCACGATGCCGCCGATAAACGCATCGAGACGATCAGTTTCGTTGTCGATGATCTCAAGAAGGGCGTCGCGTCCAACCTCGTCGATCACTACATTCGGAGCGCGACCGGCACGCGTCGAGGAACCTTCAAGTAACGTGGTTACAGATGCCTTTATCGAGGTTAATGGAGTGCGAAGGTCGTGGGTGACTGCGTCGAGCAAAGCTGATTTTAATTGCTCGCTTTGCCTTAGAGCCTCCGCTTCGCTCGCCTGCTTGAAAGCAACCTTAAGCTCCTGATACAGGCGTTCGATCTCCCTTCGACGCATTTCTGATTCGTCCGTGCGCCTCCTTGCGTAAGCAGATAGTTGGCCGGCGATGACAGCCGTGATCAGGAAAGCCCCTAAAGCAACCCAATTTTGCGGGTCTGAGATGGTGAGAGCAAAAATGGGTGGTAGGAAGAAGTAATTGAAAAAAACGACGCCGATCCCCGCTGCGACTAATGCCGGGTACGTGCCGAACAAAGTGGCAACCGAAAGAACGACGATCAGTAGGGAAAGTGCAACCGTCGTCGTGTTTATGGTCTCACGAAACGGAGCCAACGCCGCGGTGATCGCGACCATACCGGCAATCGCCGCGAAATAGCCGCGCAGTTCCTTTATGTGCGTCGGTCGCTTCATAATGAATAGATCATGGTTTGCCCGCTCCGAGAATGTAAATGACTGCGAATCGGACCACTAAATCGATCTGCGATCCCGCGATCTTCATAGCAGTTTCAAATCATACTGATCCGTTCGTGCATCATCAACCATTTGCTAATCGAGATCACCGGTGAGAAACAATTGGGAAATCGCATTGTACTTAGTGATGCACTCTTTCCGTCGAAACATTGTGTCGTTATCGACCGAGCAAGTTCAGCGTTGGTCGAACAATGCTAAAGACCTTAATCCACCGTCCACGCAGACAACAACGGATGAAAACTATGAAGTGCCGGAACGAAAAACGTGCCGCCGACACGCGATCGAAAGGTCGGATGGTGCTGAGGGCGGGAATCGAACCCGCACGCCCCTAAGGACACGGGATTTTAAGTCCCGGGCGTCTACCAATTCCGCCACCCCAGCACGTTTCAGAGATTATCACGTCGCCATAGGCTTCGACAAAAGCCTGTTGTCCGGCGATATGGTAAACTTAGCTTTACGTGTCGTTATGGGTAACCTGTTGTGGATCGTTTGGCTTGTGCTTGGCATTGCGCTGATCGTCGCTGAGATATTCACGCTTGGCTTCGTGCTGTTCTGGTTCGGGGTCGGTGCGATCGCTGCGATGGTAATGAGCCTATTCGGATTTGGCCTTGGTTGGCAGTTCGTTACATTTGCCGTCGTGTCCACCTTTCTGACGATACTTTCGCGAACCATTTTCGTATCCTACCTGCCGCAGAGCGGCGGCGGAATTAAAACGGGTGTTGACGCGCTTCCCGGACAGATAGGCACCGTTTCATCCGCAAGCCAAGGAGCGTTAAAGGAAGGTGCTGTAAGGGTTTACGGCTCTGTTTGGACCGCATTTCCGATCGATGACGAGGATATTCTGACCGAAGGCGAAAAGGTCGAGGTCGTCGAGGTACGCGGCTCATCGATCTATGTGCGGCCGGTTCGAAAGGAACTGCCGGGCTGGCGCTAGAAACGCACTATTGCCAAAGGTTCAAAGTATCTCTGCTGTATCTTGCTCCGCCGTATCGTGGATGCCGCCAAGTTCGAGGAATTCGAGCTTGACCTCTTCACCTTCCGGTTCAGGCAGGTCTTCGCCCTTAAACCTCGCAATAATAACGGTAATATTGTCTTCACCGCCGTTCTCGTTCGCTTTCTGTACAAGATCGACGCATGCATTTTGTAATGCGTCGATGTTCTCGGCAATAGCGTGCTGCATATCCGCTGCCGTAACCTTATTGGAAAGGCCGTCGCTGCACAGTAAAAATACATCGCCATTGTGAGGAGTAACCCTGACCGAGACCGGATAGATCTCATTCTGGGCGCCGAGGGCCTGCAGAATGACATTCTTTAATGAGTGTGTCTCAGCCTCTTCGGGTGATATTTGCTGAGCATCAATGAGCTGCTGCACTAGCGACTGGTCTTTTGTAACCTGATAGATCTTACCGCTTCTGACCAAATAGGCCCGGCTGTCGCCGACCTGAATAATATCCGCTGCGTTCGGCGTTACGCCCAATCCGGTAAAGGTGGCTCCCATTCCTTGATACTGCGGCTCAGAGCGGCCTTGATCGTGTATGAGGAGGTTTGCATTCACGGTTGCATCGTAGAGTTTTATGATCAGGTGATGATCTTGATTGTCAGGCGTGATCGTCTCATCAACCGAAACATCAAGCATCCGTTCGCTTACGCTCTCGACGGCCATAGTACTAGCGACCTCGCCCGCAAGTGCGCCGCCCATACCGTCGGACACGGCAATGACGATGCCGTTATCGTCAACCGTAAAACTCTGCGATTCGATGACGAACTCGCTGTCGTCCTGCGAGCTGGTCCAGAGTTTTTCCTCGCCGATATTGAGCAGGAGATAATTATCCTCGTTGCCCTTACGTACTCGGCCGACATGCGACGTCGCGTGGACTTCTACAGTGAACATAGTTGCATGCACGAGTTTATCTTCTCGCGAAACATCATTCAAGAACCTAACTTAATGCCTGATCCAGATCGGTGATTATATCCTCAATATCCTCGATGCCGACAGAGATGCGTACAAGCCCGTCAGTTATGCCAAGGCTCCGTCGTTTCTCTTCCGGTACGGAAGCGTGCGTCATTGACGCCGGATGCGATATAAGCGTTTCGACACCTCCGAGGCTTTCGCCGAGAGTACAAAGTTTGACGGACTCAAGAACTTTTTTTGCGTTAGCAAGTGAACCGGTCTCAAACGACACCATTCCTCCGAAGCCTGACTGCTGGCGTTTTGCAAGCTCATGCTGCGGGTGCGAGACAAGGCCGGGATAATAGACCTTTTCGACCTTCGGGTGCTCGGTAAGAAAATTAGCCACGACACGTCCGTTACGGTCGTGAGCCTCCATTCTGACCGCAAGTGTTTTCGTACCGCGAAGCACGAGGAACGAATCGAAGGGCGACAGGATAGCACCTATACTGTTCTGCACGAATGCTATCCACTCAGCATCCTTTTCATCGCTTAGAGCGACGAAACCGCCGACACTGTCGCTGTGGCCGTTCAAATATTTTGTCGTCGAGTGAACTACGATATCAACGCCGTGTTCGATCGGGCGTTGGAAGTATGGCGACATAAAGGTGTTGTCGCAAACGACCCTGGCGCCGTGAGCGTGAGCAACGCCCGAAACGGCCGCAAGATCGGTTACGGACATAACCGGATTGGTCGGCGTCTCGACAAAGAGCATTTTCGTGTTCGGCTTGAAAGCACCGTCGATGCCTTCCGCATCGGTCGTATCGACGAGATCGAACTCGATACCGTAATTTGTGAGCACTTTGTTAAAGAGCCTGAACGTCCCGCCGTATGTGTTATCGCCAAGCAGAACATGGTCACCCGCTTTTACGAGCTTCAGCACAGTGTCGATCGCTGCCATCCCCGACGCGAATGCATAGCCGAACTTCGCTCCCTCTAGCGCAGCGATATTCTTTTCAAGTGCGGTTCGCGTCGGATTCTGAGTACGTGCGTATTCAAAGCCTTTATGGCGGCCAAGACCTTCTTGGGCATAGGTCGATGTCTGGTAGATCGGGACGCTGACCGCACCTGTCGTAGGATCGGGTTCATTTCCCGCGTGAATGGCCTTTGTTGAAAAACCCATAAGTAAGAAGCCTATATTTTAGCCTATTTATACCTTTGCCCGCTATTCACGCCTTAGGAATATCACTCTAATTATTGCCGTCGCATCAAACATTTATTATTCTATAGTTATCATAAGTCGTACTAATGGACATCAATCAACTAGAGGTCATCTTAACCGTTGCAAGGGAGCGAAGCTTTTCGAGAGCCGCTGAGGTATTGGGCCGTTCGCAGCCCGCTATCAGCCAAGCAGTGTCGCGACTGGAAGATCAGCTTGGCGAGGTGCTCTTTGATCGATCGTCCAAGGACGGAACGCTAACGCCGGCGGGAGAGGTCCTTTGCGAGCATGCTGTCGAAATGCTGAACATTCGCCGCGATGCGTTGGAGGCCCTTCGCGAGATGCGGCTGCTTCGACGCGGCAAGGTCAGAATAAGTGCGAATGAACACACTGTCTTTTTCCTGCTGCCCGTTATCGATAAATTCCTTGCAGAGCATCCTGACATCAAGATCGAGGTCAAACGCGGTGTTGCGAGCCGGATACCAAAGGCGATAACTGCACGCGAGGCTGAACTCGGCGTCATCTCCTTCACGCCGGACGATGATACGATCAACTCGATCGAGGTCGTAACGGACGAACTCGTCCTCGTGGTTGCTCCTGACCACCATTTGGCCGGAGGCAAGCAGGTGTCGATCGCCGAACTCGGCAGTGAATCGTTCATCGCTCACAATGCCGCGTCGCCATACAGGCAAAAGGTGATAACTGCGTTTGAAAAGCACAAGACCCCGCTGAATATCTCGGTCGAGTTGCCGTCGCTTGAGGCGATCAAGCGGCTGGTCGAACGCGGTGTCGGCGTTGCATTGATCCCGAGGCTGACTGCTGAGAGCGAGATCAACGCCGGTATCCTCTCCGCACTGACGGTACCGGAAATGAGGCTGGAAAGGACGTTGAACGTCATCTACAGGCGGAACACTTCACTGTCGGCAGCGGCCGAGGCATTCCTTGAAGTTTGCCGCGGCCTGCAAAGCGAAAGACCGTCTGTACGCCGAAAGGCTTTTTAGGTTACACTCAGTAGGGTTCGAATTTCACTTAGAACAAAACTACCGAGAGGTTTACAAATGAGCGAGAATGAAGTCGGCGACCGCCCATCCGAAAGTGAGCGTCGCGATTCCTACCGAAAAAAACTCATTGTTGACGTCCGCTTTGAGGGCGGCGACGGAACAGGCATTGCCAACACACGCGACATCGGTGTAGGCGGCCTTTACATGACGACGGCAGCACCGCTGGACATTGGCGACCCGCTGTTGATGACGATCAGCATTCACGGACGTGAACTGCGGCTCAGAGGCGTGGTCGTCTATACGGATCCGGGGCAAGGTGTGGGTGTGAGGTTCCGAGACATCTCGGATGCCGACCTCGCTGCCCTCCACACTGAGATAGCTGACAATTAGAGGTTAAAAAGGGGTATGTTCGATCAATTTACGCTGGGCATCGAAGAGGAATTCCAGATAGTCGATCCGGAAACTCGTGAGCTTCGATCGCACGTTGCCGAAATGCTGGATGAAGGCAGGCTGCTGCTTGGTGAGAAGATCAAACCGGAGATGATCCAATCGATGATCGAGGTCGGCACCGGCGTCTGTGCGAACATACAGGAAGCCCGCGAGGATATCTCGAAACTCCGCTGTATCATCTCCGAACTCGCCGGCCGCAAAGGCCTGAAGATCGTTGCCGCATCGACACACCCTTTCTCTAAGTGGTCTGAACAGAAGATCTATGAAGGCGACCGTTACAAGATACTTGTTGACGAGCTTCAAATGGTCGCCCGCTCGCTCCTTATTTTCGGTTTACACGTTCACGTGGGCGTACCCGATGTCGAGCGCCGCATTCACATAATGAATGCCGCAAGGTATTTCCTGCCGCATGTGCTCGCGATGTCCACCTCATCGCCGTTCTGGCTCGGACACAACACGGGCCTTAAGTCGTACCGCTCCGAGGTGTTCAAGAAATTTCCGCGCACGGAGGTGCCCGACTACTTCCAGTCGTATTCTCAGTATCAGGCTTATGTCGATCTGCTTGTAAAGATGAATTGTATCCCCGACGGATCGAAGATCTGGTGGGATGTACGCCCGCACTATAAGTTCCCTACGCTCGAATTCCGTGTCTGCGATATCCCGACACGGGTCGATGACACCATCGCGATCGCTGCCCTATTTCAGGCCATCGTTGCAAAACTGCATCTGCTCATAGACGCGAACCTCGGTTTCCGGCTTTATCCGCGCCGGCTGATACTTGAGAACAAATGGCGGGCGATCCGTTACGGGCTTGACGGCAAACTTCTCGATCTCGGCAAGCAGAAGGAAGTGCCGGTCAAGGATCTGATACACGAGCTTCTTGAGTTTGTCGATGAGGTTGTCGATCCGCTCGGTTCGCGAAAAGAGATCGAGCACATCTACACCATACTCGACCGCGGCACATCTGCCGACGATCAGATCCGTATCTTTGAGGAATCAGGCGGCAACTTTGAGGCCGTCGTTGATATGCTGATCACGAACACGATGGAAAATGTGCCTAACCCGTGCTTTTAGCGGGACGAACATTTGCTGCCGCTCAACTGTCTGACCGGCTTGTGCTGTGCTGAAGTGCAAGTTCAAGGAAATTCTCGAACAAGATGCGGCCGTCGCGGCTCTTATTCTGATGCTCCCACCGCGTCGGGTTCTTGTGCCAGTCCTCAAATGATTTTTCCAGATGGAACTGGACGCAGTAGATCATCTGCCCGTCTGTGCGTTTGACCATCATCTGATTCTTACAAAGGTACGACGTCGCAAGGAGCTTGAAGCCATCAGGCACACCCTCGACCTGGATGCCGTGATTCTGCCACACGCGCAGGATATTGTCCTTTTTTGTGTACTCCTGCCAAACACCGCTGCGCTCATCGTCATTTCCCGCAAAGATCGGATCCGTCTTATCGACGATCTTTACAAAGCGGTATTGATATTCCACCACGCGGCCGTCCCGCTTCTCTGCCGGGTCAAGCTTGTCAAGTGTCGTCAATTCAGCACCGTAAGCAAGGCCGACAAGCTGGTGTGCGCCGCAAATGGCAAGCACGGGTATCTTCGTCGAGTGGATGAACTCCGTGAACTTTTTGATATGCTCGGGATTATAGTAGTCAAAGTCCGCGTATGTGCCCGACATAACGATCGCGTTCGGGCGAAACCGCTCCGCTGCTTCAGCGATCTCCGACAGATGAACGGTCAGCGTTTTCGGGTTCTTTACAAGCCGGATAACGTTTCGTGCGATATTGTCGCAAGCCATTGACGACACGGAGCGCTCAAACTCGAGCTTTGCATGGAGCGACTCGCCCCACTCCTCGCGCGCAAGGTCGGACAGGTCAGACTCGTAGCGCAGCAGATCGTTAACGATCAGCACCTTCGAGTGGCTGATCTGCTTCTCGATCGGCTCGTACTGGCAGAAAGTACTGTTATTGTAAGGGAACGGAAGGTTCTCAGTTTCCGCCGCCTTAGATATCCTGTCGTACATATCAACCTAACCTATGCGGGCGATGCACCGCCGCGCATCCAAGTATTATACCATTCCCGGCGTCTTGGTAAAGAGTGCTAGGGCCTCCCGGCATAGCGATCGCTCGCCTTCGTATCAAATTGCGGAACCTCTTCACCCGCTCCGATAGCATAAAATTCAGAGCGGAGATGTTTAAGTACCCGTCCGCGAAACCGTTTCATCGCCGCCGGTGCGAGACTTACTGAAGCCTCATCGATCATAAGTATCAGCCGCTGCCATGCGGTTTCGAGTTCGTCGGCAATGACCGAAACCTTTGTGATGTTATACGGAACGGCGAACTCCCGGACGCCGATCCGAACGAACACACGCAAATAACGCGCCGCCGCAAGGTCCGGGCACGAGATGCGGCGTTTGCCTACCCTTAATTCGATACCTAACAGTGTGTATTGGATGGCCGGAGAATTCTCCCGCTCGGGAATGTCGAGGACGATGCGGCGAGTCCGCTGAGAATGTACTTTTGAGAGGTAAAGGCTCGGCAGCCACTCACTGCCGAGCCCGGAACGTAACAATGCGATCGGATCCATGCCGCGAAACCGGACTATTTCTCGGCCCTCACCGATATCTGTGCAGGCGAGGTTGAGAAACGCTTGATAACGCGGTCGCCAAAGAGTCCGAAATAGAATATGCCTATAACTGCAGCGATCAGTGCTGCCGCCAGAGCAGGCGTCATCTTTGGCGTACGCCATTCCGAAACGCGTTCCTTAAAGAACATCACCACGACGACGCGAAGGTAATAATACGCCGAGATCGCCGTGTTGATCACCGCAACGACAACCATGGCCGTTACGAGTACATTGCCGGCTTCCAGAGCCGGCCGGAATACGAGAACCTTGCCGACAAAGCCCGCCGTGAGCGGCATTCCGAGCAGCGAAAGCAGGAACAGCGAAAGCGAGAATGACAGCTCGGGCGAGCGGAAACCGATACCGTGATAATCTTCGATATCGGCGCGCCGGTCGTTCTTTTGACCTATTAGCGTAATGATCGCAAACGCTCCGAGGTTCGTGATCGCATAGGTCAGCATATAGAAGGCAACGGCAGCGATCGCCTCATCGCGTGCGGCTTGGGTCTTTGCAAGGCCTGCACCTACAAAACCGACAAGCGTATAGCCTGCATGCGCGATAGATGAATATGCGAGCATTCGCTTGATATTCGACTGCAGGATAGCAGCAACGTTTCCAACGGTCATTGTTAGGATCGCAAGCACAGAAATGCCCGTGATCCACGATTCGTGCAGATAGGATGAGACGTTGATACCGGCGATGAGCGGAAAACCGAGAACGAATATCCGCAGGAACGACGCAAAAGCTGCCGCCTTTGGCCCGGCAAGCATAAATGCCGTAACAGGCGAAGGTGCTCCCTCATATACGTCCGGTGTCCACACATGGAACGGAGCCATTGCAACCTTAAAACCGAATCCGACGATCATCAACGCACCGCCGACGAGCATCAGCGCAGGAAAATTGGGATCTGACATCTTTGCCGCGATCTGCGTGAGATTGGTTGTTGCGGTAGCACCGTAAACGAGAGCCATTCCATAAAGGAGGAATGCAGAAGCGAACGAACCAAGGAAGAAATACTTCATCGCAGATTCGTTCGACTTGAGATCGCCGCGGCGAAGACCTGCCATCACATAGGTCGATATCGAAAGCGTCTCAAGCCCGAGAAAGATCACGACCAGATCGTTGCCGGCCGACATCATCATCATGCCGAAGGTCGCGAACATCAGCAGAGCGTGATACTCGCCGACCGGTATCTTTTCGTTCTCAGTCCATACGGTCGAAACAAGGATGGTCATTGCCGTAACGAACAAAAAGACGAACGAGAAGCTGAGGCGCAGGTTGTCCGTTGCGATCATGCCGTTCCATGAGGTCGCAGGCACGGTTCCGCCCCACATCATAGCCAGGAAGATGCCCGAAGTGAACAGAGCAATTATCGAAATGGCCCCCGTCACGCCGCGCTGCTTGGGGAAAAAGCAGTCGTAGAGCATCACTACGATACCCGCAGCGGCGACGATCAATTCCGGCAGAATGATCGAGATGTTCGGGTCGGGGGTCAAAAGTTCTGAGATCATCAAAATACTCATCTAAATAAATCTCTCTGCGTCAATTCTCGGTTATTTTTCCGCGACCGTACCGCCGGCCTGCTGCATCACGTGCACTTCGATCGCCTTGACGCTGTCAACCGTCCTGCTGAGGAACGGCTTGGGATAAACTCCCATATAAACCATCAGGAACAGCAGCGGTATCATCAAGCCTATCTCACGCCACGAAAGGTCAGTTACTACACGGTTCTCTTCGCGTGTAACCTTTCCGAAGAAAACACGCTGCACGAGCCAAAGGAGATAAACCGCGGCCAAAATAACACCTATACATGCCCACATCGCCGCAAAATAATTCCAATTCACAGGGCCGGAAGATGAAAGGACCTGCGAATCGAACATACCGATCATTACAAGGAATTCGCCGATAAATCCGTTCAGGAACGGCAATCCGATCGAGGACATTGTTGTAATGACCATAAAGGTCGCGAAAATCGGCATCGGCGTAGCAAGGCCGCCGAGCTTATCGATCTCACGCGTATGCCGCCGTTCATAGATAAATCCGACAAGGATGAAGAGTGCTCCGGTCGAGACACCGTGATTGAGCATCTGATAGATCGCGCCCTGCATTCCCATTTCGGTAAATGAGAACATTCCGAGAACGATGAAGCCCATGTGTGCGACCGATGAATAGGCAACCAGCCGTTTCCAATCCGGCTGCACCATTGCAACCAGCGCACCGTAAATGATGCCGATGACCGCGAGGATTATAAAAAGCCATGCCCACTCGCGGCTCTGTTCGGGGAACAGAGCGAAGTTGAAACGCATCAGCCCGTATGTTCCCATCTTGAGAAGTATTGCGGCAAGGATGACGGAGCCGGCGGTCGGAGCCTCGGTATGAGCGTCCGGAAGCCATGTATGCAGCGGAAATATCGGAACCTTGATCGAGAACGCAAGAGCGAATGCCAGGAAAAGCAGCGTACCGGCCGTCGCCATCGGGCCGGCAAAGCTCATTTGGCCGCCTTTCAGAGCCTGCGTAATGGCGACAAGATCGAACGTACCGTGAAAGCCCGTCTGATCGGCATAAATGTAATACAGCGAGATTATAGCAACGAGCATCAGCAGGCTGCCGACACCTGTGAAAATAAAGAATTTCAGCGCCGCATAGATGCGGTTATTGCCGCCCCAAACGCCGATGAGAAAGAACATCGGTATAAGCGAAGCCTCGAAGAACAGGTAAAAAACAAGCAGGTCGAGCGATACGAATACGCCGAGCATAGCGGATTCGAGCAAGAGCATGAACGCATAGAATGCGGTCTGCTTTTTCTCGACGGCATTCCATGCCGCCAACACGGAGATCGGCATGATGAACGTCGTCAAAAGGACAAGCCAGAAGCTGAGGCCGTCAACGCCGACATGATAATTGGTATTGATCGCACTGATCCACGGCACGTTCTGCTCGAAGATGTAGCCCCCGGACGGCAATGCCGTACCGAACATCGTCAAAGAAATGAGGAAATTCGCGAGCGTAACGCCCAAAGCGAGCCACTTCAAATGGCCCTCCTTTCCCCAGAACATCTGATGAGCGATCATCAGCAACGTTCCGACCACAGGCAGAAGGATCAGGATAGTCAAAAGATTTTCGGTGATAAGACCCATACTAACCGACCAGCTTTAATCCGTAATAAATAAAGTAACCGACGACGACGACGGCTCCGAAGACTATCACCGCAGCATAACTGCGAATGTAGCCGACCTGAACGGAGCGAACGGCGTTGCCTAGTTCTACCGCAAAATGGCCAATGCCGTTGACGATGCCGTCAATAAATCCGACGTCAAACCCTTTCCAAAGCCCTTCGCGCGACAGCGTCGTAAGCGGATCGACAAAATAGCCGTTGTAGAGTTCGTCAACACGCCATTTGTCCTCGAGTATCTTCGGCAGCTTCCTCAGGGGCGTCTTTGCGAATAACAGCCAACCAGCGACGATGCCGGCAACGGCCAAAATGACCGAAAGTACAGCGAGCTTTCGTTCCGCAGAAACTTCCTCGGCGGAGTGGTGCACCTCAGACGCCGCAGCAGCCGCATTGTGTTCGCCGCCCGCAGCCGGCGCCTCGTGTCCGGCATTCGGCCCTACCTTTGCGATCACCGGTTCGAGGACGCGTTCAAAGACGTTCATGTCCTTGGCTCCGAACATCGAACTCATCGCATACGGAACGCCGACAAGCCCGCCGATGGTCGAAAGTACCGCAAGGACAATGAGCGGCGCTGTCATCAACCAATGCGACTCATGCGGCTTAAAATCGGCAGGGAGCGGATGATGCTCCTCATCATCGGCAGAAGCGTGCTGACCTTCGATCTTGTTATGATAACGCTCCTCGCCAAAGAAGGTCATCGCCATAAGACGCGTCATATACACGGCAGTAAGCACCGCCGTAATGAGGCCGACGATCCATAGAACATAATTCCAGCCTTCCGGCAGTCCGCTTGCCGAAAAGGTGCGATAAAGGATCTCATCCTTTGAGAAAAAGCCGGCCCATATCGGTATGCCGCAGATCGCAAGCCAAGCCGTTCCCATCGTGATATACGTGATCGGCATATACTTGCGTAGATTGCCCATTTTGCGCATATCCTGCTCGTGATGCATTCCTGTAATGACCGAGCCTGAGCCAAGGAACAAGAGCGCCTTGAAGAAAGCGTGCGTCATCACATGAAATATCGCCGAGATGAACGCACCGACGCCGCAGGCAAGGAACATATAACCGAGCTGAGAAACGGTCGAATAAGCGAGAACCTTTTTGATGTCGTTCTGAGCGAGGCCGATCGAAGCGGCAAATATCGCCGTACCACAGCCGATCAAGGCGACGATGAACATCGCCGTCGGCGCATTCTGATATATCGCGTTGCAGCGTACTACCATATAGACACCGGCCGTAACCATTGTCGCTGCGTGGATAAGCGCCGAGACGGGTGTCGGGCCTGCCATTGCATCCGGCAGCCATGTAAAAAGCGGTATCTGTGCGGATTTGCCTGTCGCGCCGATGAATAGAAGCACTGCGGCCGATGTAATGCCGCCCGCAAAGATACTCTGCCAGCTGAACGGATCGGCAGACATTTGGGCGATCACATTCAGCGCACTGGCGACGTGTACGCCGTCAACCGTCTTATCGTAGAACGACATCGAACCGGTCAGCGTGAAGATCAGGAATATCCCGATCAGCACGCCCCAATCGCCGATTCGGTTCATTACAAAGGCCTTCTTAGCGGCACGCCGTGCCTCGTCCTTTGTAAAGTAGTAACCGATCAGCAGATACGAGCAAAGGCCCACGCCTTCCCAACCGACGAACATAAGCAGAATGTTATCGGCAAGGATAAGCGTCAGCATCGAGAACATGAACAGGTTCAGGTAGGCGAAGAAACGGTAGAATCCGCTGTCGCCCTTCATATATCCCGTTGCAAAGATGTGGATCAGCAGGCCGACAAATGTAATGAACGACGCATAGATCGCCGACAAATGATCCATCGCAAGGCCGAAATCCGCACGGAAGTCGCCCGCCTGGACCCAAGTCCATAAATGATCGAACGTCGGCTGAGCCGCGAACATCGCTCCGCCGCCTGCGACAAATGCTATGTACAATGCGACGGCACACGACACGAATATCGCCGCGCAAGCCACAACGCCGCTGAACAACTCGTTCCGCAGTTTGCCGCCGATCAACCAGTTGATGACTGCACCGGCAAGCGGAGCGAAAATTACTAGACTTAGAAGGTTATTTTCGTTCATTCCAAACGATCAGAGCGCTGCCGCTCTCCGGCCCTTGTGATACTTTTAATTCTTCAAAATACTCGCGTCGTCCACATCGACAGATATCTTGTTGCGGAAAAAGGCGATAATGATGCCCAATCCGACCGCGGCCTCGGCGGCAGCGACACTCATCACCATAAAAACGAACAACTGCCCCGTTGCATCGCCGTAATAACGTGAGAATGCGACAAAGGTCAAATTGACGCCGTTCAGCATCAATTCAAGGCACATAAAAAGTCCTAAGGCATTGCGCTTAAAGATCATTCCTACACAGCCGATCGTAAAGAGTATGCCCGACAGTGCCAAAAAACTTCCTAATGATGGTTCCATATCAAAACTCTGCCTTCGCTCTCAAAACTCAGCCTCGATCGCTCTCGAGATGCCTTTTTTCTTCCTCGGTCTCAACAACAAGCTCAAGCTGCGGCTGGCTCAGGCGGCGTACGAGGATCACCGACCCTATGACCGCCATCAGCAGAAGTATGCCCACGATCTCGACCGGCAGAAGATACTGCGTGTACATGGCACGCCCGATATCAATGGTGCTGCCGAGCGTCTTTTCGGTATCGGCGGGGCTGTTCGGCGCTTTCGTAACGGCATAGAAGACAAACAACGTCTGCCCGAGCAAAATTACGCCAAGCCCGCCGCCCAATGCCCAAAGGTACTTCAGTTTTGACAGCGGCGGTTCATCATCGAGATTCAAGAGCATTATCACGAATACGACGAGCACCATGATGGCACCGGCGTAAACAAGTATCTGCACCACGCCGATGAACGGAGCCGCTAAAAGCACATAGATACTCGCCAGGGCAATAAAAACCCCGACCAGCGAGATCGCACTGTACAGAGGGTTGCGATGATAGACCATCGACACCGCACACGCGATGGCAAAGCCAGCAAATATAAAGAATAGGACCGTACTAACCATAGTTCAGCAGCAGGCGGCCTGCGTTCAAGCGTCAACGGTTAAAAAAGAACACAACGATGGTCGTTATGATCACATTCGCCAAAGCGACCGGAAGCAAGAACTTCCAGCCGAAGTTCATCAGCTGATCGAAGCGGAAACGTGGCAGCGTTCCCCGCACCCAAATGTAAAGGAACAGGAAGCAGCAGGCTTTGCCCACAAAAGCGATCAAACTGACGAGAGCATAAGGTATCGAGCCGACCTCAAAAATATGGCTGAGGCCCGGCACATACCATCCGCCGAGGAACAATACCGTACACATTACCGAGACAGTGAACATATTCACATACTCGGCCATAAAAAAGAGTGCGAATTTCAGCGCCGAATATTCGGTATGAAATCCAGCTACAAGCTCCGTCTCTGCCTCAGGCAGGTCGAACGGTACGCGGTTCGTCTCGGCAAATGCCGCGATCAGAAAGACGCCGAAGCCTATTATTTGCGGTATCACATTCCAACGCCACGGCGAATGGACCTGAGCCATTACAATTCCGTTCAGATCGAGCGTTTGCGACAGCATAACGACACCGAGCACGGAGGCTCCCATGGCCAACTCATAGCTGATCATCTGTGCAGCGGATCTGAGGCCGCCCATCAGGCTGTATTTATTATTTGACGACCATCCCGCAAGGGCGATGCCGTAAACTCCGACCGACGTTATCGAGAAAACGAACAAAAGGCCGATGTCGATCCTCGCGATCGTCAGCGGGAATGCCGTGATGCCCTCGCCCAGCCCGAACGGCAGAAAGCTCCAATCGATCGTCGTTATCGGCGGGCCGAAAGGATACACGACCATCGGAAGCAGCGCACATGTCAGCGCAACGAGCGGAGCGAGGAAATATACGAACCGCGTTGACTGATCCGGGATCACGTCCTCTTTGAATATGAATTTCAAGAGGTCGGCGAACGGCTGCAAAAGCCCCCAAGGGCCGACACGATTCGGGCCGACGCGGCCTTGGATCCAGCCGAGTACTTTTCGTTCGGCAAGCACCGTGTACGCAACGATCAGCATTACGCCGGTGAATGCCGCACCGACCGCAAGAAACGCGACGATAGCAGGAAATGCAGTTTTCAGGACAGTTTCCATATCCAAATACTAATCAGTTACCAATGCACGGTCGGCAGCGCCGATCGCTGCGGCCTCGGCCTTGCCCTTTTCGGTCGGAACGCCGTCAAGGTCGAATTGTTCCAACGGCGCCAGCATCAGGTTCATCGGCTTCGGGTTTCCGGCCGCAAGCAGGTGGAATTGCGGCGTCTTACTCGTCATGGTCGTAAGCCGGAAGAGCTTATGCCCGATCTTCGGCTTTTCGTTATTCTTTGCACCTTCGCCTGTGATCGCCTCGATACGTGCCAGCAGTGCGGCCGTCTGTTGTGAAATGTCAGTATCGGCTCGGCAAATATGCACCGCACGCGCCGGGTTCGTCTCATCCTTCATCGCAGGATAGCGAAGGCCGGAATATGCCGGCACCGTATCAGCCAATTCCCGGAAGATCGCGGACGCCGACCAATCGGCCGTGATCTGACGGCCCATTTCTCGCGCCACAAGAGCGGTGATCATCCAATCGGCCTTTGACTGGTGCGTAGGCTCGATAGCCCTGCGTACACGCTGGACGTTGCCCGCGTTATTAGTGAACGTGCCGTCGATCTCGGCAAAGCTCGCTGCAGGGAATACGACATCCGCAAGTTCCGCCGTCTCGGTCATGAACAATTCCTGAACGGCGATAAAGTCTTTGTTCTTTAGAATGCCCGCGTCCTGAAGGCTGCCGCCGATCAGCAGTGCCTTTGCGTTCTTTACCGCATCCTCGACAGAAATACGGCCTTGCATCACATCATTGGCTCCGACCGAGTTGTTGTACGTGGCAAGCGGATGTATCAGAGCACGGCGGCCTTCGCCGACGAAGTTCACCGCATTCCTCGCGATCACAGCCTGAGCCTCCGGCGACAGGTCGCCTCCGATCATTATGACGACATCGCCCTTTGCTTCATTCAGCGCGTTACGTACAGCCTCGATCTCGGCCGCGTCGATGCCGCCTTTCTCAGCCGCGAGTTTGTCGTTCTTGCTGTCAGCAAAAGCAAGAGCGAAGGCATCCTGCGTCCCGACATTCAAATGAATGTGCCGAGCACGGGTCTGGTGCTCAAGGTTTGTCGGCATTTCGCTGACAATAAAGAGCTTTGCTCCGCTGTTACGTACCGCCTGCCGCACCTGCTTTGCCGTGAAGGTCTGTTCTTCTTCCGGTTCGCCGCCAATGACCACTATCACCGAGGCATAACGGATCTCCTTATGCGTAGCGAGCGGAACGCTCAAATTATCGAAAACGGGAGCGAGATCCTGCGGGTCGGATACCGCAACATTCGTCGATCCGGCGGCCTCGGCGAACTTGCGTAATGTAAAGATGGCTTCATTCGTAAGCCTCGGGCTTGCAACGACACCCACATCCTTGCCCGCAGCCGACAGCCGCTCCGCCGCAAATTTGACAGCCGCATCCCATGTTGCAGGTATCAGCTTTCCGCCCTTCTGGTAACGGATGAGAGGCGTCTTGAGCCGATCGGCGTGATTTACGAAGCCGTGAGCATAACGTGCCTTTACATCAAGGAACTCGCCATTTATGCCGTTCACATAGCGGTCACGAGCTACGACACGATGTACGACCCCTTCACGCGAGCCGATCGATATCTGCATTCCGTCCGAGCTGTAAACATCGGTCGTAGTGGTCTGATCGAGTTCCCATGTGCGCGTCTCGTGCCGATAGACCGCGTCGAGCAGCGTACCCGTCGGGCAAACCTCGACACAGTTGCCGCACTGCGAACAGTTCAGCCAGCCGCCATAAGTACCTATTACCGTTGCCACGCCGCGATTGCCCGCCTCGATGGCATCCTCGCCCATCCATTCGGTACAGACGCGTGTGCAGCGTTTACAGAGGATGCAGCGCTGCGGATCATTCGCGATAACCGGCGACAGGTATTTGTCAGGCGTAACGTTCTTGTTCTCAACAAAACGCTCTTCGAGATCGCCCCAATCGAAAACGACCTCCTGAAGCTCGCACTCACCGCCGCGGTCGCATACCGGACAGTCAAGCGGATGATTCGCCAGCAGGAATTCACCGCCCGCACGCTGAGCTTTCTGTACCTCTTCGGAATCCGTCGTAACGACCATTCCGTCAGTGCAAATGATCGTGCAGGCCGTCTGAAGCTTCGGCATCTTTTCGATCCGCACAAGGCACATCCGGCATGATGCCTGTAACGCAAGGTCCTTGTAATAACAGAACGACGGGATCCCGAAGCCCTTTTCGCGACAAACATCAATAAGCCTCGATCCTTTTGCGGTCTCGAAATCCGTTCCGTTTATGGTTACTTTAATTTGCTCTGTCTCTGACATTGAACTCACTGCCTGCGACGGTCACGAGTCGATCTCTGCCGCCCCACGCTAAACCCCTATTCGGCCTTCTTTGTCTTCTTACGGGCCTGTTTCGGCTCTTGCTCAGGTGCAGCAGCTTCAGCCGCTTTTGCCCGCTTCTTCGGCCGGCTCTTTCCATACGTCCCCGCGGATATCTTTCCGCGCCGACTCCGTTGATCGCCTTTTCCCATAAGGTCTCTCTCCTCTCTACTTTCCGCCAAACAGTGCAAGCAGGCGGTCCTGAACCTCGCTATTCGTGGCGAGTCTCGAATGATCCTCGCAAACCAGCATTACCGATGCGGGCCGCAGAATGGACGCCCCTCGGCGATCGTTGATGTCCCAAGTTTCGAACGAGCGTTTTGTTACGACGCCGTCGCCCTCGGCATACATTACTTTTTTCAACTCGCTTGACGGCACTTTCTCGCCGGCCGTTCGCGAAAAGCTAGTAGCTTTGAAAAGTGTCCGATACTGATCGCGATCGCCTTTTCGATATATCAACAGCGTATCAAGCGTCTCTTTGCACTCTGAACCGATCAGATCGAAACTCACGCCTTGCGATGAGTCTCCAACGGCAGAAAGAGCCTCGTAAAAGTGCTTGGTCCGTGCGAGCATCGCTCGAAAGAACGCCGGCGCATTCTTTCGCTCTTCCTCCGTGAACTCACGGTCGAACTTCGGGTCATCGATCGGGTTCCAACCGTAACGCGACCATGTCTCGGGTTCATACAGGTCGATCGCGATCGGGTCAAAATATTGATCAACCACATTAAGCGTCCCCGGAGCCGGCAAAAGCTCATAGGTTGCCGGAACAGTGAACACATCGAAACGAGAAATTCCC
Source organism: Chloracidobacterium sp. (assembly GCA_015075585.1). Taxonomy (NCBI): domain Bacteria; kingdom Pseudomonadati; phylum Acidobacteriota; class Blastocatellia; order Chloracidobacteriales; family Chloracidobacteriaceae; genus Chloracidobacterium; species Chloracidobacterium sp. Next base: position 270,830 of record JABTUB010000002.1, read on the forward strand.
TGCACCCACGGCAAATTGATCGGGATCGGCCCCCAGCGTGAGCCGCCGCTGAACCCGTAAAGAGCGTCCAGCGAACCCTCGTTCGGCGTCCCGAGCAGGACAATATTTTCAAACAACTTCGCTCCTGCCCATGGTGCTGATCTATGTATCGGCGACGGAAGCTCCGTATCGCCGTACATAGCCGCATACCGAACGATCAGGCCGCCCATTGAGTGTGCGACCACATCGAACTTCAGATCCGGCCGCTTCAGCTTTTTCTTTAGGGCCTCGATCCTACGGACAAGTTCGCGTGCGGTCGCGACATTATCAAGCCGCCAATCGTAAGGAAAGACGTAGATCGCCTTACCGGCCCCTTTGTCGGTCGGATCGTTCCACGACTCCTCATGATATCCGGCACGCGACTTGAACGAGTCGATCAGCCCTTGATAAACGTCGATACGCGGGAAGATACCTATCTTGATGCTGCGAATAATATCGCCCGCAATAAGGTCGTCACGGCTTTTAAGCGGGTCGGCAGTGATCGGCAGCCTCAGATCATCATCTTTTGACCGCTGGACCTTCGGCCAAACCACCTCGCCCGTCCTCCGATTCACCAACTCCGAACCAATAATGCCCGGGATCACGATCAACGGCCGTCCATCGTCCTGCGCCGACACAACACCGCCCTGCGCCAATATGCCAAGGCAAATGACGGCAATGAGGCTTACTCTTTGTCGGATCGCAGCGATCATGCTGTTATCAAAGATCTTCGGAAACTGGCGTTAAATATTTGCTGCCAATTCGCGGGCGGCCGTCTTTTTCATCAGCCACTCCTTAAAATCATCGGGAAATTGCCTTATTGCACTCTGTACCGGCCACGCCGCCGCGTCAGCAAGCGGGCAGAACGACTTGCCTTCCATGTTGTCGCAGATATCGAGCATCAATTGCGCGTCTTCGGGTCTGCCGCCGCCGTCGGCGATACGATTGAATATCTTGACCAGCCAATCCGTCCCTTCGCGGCAAGGCGTACACCAGCCGCACGACTCGTGCTTGTAGAATTCCGAAAGGTTCTTTGTCGATTCCATGATATCCACGGTCTCATCCATCACGACAAAACCGCCGGAACCGACCATCGAACCCGCAGCAACAAGGCCTTCGTAATCCATCGTCACGTTCTTTCCGAGAATCTGGCCGGTATTCATAATATAGACGCTCGATCCGCCGGGAATGACCGCCTTCAGCTTCTTATCATCACGAAGCATACCGCCGCAGTCCTCGAAGATGAACTTCTCCATATCGGCATAACCCATCGGCAGCTCATAGACGCCGGGCTTTTTCACATGGCCGCTTACCGACCAAAGCTTGGTGCCGCCGCTCTTTTCCGTGCCGAGCTTCTGCCACACTTCGCCGCCCATGTTTATTATCTGCGGCACCGCCGTCAGCGTTTCGACGTTATTGACTACGGTCGGGCACGCATACAGGCCCGCGATGGCCGGAAATGGAGGCTTCATACGCGGATGGCCGCGCAGCCCTTCGAGCGAGTTAAGAAGAGCCGTCTCCTCGCCGCAAATGTACGCTCCGGCGCCTGTCTGCGTATGCAGATCAAAGTCAAAGCCCGTCCCTAAGATATTCGTGCCGAGCATTCCGGCTTCGCGTGCCTCGGCAAGCGCCCGATCCATGATGTCAATGAGGTAGCGATACTCGCCGCGATAGTAAATGTAGCCGGTTTTCGAGCCAAGCGCCCATCCGGCGATGGCCATTCCTTCGATCAATGCGTGCGGGTCGCGCTCAAGCAGATAGCGATCCTTGAACGTGCCGGGCTCGGATTCGTCGGCGTTGCAGACGATATATTTCGGCTTCGGGTTATCCTTCGGAACAAACGACCACTTCATTCCCGTCGGGAATCCCGCACCGCCGCGTCCGCGAAGTGCCGACTTCTTGACCTCGTCGATCACAGCTGCCGGCTCCATTTTCAGGGCCTTTTCAAGAGCCTTGTAACCGCCGTGATCTTTATACACCTTTAGCGTATGCCCGTCAGCGACGTGCATCAGCTTCAATTGTAGCGGCTCACAGCCAATTGCTTTGATCTCCATAAAAATGCTTCAGGATCGGAGTCCGCATCTTCGATCCGCAAATACTACCCGCACTCGTCCAATATCTTATCCACCTTCTCGATGGTCAGGTCTTCGTGATAGTCAAAGCCTATTTGCATCATCGGCGCGGTGCCGCAGCTGCCTAGGCATTCGACGAGCGAGACGGTGAACTTGCCGTCCTCGGTCGTCTCACCCGGCTTGATGCCGAGTTTTGAGCAGATATGTTCGGTGATATCGGGTTCGCCCATTATCTTGCACGACAGCGTTTTGCATATCTGTATATGGTGGCGGCCGATCGGATGCATATTGAACATCGAGTAGAACGTAGCCGTTTCCCATACATCCGTAACCTCTATATCAAGGAACTTCGCGAGGAAATTCACACCCGGATTATCTATCCAGCCGCGTTCACGCTGCACGATAAAAAGCAGCGGAACCAACGCAGAACGTTTTCGCTCCTCAGGATACTTAACGAGGTGCGATCTCATTTCCTCGACCACCTCCGGCGGGAACTCCGCAACTTCGTCAGTTACAACGACCTGATCCGTATAACTTGTAGGTGTAGCTGCTGCCATCTAATTCAATGGATAATTGATAATGGAAAATGAAAAATGGTTTTCAATGAATTGTCCGTTATCAATTATCAATTCTCCATTAACTAACGATCTATTTCTCCAAGCACAATGTCCAAACTGCCGATGACCGCGACGACGTCGGCAATCATCTCACCTTTTGTCATCACGGGAAGAGCCGACAAATTAACAAAGCTCGGGCCGCGGAAATGTACGCGGTCGGGCTTCGGCCCGCCATTTGAACGCATATACACGCCAAGCTCGCCCTTTGACGCCTCGATCGCGTGATATACCTCGCCCGGAGGCACATTGAACCCTTCCGCAACGATCAAAAAATGATGGATGAGCGAATCCATATGCTTACGCATATCGTCGCGGTCGGGCAGGACGACCTTCGGTGCATTCGCCTTGATCGGGCCGGGCTTGAGGCGGTCCAAAGCTTGGCGCACGATCTTATAGCTTTCGACAAGCTCGCGAATGCGGACCATATACCGCGACCAAACGTCGCCGTCCGGCTCGGTCGGTATCTCAAAATCGTACGTTTCATATCCCGAGTATGGATTATGACGCCGCAGGTCGAGTTCGACACCGCTTCCACGCAGGCTCGGCCCCGTAAGCCCCCAATTTATCGCATCTTCCGCTGAGATGATGCCGATACCTTTCGTGCGGTTCTGCCAAACCGTGTTTCCGGTAAGCAGCTTGTCAAAGGTGTCGAGAGCATCCGGAAAATTATCGAGGAACTGCCTGCACCTTTGCTCGAATCCCGCCGGCAGATCCATCATCAGGCCGCCGATGCGGAAATAGCTGGGTGTCATTCGCCCGCCGGACGCCGACTCGATCATGTTCAGTATCTTTTCGCGTTCGCGAAAACAAAAGAAAAAGACCGACATCGCACCGAGATCCAAACCGTGCGTTCCCAGCCACACCATGTGCGACGCGATCCGCTGAAGCTCGCACATAAGAACGCGAATGACCTGAGCGCGGTCGGGGATCTCGAGGTCGAGCAACTTCTCTGCCGCCATTACATAAGCGAGGTTATTACCGAGCGGATTCAGATAATCCATCCGATCGGTGATAACGATGCCCTGCTGGTATTTCTTGTACTCAAAGAGCTTTTCCATTCCCGTATGCAGATATCCGATATCGGGAATGCAGTTAACGACAAGCTCACCGTCCAGTTGCAGATCGAGCCTTAACACACCATGCGTTGACGGATGCTGCGGGCCCATCGACAACGTCATCTGCGATTCAAGCGGCTTGTCAAGAACCTCAGATAGCGGGTAAATATTTTCAGCGGCAGTTGCCATATACACAGAAAGACAGGCGGCCTGTCCGATCTAATTCAGACTGTAAGGCTCGTAGCCTCGCAGCGGGTAATCTTTTCTCAAAGCGTGGCCGTCAAAATCGGACGGCAGCAGAATTCGCCTAAGATCGGGATGTCCGTCAAATACAACACCGACGAGGTCATAGGTCTCACGTTCGTGCCAATTCGCGGTATTCCAAACTGTCGAAACGGTCGGCACGTGAGCATCATCCTCACTCACGCGAACCTTCAAACGCAGCCGCGAGTAATGTTTTGTCGAGAACAAATGATAGTTGATCTCGAAACGCGGATCTTCCTCCGGCCCATTGTCCGCACCGCAAAGGTCCGCGAGCATATCGAACTGATGCTCATCAGCAAAAAAACGGCACACATCGACAATGGACTCGCGCGGAACCGTTACCGTTACTTCGCCATGTGCCTCAGGTGTGTCGGCGACCCAGTCTGCATTGCGCTCTTTCAGCTTTGAAACGAATTCGTGAAGCCTTTCTGTCATAGATGAATTGTGCCCTTTTTACGAGCTTTTCCTCCGTTCGTGAAGCGAAGGAACCGAGTACGGCGGTTCTGCTTTTCCTTCCTCGACCTCGGCAAGCGTTTCGCGCTCAAGCATCGTATTTTCGGTAACAGGAAGCGTGCCCGGCACGACGGACTCGCGAGATTCGACTTCGAACGTATCGCGGCGATCCCTGACCGATTCTTTCATTATCTTGTCCTGCAGCATAGTGATCGCATGCACGAGCATTTCAGGACGCGGAGGGCAGCCCGGTATGTAAACGTCAACCGGCACGATCTTGTCAACGCCCTGGACGATGGCGTAATTGTCAAAGACCCCGCCGGAGGTCGCACAGGCACCCATCGAAATAACCCATTTCGGCTCAGGCATTTGATCGTAAATACGCCTGAGAACGGGCGCCATTTTTCGCGAAACGCGGCCTGAGACTATCATCACATCGGCCTGACGAGGGCTTGCGCGGAATGTCTCTGCTCCGAACCGCGACAGATCCTGCCGTGATGAGACCGTGCACATCATCTCGATCGCACAGCAGGCAAGTCCGAAGGTCGCTGGCCAAATACTGTTCTTGCGTGCCCAGTTTATGATCGCATCAAGCCTTACCGTAAGGACTTCGGGAAGAGCGTCAAATAATGTATTTTCAAGGCCCATACGTTATTTCAAGCCGGATCTGCTAAGCCGCCAATCTCCTCTGTTCAGCCGTTTCGCGACGCCGCTTTGCCGCAAGCCGTGCTTCCTCGCGAACTTCGGCCCGAGCCTGCATACCCCAATCAAAGACGCCTTTCTTCCAAACGTAGATGTAACCCGCGATCAGAGTTGCAATGAAAACCAATATCTCGATAAACGCGATCGTCCCGAAGGCGATGCCGAGCAGACGCTGCTCCGCAAGCAGGCTCTTGAACGCCACTGCGAACGGGATCATAAAAAGGACCTCAATATCGAATAGCAGGAATATAACGGCAACCGAATAAAATTTGATCGAGAACCTGTCACGCGCCGAGCCGATCGGGTCTTTGCCGCATTCATACGGCATAAGCTTGACGGCGGTGCGCTTTCGCGGACCCATCAACTGAGTGACGAATAATTGGCTCACCGCAAACCCGGCCGCAACCAAGAACATGACCGCTATCGGCACATAATCTACTATGTTGAACTGCGACATACGCCTATTTCCCTGCTCCGTTTAAGCACATACGGCCCGAAATGAAGATCATTTAACCAAGGTCAATTGGGGAATTTTACTCAAACTAAATCGTAGTTTAACGACCAGTTAGTGTCAAGGATGCCGCCGATACCCGAGCAACCCCTAACAAGCGGATGATTTATTCGTTGACCCTCGTGAATTCGATATGTTATTTTTGATGTGGCGCATCGTGTGGCTGCGTCCCTTTCCTAAGCCTCCCATTTTTGCGTAACCTATTGTGATAGCTGGTTTTAACACAGATATTAAACACGACGGCGTCGTATATCATGTTCAGACCGAGGACAAAGGGTTGTCTTCGGCACTGATCGTGTCTCTCGTCTATAATAAAGGCACCATCATCGCCAGCCGCCGCACCAGTTACACCGATATCGTCGGCACGGACGTCGATAAGGATAAGCTTTCGGAGCGGCTGACACGCCAGCACAGGCTTATCTGTGCGGCGATCAAGGCCGGACGCATCGACGAACTGAAAAACGCAACACCAAAAACCGCCAAATACACCGCGCCCGCTCGAAATGAAGCCGCCGACAAACCGATCGAGCCGCCCGCAGAACACCTGCCGCTGCCGCGCCCGCAGACATTCGGCCCGACAAGCAGTGCGACGAGGGGCACCGGCCCGATAACGATCGGCCGTATTGAGACGAAGCGCGTTATTTCCGTTATTCCAAATGATCCGCCGGAAATGCCGAAAAGCGTCGTCAGCCCTCCAGACGACCCTTTCGCTGATGGCCCGGTCATCGAGGATGTCCAGATAATTGAAGAAGAGTTCGTGCTCGAACCGGAAGCCGTATCAGTGGTGAGCGAACTTTCGGGTTTTGACAGGCCTGCAAATCAGAAGCTCGGCATCGAACTGCTAGGCAATGCGAAATTTGTCGGCGGGGAAAAACGCAGCATTTCTGTAATGGTCTGCCGCGGAACAGGCCGAAAGGTCATTTCTGATGCTCAAGTGATGATAAAGGTTCTAGGATCAAGTTTCCGGCCCGTCATCTTTCACGCAAAGACCGATGCTAACGGATTGGCGACCGTCCATCTCCAGTTGCCGCGGTTCAGTGCGGGCCGTGCCGCATTGCTTATTCGAGCTATGGTTGACGGCGAAGAGGCAGAACTGCGAAAGATCGTCTCGCCGGCATGAGACGGTTGAATTTTAGACAGACAAGACGGACAATCGTAGAGGCTTTGATGCCTCTTTTTTATGCGCAGGATCATACTCAACGGAGAAAAAAAAGAGATCACGGCAGAGATCGGCCGCGGCATCACAGACCTCGTTCAAGAGCTCGGGCTTTCGGCTCGGCGTATCGCGGTCGAGTTGAACGGCAGCGTCATTCGTCGCGCCGATTGGGATATAACACCCGTTAATGACGGCGACAAGATCGAGATAGTCCACTTTGTCGGCGGAGGTTGAGTACTTTCGCTGAGCGTGATCAGCCGTACCCGTCACGGTTCCCTATTTTTAGCCGCGTCGGTATGTTAACCTGCTGTCTATGACAGAAAAATTCTCGTTAGCAGGAACAGATCTTGGCTCACGCTTGATAATCGGCACGGGCAAATACCGCTCGTATGACGAAATGAAAGCGGCACACGAGGCCTCCGGGGCTGAGATGGTAACCGTCGCAGTGAATCGCGTTCCGCTTGACGGCTCATCCGAGTCGTTTCTCGATCACCTCGATCCGAAGATGCGCATCCTGCCCAATACCGCGGGATGTTACGACGCCGATCACGCGATACGTACCGCGAGGCTTGCACGCGAAGCCTTAGAGACGGATTGGTTAAAACTCGAGGTCATCGGTGATCCCGTCACGCTCTTCCCTGATAACGAGCAAACTCTTGCTGCTGCCAAAGTCCTTGCAAATGAGGGCTTTATACTGCTTCCGTATATCACTGACGACCTGATAACGGCGAAGAAGATGCTCGATGCGGGCTGTGCCGCAATTATGCCGCTCGCTGCACCGATCGGATCAGGAATGGGTGTTCAGAATCCCGCGAATCTGCGCATAATGCGAGAGCAGCTTCCGGACGCGACGATCATCGTCGATGCCGGCGTCGGAGTACCTTCGGATGCCGCGATCGCCATGGAACTCGGTGCCGACGCGATCTTGATGAACACAGCGATCGCTGAGGCAGCCGATCCCGCGGCGATGGCAACGGCTATGAAGCTTGGCGTCGAGGCAGGACGCCTCGCCTATCTCGCCGGCCGTATGCCGAAACGCCTATACGCATCGGCTTCTAGCCCGATCCAAGGTGCGATAAAATGAACACGAGCGGCCTTGGCGGTATGATGTTATCGAATTGGGCGATCTCTGATAATGCACAGGACTTTGCCTGCTACGATCTGGCGTGAAGAAGACTCGTACGTGGCACTCTGCAGTGAACTGGACATTGCGAGCCAGGGCGAAACCGTCGAAGAGGCACGCAGAAATTTGCGCGAGGCTGTGGAGCTCTTCTTCGAAACGGCTCACCCGACCGAGATAACAAGCCGTCTCAACTCCGAGATCTACATAACTCCGATGGAGTTCGAGAGTTGAGCGCAAAGGTCAACAATTTATTCTTCGGCGAGGCGGGAATACGAACTATAGCGAGTGTGCGAATGTATGAAGATCAATGTGTTATTCTTCGGAGCGACCGCCGACATCGCAGGCAAGCGTTCTGAGGAGTTGGAAATAAATGAAGGGGCCTCGGCTGAGAGTGTATTGTCGGAACTCTACTCTCGATTTCCGCCCCTTGCCGCTCAAAAGCTTCATATCTCGATCGATCAAGAGTATGCGCGGCCGGATTCGCCCGTAAAGAATGGCGATGAGATCGCGATCTTCACCGCGGTTTCAGGCGGCTAAAGACTATGGATTTCTGCGAACTCACAACCGAGCCGATCGATGTCAACACGGTTGCGCGACGTGTTGTGCCGCCCGAATGCGGTGCGACCGTCACGCTCGACGGTTACGCACGCAGGTTCACAAAAGATAAAACTACGGGCGAGGTTCGCGAAACGGAATATCTTGTGTACGAGGCGTACGACGGGATGGCGCTCAAGGAGATGCGAAAGCTGATCGACGCCGCTCATTCGAACTTTGAAATTTCAAATATTGGGATCGTGCACCGCACCGGAAGGCTTGAGATCGGCGAAACGAGCGTCGTCATCTCGGTCGCTGCACCTCACCGAAGAGACGCCTTTGCCGCCTGCGAATGGCTGATAAAGGAACTAAAGCGAACCGTTCCCATCTGGAAAAAGGAAGTTTACTCGGGCGGCGACGCCTGGGCCGAGGGCGAAAATTCCTGACCGAGTTCGACAGAAGCACGTTCCACGATCCGATCAAAGGCCCTTTCCAATGCAGGATTTACACCGCGAAAACCGGCCACCACTTTCATTGCCCACACAACGTACGCCTGCCGCCGTTCCAAGTCCCAACCGATGCCGGGCGACCCGATGACATCATTGATATTGCTTATCTTGTCTGCGAGCTTGATAAGCTTTGCTCCGCGTGACAACTTCGGAGCCTTTTCGATCTGAAGCTCTTTTCGCCGCGCTTTGGGAAGCGACCTATCATCAGAAACCTCCGAAACATACGAAGCGACCGCGTCCCCGAAATTCTCTGCGATCTCTTCAGCCTTGACGCCGCAGTCCTCGATCGTATCGTGCAGGAGGGCTGCGATCAAAATGTCCTCATCATCGATCTCCGCGATATTTGCGAGAAAGGAAGCAACTTCGAGCGGATGATTTATGTAAGGCTCGCCATCGGGGCCTTTGCGACGCTGAGCGGTGTGTTTTTTGGCCGCGAAAGAAGCGGCCTCTAGTATGCGTTTTGAGTTGTTCATAACCAATTTCGGCCTAGCGGACGATCTCGAGGGCGATCGTCTGCGAACCTGAGACAATATACTGCCCTCCGGCAAATTGCTGCTCCCACACGGTTGCCGAGGCTGTGGCCTTCGGGCCGCCGGAGGCTCGCGGGCTGCCAATGGTGGCAAGGATCGACGGCGGAAGGTTCGGCATCTCACTCGCTCCGACCACGAAGCCCGGCGTGTTCCTGGTCAGAACCGCGTAAAGACGATCAGGGCGCTTTGCCGAATTCAAGATCGTTACTAATTCCGCGGCATTCTTTGCTGTCAGCTGTTTGACAGGCGATGCTTCCTGAACGGCGCCTCCGTCAGCCACCATCAGCGATATAGGCCCTGCAGGTATATCTTCCGGTATCGGCACCGACAGGTCTTGAACAACGAGTGAGCCAGTGCCGCTGCGTAAGTATGCCGTTACATTGATGCTCTCGCCGGGCCGGACCCTTTCACGATCGACCGTTACCCGTTCGAGTACGGCCGTACGGCTGCCTTCGCTCACCTTCATGTCTATCTTGACAGCGTCAATGCGGGTGTTCGGATAGTCAGCGTTCAGCAGCACCGACACCGGCAAGGCAAAGGCCGCGGCCGAAAGAGCGGGCGAGATCGATCCCGACATGCGGCGGTCGATGATGATGCTCGGAAGCCCGCGAAGCTTGATCTCGCCCGCAACATCTATGGTAGTGTCGCCAATATTCCTTTCGCCTGCGGTTATCGTGTTTTGAATACCGAGATTCACTATGAGCGGCGTCAGAAGTTCATTTATCGCGGACTCAAAGTTGACCGATGTCTTTGCACCGCGGCTGTTGGTCATCGTGATCGCGATCGGCAGCATACGCGGTTCGACGCCAAGCGTTCCGAAAACGCCTGTAGCCCGATCTTGTGTCAGCGAACCGACCGTCGCACCCGGCACTGACATCTTGAACGAATTATTGAGGCTCGGCACGACGACCACTACGCTCGATTCGCTCATTGGCATCCTGGTCGATCCAAGATTGAACCACGGATGGCCGAATGCATAGATACGGTCGCCGTCGCGCAGTGTGACCGTTCCCGCCGCGGCTATCGAAATATCGCCTCGTGCAAGCTGCGCAGTGACGGAACGGCCGCCAACAAGTGTCTCGGCATCCGCTTTTTTCAGCGGTTCAACGCCCGCACCGCCTCCCGGAACTGCGGCGGCTGTTATGCCGGCATCGGCAAAAAGGCCCGCATAACGGTCCAAGATCTGCTGCGAGATACCTGAGAACATCAGCGGTGTCGCTATCGGCATAAAACGCCCGCCGACGAGCTTCGCGGTCTCGGAAGTTTGTGAAACGCTTGAAACCACAGGGCCGATCGCGGCGGGCGGCAGTTGCGGCCTCCAATTCTCGGCTAAGAGCGATGAAGTGCTGAGTGTTACAGAATGTGCCTTACCCGATGACCGCTCGGCGGGGCCGTGAAATACCGACAGCATCTGTTCGATAGGCGTGATGCCGCAGATCGGCTCCTTCGCGTATGCAAAGCTGTAGGCGATCGCTCCTACAAGCTTTCCATCAATATAAACGGGCGAGCCTGACATTCCGGCAAACACTTGTGTCCGCAGCGCATTAGCACCGCTCAGCCGGCCAATTATCATATCCTGATGCGGCCCGACCGAACCGGGAATGATGCCGAGGATGTCAACGCCGAACTCCTCGGGCCGGTCACCCTGAAACACCGTTCGGGCAGTACCCTTAAGGCCTGCCTTCACGTCCGCGAGCGGAAATATCTGTGTCGAAGGGATCGGCGGAATAACATTGCCGTTCTGCGCGTTCAACTGGGCAGAAGCGGCGGCGATCAGCAGCAGGATCAGGCAGATAGTTAGCGGTCGGTACATCAAAAAAACCTTACGTAAACCAAGGCTTTTATGGTAACATCGAACGTGGCTTTATCGAAAGCCTCTCCGGTTTCGCCTCTTGGCCTCTTTAGCCCAAACCTCTTTTGCTATGGCCGCTTCATCACGTCTTGTCCGCAGTTTAGCCCGCTTATTTGTTCCGGCGATCGTTCTTTTTATCGCCGCCGTACTCGCCGGTTCGGTTTGGCTCGTTTATACAGCCGCTCACCCGAAGCCGAGCTCTTACCTCATTACGCCCGAGAAATTCGGCCGCATCAGCTCGCGTGCCGCGCAGATCACTGATGAAACATGGCCCGCGCACGATGGCACGACACTGAGTGGCTGGCTGCTTCGCGGCGCTCCCAATGCACCGGCGGTCATTCTGTATCACAGATACGAAGTCAACAGATCACACGTGCTGAATCTCGGCGTCAAGCTGAGCGAAGCGACGGACTTTACGATACTGATGCCCGACCTTCGCTCACACGGCGACCAATTGCAGAAGAAAGGCACCTCATTCGGCGGATGTGATACTGAGGACGCGCTTTCGGCCATCGAGTTCCTTCGGGGACTCAGAACGCCCGATCAGATCGCACTGATCGGCAAAGACATCGGCGTGTACGGAGTTGAGTTGGGTGCATTGACCGCGCTGTTCGCTGCGGCAAAAGATCCGAGCGTAAAAGCTCTCGTCCTCGATTCTGTACCGGAGAATTCCGATCAGCTATTGGATGGCATCATCCGCCGTAAATACCCGTTCGCAAATTTCATCACCGCCGGCCTCGCAAAGATCGGGACGCACATCTACTTTTATGACGGCTGTTATAGCCGCAACTCGACCTGCGACACTGCCCGAAATATCTCTGACAGGAAGGTCTTATTGTTAGCGGGCGTTGACAGTGCGGGATATCAAGAATCGACGGCGAAACTCGCTAAGTGCTTTCCTGACAACAACAAGATCGACGTTAAGACGGACCTCAGCCCGTCCGGTTTCAGCATCATCGATGCCTCGATAGAACAATCGGACGCCTATCATCAGCGCGTGATCGACTTTTTCCGCTCATCGTTGGCAAATTAACGATACTACTGAGTTTTTTCCATCGGATAACCTGCCCGTTTCCAGGCTTGGGTTCCGCCGAGGAGAGCATAAACACCGGGGATCTTTTGAAGGTTCATTTGGAACGCCAAACTGGCGCTCGTATGCTCGTTCGGTCAGGAACAATAGACGATGATCTTCTTGCCCTTCGAAACTTTTTCAAAGGTCGTCGCGGATGAGCCGAGCGGGACGTTGACAGCGCCTGCGATGTGCTCCGCGTTGAATGCCGCTTCGTCACGGCTATCGACCATCACCGCCGTTCCCGCGTCGAGATCCTTCTTCGCATCTTCGATCGAAATGCGCGGCACCTCGGAATCACTGCTGAATTTGTGATAGGGGTCGATCGCCCCCGTTCCGCATGCCGCCAAGAATAATGACGAAATTAGTAAGTACAAGAGAACACGCATCTTAAATCTATTTCTCTCCAAATGCCGCCAGCACTTCGTCGGCGTGTTTTGCCACATCGACCTTTTCGAAGATCTTTACGATCTTACCATCGTCGATGAGAAACGTCTTGCGAAATGTGCCCATATACTTTCGTCCGTACATCGACTTCTCGCCCCACACACCGTACGCCTCGACTATCTTATGATCCGTATCCGCAAGCAGATCGAACGGCAATTGGAATTTAGAGATGAACTTCTTATGCGAAGCCTCATCGTCAACCGAAACGCCAAGCACCGTAATTCCCTTTGAGCGGTATAGGCTGTCGGCATCGCGAAATGAGCAAGCTTCCTTTGTGCAGCCCGGCGTGTCATCCTTCGGGTAAAAATACAGTGCCAGCCGTTTCCCTTTGAAATCAGAGAGTTTGACCGTCCTGCCGTCCTGATCCTTCGCTGTGAAAGCCGGAGCCTTGTCGCCTTCTTTTAACATATGCCTCACTGAGTTGGCTATAATACCAAAAGCAAATTGTATCACGCCGATCGTGAAGTATCAGAGCAGGCAAAAAGCGTTAGCAGAATTGGAAGGGGTCCGCAAGAAGTTTCAGGCTCAGATCTCGGAATTTGAGCGGCGCGCCGCTGATTGTGCTCTTTGCACAACGCCGGGGGCGTGCTGCCTCGACGCTCATTTTGTAAATGTCCGTGTCAGCCACCTCGAAGCTGATGCGATAACAGACTCGATATCAAACCTGCCCGAAAAAATCAAACGAAGAGTGTTGAATCGGGCGAAAGATGCGGCGGAGCGTTACACTCTGTCTGCCGCGAACGAACCTGATGAAATGACCTACGCGTGCCCGCTGTTCGAGCCGGGCATCGGCTGTCTTGTTCACAGCAAAGCAAAACCGCTGCCGTGCATTGCCCACGCGTGTTATTCATCCGCCGAGGACCTTCCGCCCGACGAACTGCTTGAGACCGCCGAACAAAAGGTAGTGCAGCTCAACGAAAGCGTTTATGGGCGCACTTGGCTGCCCGAGCCGATACCGATCGCAATATTAGCTCGAACGCCGCAGCCGGCCTCCGAGAACGACAGCGGGCAGCAGCAGCAGAATGAAGCCGATGTGATACCAAACCGGAGCGTACGCCCATAAGTAGGCCTCGACGATGATACCTACCACGATCAGCAACAAGCCGAGTGCCGTCGTCGAACGCCGATACTCGCCCGCCGCCAACGCGCACATATAACCGGCGATGATCGAAGTTATGACGCTACGCAGGAGGTTGATCGCGGCAATGGCATTGTCGTATTCGAACGGTTCCTTGTTGAATATCGCACGCTCAACTCCCTGCGAATAGAGTCCGAGCCAGTCCGGCGAAATGCTCGCAAGCGTACTTTCGCTGCCGACCCATACGATGCTCCACACGACAAATCCAATGATAATGCCAAGAACGATCCTCATCATTTCCCTAACTTTGAAGCTGCATCGCATCTTTGTATCCGCAACGGGACAAAGTTGCCGGCAACAACGTACCTCCAATTTAGCCTACGCAATATTTCTCGCGATAAAGGTAATGTAAGCCGCCTTGCCGTGTCAACAGAAACTGCGAACAACCGGGCCGTCATATCATCGTTGACGTTGAAATGATCGTAACCGTACAATCAATTTCACCTGTGAGCACCGATACCGCACCGCCGATGACGCGGCAACAGATAAAACGTATCCACGCCGAACGGCGAGAGGAGATATGCCGACGGCTTGATGAGTTCGCCGTGATCGGCAGATCGGGCACAGACCACGATCTATGGGCTGAGATGGTCTTTTGCTTCTTCACGGGCGGCTGCTCAGCCGCAATGGGCATCCGTGCGCTCGAAGCCGTCAGGCACCTGCTGATGTCCGGAACGCAAGAGCAATTAGCAGCGGCTCTTTCAGGCGTCCACAGATATCCGAATGCCCGTTCGCGGTATATCGTCGCTTCGCGTGAATTCCTCACCGCCGACTGCAATATGAAGCTCCGTAAAAGGCTCAACAGCTTTGCATCTGACATAGAGCGTAGGGATTGGCTCGTAAATGAGAAAGGCATCAAGGGCCTCGGCTACAAGGAAGCAAGCCATTATCTTAGAAACATCGGCTTTCGCGGCTATGCGATACTGGACAAACATATTTTGAACAGTCTTTCTGAATTGAAGATAATTGAGGCCCCAAAGCCACCAAATAACCGTTCGAAGTATCTAAGCATTGAGAACAGACTCCGCGACTTTGCCATTTCGTTAAAGATCGACCTCGATGAGTTGGACCTTGTACTCTGGTCGATGAGGACGGGAAAGATCTTGAAGTGATCGTCGGGGCAGGCTGTCGGCAAGCTTATGAGGTGCCGTAACAAAAGCTTATTTGGCGTAAAAGCGGTATTTTTGACCGCTCTGCTGGTCTTATGCGTACTTACGCCCGACGCTGCTGCGCAGACTGATACCGATATAAAGCACTCCCTAAAACAGGCAGGGAAACTGACCAGAGCGGGCCTCGTTGATGAAGCTGAAACGCTGATGAGGCGGGCGGTCGCCGGCTCTCCGGAAACTTCTGCGGCAAAGGTCGAACTGGCATACATTCTTGCCAAACAGCGAAAGATCGGCGAGGCATACGACCTCGTGCTAAGCGTAGCGAAGGCCGAACCGCAGAACGCGCGTGCATTTTCGGTACTGGGCTACATTCTCCTTGCATCAGGCCGATTTGGCGACACGCGTGCCGTGCTTGAGAACGCTTTGGCGATCGACCGTTCGGATGATCTCGCATGGGCGACACTCGGCCGCTTGGACTTTTACGAGAATAAGATCGACCGCGGCATCCTCGGGCTGAAAGAAGCCGTTTTTCAAGACCCTTTTGAACCCGATCATCTTCTGGCCCTTGCGCAGGCTTGCGTTCGTGCTGAGGATTATCGCGGTGCCGCCGACAGCTACTACAAATTCCTGAGCATCTCAAAGGATACCGATAAAGAACGCCGCGACCGCATCAAAGGCCTGATCGAATTTCTCCGTTTTCTCGGAGACAAGGCGGGAATCTATACCTCCGCCCACAAGGATTCAACCGTTGTGCGATTCGATCTGGTCAACAACCGGCCGGTCATTCAGCTCAAGGTTAACGGTAAAAGCGAGGCTCTCAACTTCGTACTTGATACCGGTTCGGGAATTTCTGTAATGTCGGAAAAAGCCGCCGCGCGGCTGAAGATACGCCCTGTAACACGCGGCGGCTTTGGCCGAGGCATCGGCGGCAACGGCAAATTTGAGATCGTTTACGGCTACTTGAACAGCATCGAGATCGGCGACGTGAAGATCAAGAACATTCCGATCTATATCCGCAAGTTTCACGATCAAAACGAACGGATCGACGGCTATATCGGGCTTTCGCTGATATCGCGTTTTATTACAAAGATCGATTACGGACGACAGACCTTTTCGATCACACGACAGCCGGATGCGGACGAGCAACCATCGGAAGAAAATAATACCGTGTCGCTGCCACTCAGGCTTACGTCGAGCGGCTTTCTGAGCGGTGAGGTCTTGCTTAAGGACGTTGAGGCTCCGTTGAATTTTATCGTTGATACCGGAGCCAGCCTTACGGTAATATCAGCCGGTGTCGGGAATCTTGAATCGATCAAAGGGTACCTCGTACCCGGCAAATTGCGGATCATCGGGTCGGCGGGTGTAACTGAGAATGCTTCGATGTACGTTCTGCCGAAGGTCTCTTTCGGCAGTTATTCACGCGATGGAGTTGAGGCCGTCGCACTCGATCTGGGCGTGATAAATGAAACGTCGGGCTTTGAACAGTCCGGCATCCTAGGCGGAAACTTTCTCAGGAACTACGCGGTTACATTCGATTTTAAGAATTCAAAAGTGTTCTTTGACCCGATCTCTCCGGCTGGACCACAATGAAGATCAGTCTTTATCTCGAAACAAGCGTTATCGGTGCATACCTCGATAATGAGGATACCTTTCGGCGCGATCTCACGATACGCTGGTGGGAGCACGAACTGTCGGAATACGCGGCCTATTCGTCTGTGCTCGTCGAACGTGAGCTTGAGCGCGTAGCTGAGCCGTATCGACTCTCGTATTTGAACTTGAACGCCAAACTACCAGCCCTTGAGATGACCGACGAGGTCGCGATCCTCGCCGAGGCATACATCGAACGAGGCATCTATCAGCGCAAGTATATCGGCGACGCAGTTCATGTAGCGTTGGCGGCTTTCCACAACATCGACTATTTGGTTACCTGGAATTTTGGCCATATCGCCAACGTCCGCAAGACCGCACGACTGCGGATGTTCAACACAGCAGCGGGCTTTTTTACGCCGAATATCGTAACTCCCGATATGCTTGCACACGCCGTATAAAAAAAGCCGCCGTACGATACGGCGGCCCATTTCTCAAAGATTTCCGAACAGCTAAGGCCTGACATCAGGAGACTCGACAAAGCGCGGCAGGGTAACTTTCTGGTTAAGGTAAACGCCGAACTCGGTACCCGATTTTACGGTTGCCTCTTCGCCCTTTGTGTAGCGCTCGCCAAGAAATCCGCCACCGGCGCCAAGCAGGCCGCCGATGAGAGCTCCCTTGCCGCCGCCGATAGCCGCACCGATAATGGCGCCGCCCGCAGCGCCGCCGCCGTACCAGATCAGTTTCCGGTGAGCCATCTTATCGCCGGACGCGGTCCCTTCGTTATCACTCTTTGCCGTCTTGGTGTCGAGGTCGGTAAGCTGGCCGTTGATCGCCCGAACAGAACCGTTGGGCAGCCGAACGGAAACAAAACTGACCGACAACGCCCCCGGCTGGCCTTTTTTGCTTGCCTTCTGAACGGCATCAACATTGCCGTTCAGCGTGCTGCCCGTCGGGATAACGACGACACCCGTCGAGGAATAAACAGGCTCAGTTACCGTTGCCGTGAATTTTGTGCCCACGGTCGCTGTCTTGGACGTAAGTGTTTGATTCAGCCGTGAACGTATGATCGTGCCGGCCTCGACCGTATAAAGCGGGATCGTCGCCTTTGGGGTTATGACCTTCTTTTTGGTAACAACTTTTTTCTTTAGAACCGGCCTTCGCTTTTGCGCCGACACGCTGCCGGAACCAACCGTCAGAACCAGTGCGGCCAACGCCGCAACGATGTGAATTTTATTGAATATCTTCATTATCAACCTCTTATCTCGATCGACCTCAATGGCGGCTCGCATCTCCGCCACGTTTAGAATGTTAACTGACCGCAACGGTTGCCTTTCAACCGCCGATGTAAGAAAAATCTACCACTTTCTCCGTCCAAAATAAAAAGTTCTGCATTTTTCTGAAATATCGGTGCATTAGAACTGTACTCAAAGCGTTAGAGATAGTTCACAACCTAAAGACTCGATGACCCTCGGCCATATGCCGGGGGTCAGTCAGTTTAGAGCTGAGGTTTAACAATATTTTGCACGGGGTGAAGAAGACAATGCCGTTGACCATGCCGACCATTCTCTTGTTTGGATTAAATCTCCTCGACGCTTTGCTGACAATCGTTTGGGTAAGAAGCGGCGTGGCGACCGAAAGCAATCAGCTGATGGCCGCACTGCTTGATATCGGCAACGCTCCGTTCCTGGCCGTTAAGATCGCGATCGGCGCCGTTGCTGCCATCGTATTGATGCGCTGGGGCAACCGTCCGCTGGCACGCTACTGCCTTGCAGTGGCTCTTGCCGTCTATATCGGCCTCATGGCAGTTCACGCATTCACCGGACTTGCGGCATTCGGTTATGTCTCCAACGCATTTATCGAGAACATGGGCAGATTTCATGCCGATGTCGTCTCAATTTTCGCCTGAGTGCGGGTCAAGATATCCGAAACTCGAAACATCTCGGCATCGTATCCTAAAGCACAACCGCGCGCTCGCAGGCGTGCATCAAAGTCTCTGCTATTGCTCATAGCTGTGAGGAAGTGCATTTATGTCGAAAAGATCAGTTTACCAATTGTCAGGCAAGCAGTTGATACTGCTTGCGCTGTCGTCGGCGTTGATCACCGTCGGGGCGACAGCTCTTATTTATAATTACGGCCGCGCCGTCCTCGACAAACACGGGGCCGATGCCACGCTTGCGGAGTCAACTCCGCCGCCAACCATTTCTGACCCTTCAAAGGTTACCGACGAGCAAAATAATATTGAGGTCTATCGCGCTATCGCTCCGGGAGTCGCATTTATCAATACAACCACTTACAGCCAGGATTTCTGGGGCGATGTTCAGGAAGGCAAAGGTAACGGCTCGGGTTCGGTCATCGATCAGAACGGCGATATCCTGACCAATTATCACGTTATCGAAGGCGCACAGAAGCTCAGTGTCAGCTTTGGCGGCGATAAGACCTACCCCGCCAGAGTGATCGGCGGCGATCCCGATACTGACCTCGCTGTTATCCGTATCGATAATCCTCCGCCGAACTTAACGGTCGTACCGTTCGGCGAATCGGACACGCTCGCTGTCGGCCAAAAGGTACTTGCCATCGGAAACCCTTTCGGACTTGACCGAACATTGACCACAGGTGTTATTTCGGGCCTTCAGCGTCCGATCCGCGCGCGTAACGGACGCCCCATAGACGCTGCGATACAAACAGATGCGTCGATCAATCCCGGTAATTCGGGCGGCCCGCTGCTCGATAAATTCGGACGGATGATCGGGATCAACTCGCAGATACTCTCGCCGGCAGGCGGTTCGGTGGGCGTCGGCTTCGCCATCCCGATCGGCACCGCAAAGCGGGTTATTCCGCAGCTGCTGCAATATGGTGAGGTTCGCCGGCCAAAGTTAGGGGCTTCGCTTATTAGCGTTGCTGAGGTCTCGGGGCGAGGATATCGTGTGCCTATCGAATCGGGCCTCATAGTTCAGCGTGTTGACGGCTCGACGGCCGGGCTTCGCGGCCTTACCCAGTCGGCTGACGGCGGCGTCGCTTGGGGCGATATCATCGTGTCAGTTGACGGCGAGGCGATGAATTCCGTGGACGACCTGTACCGATATCTCGATAAAAAACAGATCGGCGATACGGTAAATGTCGAGGTCTTTCGCGGCGGCCAACGCGTGACGGTTCCGGTTAAGCTCTCCGCCGGCAGCTCGAAACAGCCGGCACGCCGAGCTGAAGAATAATGATCGAATTGGCTGATTTCTACAATGACGGCACGGGCTGGACGTGCCGTCATTGTGCGCGTGAGCTTGCCGCAGAGGACGATCCTACGGCCCATTCCCGCTTTTACCGCGAAGGCGAAATGGAGACAAAGATCTTTAAGCTTTCATCCGTTGGCCTCGCCAAATGGCTTGACCCGGAGCGTGAAACGCTGATCTGTCCGCGATGCGGCGTTACGGAACGAGTCAATAGGTCGTGATTTTCCGATCGCCGGCCCATGACGTATAATCGGTCAGACAGATGCTCGAAAACGAACTCGATCTGGCCTTAAGCCTCGCAAAACAAGCCTCAGAAGCCATTCTCGAATATTACGCAAAAGATATTGTTGCCGAAGAAAAACTCGGAATTGACGACCACTACGAACCCGTTACCGATGCTGACCGCGAGGCAAGCCGCATCGTCGTCAACGGCATTGCATCCGTTTTCCCCGATGACGCCGTACTTTCCGAGGAAGAGACCGATGAGACCACCGCACGCCTGAAAAAGAGCCGCTGCTGGATGATCGATCCGATCGACGGCACGGCCGGTTTTGTGGCAAAAGACGGTGATTTTGCTGTCCAAATTGGGCTTGCGATCGGCGGCGAGCCGGTACTGGGCGTTGTCGCAATTCCCTTTTACAACGAGGTACAGTGGGCAGTGAAAGGGTGCGGAGCGTTCCGTTCCGTAAAAGGATCGTCGCCCGCGGTCATGATGACCTCGCCCGAAGCCGAACGGTCTCGGATGGCGATGGTTGCCTCGCGGCATCATTACGGCAAACGCCTTGACCGTATCGTCGATCATTTCGGCATCGCGACGATCGTTAGGCGAGGCTCGGTCGGCCTAAAGACCGGGCTGATCGCATCGGCAAAATGCGACATCTACATCAATCCGGGGCGTCGTACTAAATTCTGGGATACATGTGCCCCGCAGATCATTCTGACCGAGGCAGGCGGCCGACTAACCGACCTATTTGGCGAACGTATCCGCTACGATCGTAAAGACGTTCAAAATCACAACGGCATTCTTGCCACGAACGGACGCTCTCACGAATTGATCGTTCGTGAACTTCAGCCGCTGCTTCGGGAATTCGGCCGCGAGCGAGTTGAATAAGATCGGAGCAGGCCATTGTCCGGCTGTGTTAAGATGCACCTATGAAGTTCCTCCATATCGCTGATGTGCATCTAGGCTGCACGCGGTATCAGCTGGCTGAAAGCCCGCGCGATTTCTTCGATGCGTGGGTCGATGTCCTCAAGCGATACGGCATCGAGGAAAAGGTCGATCTCGTCGTCATCGCAGGCGATTTCTTTCA
The DNA here is from genome assembly GCA_015075585.1 of Chloracidobacterium sp. NCBI lineage: Bacteria > Pseudomonadati > Acidobacteriota > Blastocatellia > Chloracidobacteriales > Chloracidobacteriaceae > Chloracidobacterium > Chloracidobacterium sp. The sequence goes on from JABTUB010000002.1 coordinate 292,113, forward strand.
CAAGCGTTCGGTTCCGCCCGAAGCCATGGATCATGCCGTCGAAGGACTCACGATGCTCCGCGATGCCGGAATTCCGGTAATAGCGGTCGAGGGCAACCACGATCAGAAATACCTCGACAGCAAGTTCAGTTGGCTTCGCTCGCTTTCAAAATGGGGACTGCTGAAGCTGCTCGAACCGAAAAGCACAGGCGATGAAATGATCTATGAGCCGTGGGACGAACAGCTAAGGCAAGGCGGCTATATTGACGTCGGGCGGGCAAGGATATTCGGCTCGGATTGGTACGGAACGATGGGCAACGTCGCCATTCCGATGCTCACGCGTGCGATCAAGCAAACGCGACGCGAAGGGGCATTCCACATTTTGCTTCTGCATACTGATGTAGAGGGCCATCAAGTACATCCTATTCCGGCCCTTTCGGCGGATGCCCTTAACCAACTGAAAACCGCCGTCGAATACGTCGCGCTGGGCCACACGCACAAGCACTACGAGATCGACAATTGGGCATTCAATCCCGGCTCGATCGAGATAACGAACATCTCCGAGCACCGCGAAACGCGAGGTGCATTCATTGTCGATGTAGATGCAGATAACCACGTGACGGCTCATCACGTATCGGATTATGTTCACAGACCGTTCCAGCAGCTTATCTTTGCGGTCGATGCGTGCGAGACGGGTGCGGATGTGGCCGACGGCGTCCTTGAGCTGGTAAGACGCGACGCGCTGAGTGCGGTCCCGGGCAAACCGCAGCCGATCATTGAAATATCACTGCGCGGGCGCCTCGGGTTTCCTAATTCAACGATCGATATGTCAAGGCTGCGCGACGACATAAAAGCTATGACCAACGCGCTCCACGTTCGAATAAAGAATCACACGATCCCCGTCGAATTCAAGGATTTGGCGGATGACGGCGATGATCCGGCACGCGAGCATCTCGAGCGGCGCGTTATCGACGGCCTTGTCCTGCACGACAATCGGTATCGTGCCAGGGCAGAAGCCGTAGCCGACGCAGTTATCGGGGCAAAGCGAATGGCCCTTAGCGATGAGCCTGCCGAGAAGATCGCCGAATTCATCAGCCAGATAATAGTACCGAAATAAGAGCTATGCGCGGAGCAGTTCATCGCAGATCCGTGCGGCAGCATGGCCGTCCCACAGCGGCGGGATACTCGCCTTGCGGCCCGAGGCCGCCAATGATTCCGCCGCCGCGGAACGGATCTTATCAGGATCCGTGCCGACAAGGACGTTCGTACCAAGCTCGATGGTTACAGGACGCTCGGTATTCTCACGCAGCGTAAGGCACGCTATACCGAGTGCGGTCGTTTCCTCCTGCAAACCGCCGGAATCGGTCAGCACAAGCCGTGCTCCGCTGTAAAGACGCATAAAATCGAGATAACCGAGCGGCTCGATAAGCTTGATCCCTGAACGTTCGATGCTTGCACCGACACCGAACTCGTCGATCCTCGCTCTGGTTCGCGGATGAGCCGGAAAAATGAGCGGCAGGTCATTCGCAACGTCTGTCAGTGCATCAATTAGCGGAAGAAAAGTCTCGGCAGAATCAACATTTGACGGGCGATGAAGCGTTATAACGCCGTATTCCCGTCCTTCGACGCCGAGATCCGCACGTATTGTTGAGCGTTCCGACAACTTGAGATGAGCAAGCAGCGAGTCGATCATCACGTTGCCCACGAAGCGGATCTTTTCAGCGGGAATGCCTTCATTCTTAAGATTCTCATCGGCATCCTGTGAGGTCGTGAGCAGCAGGTCAGAGATCGAATCAGTCAAAATCCGGTTGATCTCCTCTGGCATTGTGCGGTCGCGTGAACGCAAGCCGGCCTCGACATGAGCGACCTTTATGCCGAGCTTTGCAGAGACCAGTGCGCAAGCGATCGTCGAGTTCACATCACCGACGACGACAACCCAAGAAGGCTTTTCCTCGGCCACTACCGGCTCGAACTCGGTCATTATCTTTGCGGTCTGAACCGCATGCGAACCGGAGCCGACACCGAGATAAACATCAGGCCGCGGCATCCCGAGGTCGGTAAAGAACGAATCCGACATCGCTGCGTCGTAATGTTGGCCCGTGTGTACGATCTTTACGTCAAACTCACCGCCGCGCCGCTTCATTTCGGCGTAGATCGGGGCGATCTTCATAAAATTCGGCCGCGCACCGGCGATGAGTAGAACTTTGATCAATTTTTTTGTAGCTTTGTGTTTCCTATTCGTGCATCCGCGGCAGATGACGCTCTCGCCGCCAAGATCGACCGCTAATTTTGAGCCGCTGCCCGCCGCGTAAAAACTTCACCATTATAGAACAGTTCCCGCCGCCTGCACCGCGGATAATTCACAAACGAACGACCCTCGCCTTACAGGAACCGCGCACGTCGCTCGTCAGGGCATTTCGTGTATCGACCACAAGCGAAGCCAGATCGCAGACACGGCCGTAATCAACCGTTGAATGCTCGGTGCAAATTATCACGCAATCCGCTTCAGAGAGGAGCTCGTCAGAAAGTTCCCGGTTATGAAGCGGTTCGCCGTCACCGATCGTGTAGGCGTGATCGAACGTAACCTCCGGCACGAACGGATCGTGATACACAACATCGGCGCCGTCAGAGCGAAGCAGATCAATGATCGATAACGCAGGCGACTCGCGCATATCGTCAATATCCTTCTTATACGCGACGCCGAGGATCAATATCTTTGAGCCGTTGACAGCCTTTTTACTTTCATTAAGTGCGGTCGAAACTAGCTCGACAACGTAATTCGGCATTGTCGAATTTATCTGCTCGGCAAGTGAAATGAACTGTGAATCAAACCCATGCTGGCGTGCCTTCCACGAAAGGTAGTGCGGATCGAGCGGGATGCAGTGCCCGCCGATCCCCGGTCCCGGAAAGAACGGCATAAAACCGAAGGGCTTTGTCGCCGCCGCACGCACAACCTCCCATGTATCGATCCCGAGCGCGTTGCAGAGCTTTGCCATCTCGTTGGCCATCCCGATATTTATCGCCCGGAAGGTGTTCTCCCAAAGTTTTGCCGCCTCAGCCACTCGAGCCGACGAGACAGCATGCACGTTCTCGACGATCTGACGATAAAGGAACGCGGCGGCTTCCGTGGAATCTTGGCTGACACCGCCGACGACCTTGGGAATGTTGTGCGTCTGGAATTGCGGATTGCCGGGATCGACACGTTCGGGAGAGAACGCAAGAAGAAAATCTTTGTCGACCTTGAAGCCCTTCTCCTCGAACATCGGCAACAGGACCTCATCGGTCGTACCGGGATACGTCGTGGATTCAAGGATGACCAGCTGGCCGGTGCGCATATATTTCTGCACTTCGCCGCCCGCCGTCAAAATGAACGACATATCAGGGTCTTTCGTCTTTCGCAGCGGCGTTGGGACGCAGATAATGATCGCGTCACACTCGGCCAACAGGCTGAAATCGGTCGTTGCCTTTAGCTTGCCCGAGCTGATGCACCGCGCGACCGTTTCCGAGCTGACGTCAACAATGTACGAGCGTCCTTCATTGATAGCGGCGGCCTTTGCCTCATCGACCTCGAAGCCGACAGAATCGAATCCTTTCAAAGCGAATTCGACAATAAGCGGTAAACCCACATAGCCGAGACCAATAACGCCGACACGCGCATCTTTACTGTTGATGCTTGAGAGCAGAGCTTCCTTTATCATAAATGATCGTTCCGAAATGGGAAATTTAGGGTCTAAATTATGGGCGTAGCACCCTGCGTAATACTATTAGAATTAATGTTCGCGGTCAATATCTGTCCAAACCGAGCATTTGCAAGGCGTTGATTTGGGACCCTGCATCAATATAAAATAACGCTAATTCACGTGAGATACCTAACGCGCCTCACAACAACTGAACATACGACGCCGAACGGCGACAACTTCGGCGCCGAACACACGAGAACTTTTTGATTAGAAAGATCGACGCTGATCAATTATGACCCCTGAGAGCGGTTCAAGTAATCCCGTTGTTCGTGCAGTTCTAGGCGGCGGAGCACCTCGCCCCGCAATGGTCGCTGCTTCGAAAGGCATACTGCCGCTGCCGCAGCAAGATCTGCTCGAGATCCTTGTACATCTTGCCGCAAGTCCGGATGAAGAACTCCGCATAAACGCCATCTCGACCCTCGGCCAACAGGATGTTGCGTCGCTGACCGCTGAGCTTGCCTCCTCCACGATCTCGCCTTCAGTTTTGAACTATTACGCAGACACGCTTGGCCAGCCAACGGCCTTGGTCGAGGCCGTACTCGCGAACGCCAACACGCCTGTCGAGACGATCGTAAAATTCGCACGCACGGCACAGGACGGTCCGCTGCTCGAATTTCTCGCACTCAATCAGCAGCTGCTCATTCGGAATCCGGACGTCATCGAGGCGCTTCTGTCGAACCCGCACCGAACCGCCGAGGCCGACCGCCGTGCGAGCGAGATACGGAGCGAGTTCTTTGAGAAGGAACGCGGAGCACAGCAGATCGCCGAGGAGCTTCGTGCTCAAGGAAAAGAAGCGGCGGCGGAATTCATCGAGCGATCGGAATTCGCCGAACACATGGAGGCGTCTGGCCTCTCGCTGGATGACGCGATATTCCTCGCGGGCCATATCGAGGTGCTTGACCGCGAAACCGACGATTCATGGCTCGGGCTTGAGTTCATCGAAGAGATCTACGAAGAGACCGAGGATCAGCGACAGGCGACGCTTGAAAAGATACTTGGCGAGATCGCAGCCGAAGATGACGAGGTCTCGAGTGAACGCATCTCGATGATCAACAGGGTCATGAAGATGGGTGTTAAGGACCGCGTCAAACTTGGTATGAAAGGCGACCGTGAGGCACGCAATATTCTTATACGCGACCCGAACAAGCTGGTTTCATCGGCAGTGGTGAACAATCCTAAGATCACCGAGCAGGAGATCGAAATGATCGCCACGATGCGTTCGATCTCAGAGGATATCCTTCGCCAGATCGCGATGAACCGACAATGGTCACGCAGCTACACGATCGGTCTTAATCTGGTAAAGAACCCGCGTACGCCGCTCGCCAATACGATGACGATAATGAATAAACTGCAGCTCCGCGACCTGATGGGCCTTACAAAAGACCGCAACGTCCCCGAAGCCGTTCGGCGGCACGCGACAAGGCTGGTTACAGCGCGTTCCGGCAGGCGATGACGGCTTTATGTCCGGAAATACCATCTGCAGGCCAAAAAAAAGAATATTTACACTTCGGCATTTGTTTGTCATAATGTCAGCTTGCAAAAAGTACTATTTGTGGTCGGTTAATTTATTTCAACGGAGGCATTCCAAATGAAACGCTTAGGAGTTCAACGATTATTTGCAGCAACGCTCGCGATCGCAGGTTTAACTTTGGCGGCCTTCGCTCAACTGGCACCGGTTACTGCCGAAATGCAGAAAAAGGCGGCCTTCGAGCGGCTTATAGAAAAGGCCGCGGCCGGTAGCGTACGCGTGATCATCGGACTAAAAATGGATCCGCTGCCGCCCGGTGAACTCAAAGGTGCGAGGCTCGAACAGGAACATCTGGCGGTCAGGCGTGTACAAAATGCCTTCCTGAACAAGAATACGTCTCTTCGCTCGGATAAGAACCTTTATCTATTTGATTATATTCCGTTCTTCACGGCGTATCTCGACGGGGACAGCCTCCGCGATCTTGCGTCGGATGACAGCATAGCAAGCATCGAAGAGGACAAGATCGAAGACGCAACATTGGCCGAAAGCGGCCCGATCGTCTCAGCTCCCGCCGCGTGGGCCGCAGGCTTCACAGGCAGCGGTTATGCGGTGGCCGTGCTGGATACCGGTGTTATGAAAACACACAACTTCCTTACCGGCAAGGTCATTTCCGAAGCGTGTTATTCAACAAATAACAGCGCCGCAATAAGCGTCTGCCCCGGCGGCGTTACTGATTCGACCGCCGTCGGTTCAGGCGTTAACTGCGATGCGGCTGTCAGCGGCTGCCCGCACGGAACTCATGTCGCAGGGATAATCGCGGGTGTCGGATCAAGTTTTAACGGTATCGCTAAAGGCGCAAATATTATCGCGATCCAAGTATTCTCAAAGTTCACCTCGCAAACAGATTGCGGCACTGCGACCGCACCTTGCGCCCGTTCTTATAACTCCGATCAGATCAAGGGCCTTGAACGCGTTCTTGCCTTGAGCGGCACATACAATATCGCCTCGGTGAATATGAGTCTTGGCGGCGGACAGTATTTTTCAAATTGTGACAGCACTGAAGCGGCACGAAAAGCCGCCATCGACAACCTTCGATCGGTCAAGATCGCCTCAGCTATTTCTTCCGGCAACAGCGGTTACACGAATTCGATGGGAGCTCCCGGATGCATATCCTCGGCGGTAAGCGTTGGTTCGACCGATGACGGAAGCTCGGGCGTCGGACTTGACGTGGTCTCAAGCTTTTCGAACAGTGCCTCCTTTTTGAATCTGCTTGCACCGGGCCGATGGATATTGTCGTCGGTTGCCACGACAAACGGTTCGACCACAACCTATCAGAATTATTCCGGCACATCGATGGCGGCTCCTCACGTTGCGGCGGCATTTGCCGTCCTTCGACAGAAGAAGCCGTCTGCCTCGGTCGATCTGATCCTGAATGCCCTGACAGCCACAGGGCAGCCGATCCTGGATACGAGGAACGGCATCACAAAACCGCGTATCAATGTATATGCCGCTCTGAACGCACTCAGCAAGAAAGCCCCGTTCGACTTTGACGGCGATTCGCGCACCGACCTGGCGATCTTCAGGCCGTCCGTAAGTGAATGGTGGTGGCAGCGTTCCACGAACTCGACTACCGGTGCGGCAACATTCGGCAGTTCTTCGGACGTGATCGTACCGGCTGATCACACAGGCGACGGCAAAACCGACATCGCCGTATGGCGTCCGTCGAACGGCACTTGGTACGTGCTTCGAAGCGAGAATTTCTCGTACTATGCGGCGCCTTTCGGCGCCTCGGGCGACATTCCCGCTCCCGGTGACTTTGACGGCGATAATAAAGCCGACACGGCTGTTTTCCGTCCTTCGACAGGAACTTGGTATATCAACCGTTCGAGCGGCGGAACGGATATTGTGAATTTCGGCGTTTCAACGGATAAGCCGCTTGTCGGTGATTTTGACGGTGACGGCAAGTCCGATATCGCGATATTCAGGCCGAACGGCACGAACGGAGCCGAGTGGTGGGTTCGCCGCAGCACCAACGCGACCGTCTTCGCGGCCCAGTTCGGCATTTCGACGGACAAGGCGGTGCCCGGCGACTATTCGGGCGACGGCAAAGCTGACTTTGCGGTATGGCGTCCGTCAAACGGCACTTGGTATGTGCTGCGAAGCGAGGATCTCAGCTATTATGCGTTCCCTTTCGGCGCGAATGGCGACCTGCCGGTTCCGGGTGATTACGACGGCGACGGTAAAACGGATGGAGCTGTATTCAGGCCGTCGAACTCAACGTGGTACGTCAACAGGTCAACCGGCGGAACGCTCATTCAGGCCTTCGGCACCTCGGGTGATAAGCCGCTGCCGAATGCGTACGTCCGTTAGCTTGCTGACTTAGACCTTTGATCGGCCGCAAAGACCGGCGTGTCTTTGCGGCCGTTATATTTTGTGATGCCTTCGTTTATCGCTAAATGTCGAACAACGCTCGAAATGATCAAATTCGAGCACACGCTGTTCGCACTTCCTTTTGCATTCCTCGGCATGGTACTCGCCGCAGAAGGCCTGCCTACGTTTTGGCAGTTCGCATGGATAACTGCCGCGATGGTCGGAGCACGTTCGGCGGCGATGACCTTTAATCGCATAATTGACCGTACTATCGACGCGAAAAATCCGCGTACCGCATCGCGCGAACTGCCATCAGGCAAGCTCACGGTCGGATTTGCGTGGACATTCTTCGCTGCTGCCCTGCTTCTCTTTTTGACCTCTGCATTTATGCTGAATCGGCTGACGTTCATGCTCTCGCCGGTAGCATTGCTTTTCATCCTCGGCTACTCCTATGCAAAGCGCTTTACCGAACTCGCACATCTTCTGCTCGGAGCGGCACTCGCGATCTCACCCTCAGCCGCATGGATCGCCGTACGCGGCACACTCGACGATGCCGTGCCGATCTTACTTTCGGTATTCGTAATGATATGGGCCGCCGGATTTGACGTACTTTATGCGTGCCAAGATCATGACTATGACCGCAAAGCAGGCCTTCGTTCGATCCCGGCGAGGTTCGGCATTCGCCACGCCCTTTGGATCGCCCGTATGTTTCACTTCCAGGCGTTCATCGTGCTTTGCTTGCTGTGGCTGATAACCGGAATGTCGTGGGTGTCGCTGATCGGCGTTGTCGGGATCGCTATCCTGTTTGCGTATCAGCATTCGCTCGTTAAGCCGAACGATCTTTCGCGTATGAACGCGGCATTCTTTACAACGAATGCTTTTGTCAGCGTGATCTTGCTCGTAACATTTGGCGGAGCGGTATTCCTGACGCACTGAGTAAGCAGCGGCGGTTCATTGGCTAAAATGCCATCGAGGCTGCCATTTCGAGCCTCAATTCGTCGTCAGGATTTAGGAAATACGACATCCGCGCAGCGATCGCCCGTGCTCGTCTCTTTATAGATCCGGCATTTTCGCCGTCGAAGTACTTATCAACACACTCATCAAAAATGGCGACCCACCGCTTGAAATGCTCTGCCGTCAGCGGCTCTTTATCATCCAGCAGTTTATGGACGTAAAGAGGGCTTCGGCCGTATTTCTGATACGCCCTTGTCCCGAAAAGAAGCGTCTCCCAGAAATCTCCGATCACCGGAAGGTGATGCTCAAGATCGAGCATTGCAACCTCTGTGAACAGATAACCGATCATTTCGTCGCTCATGGCGCGCGAGTAGAACTCCCGCATGAGCAGATCGATATCTTCCCTGTTCAAAATATCCTGTTTCATTGATCGATAAACAAAAACACCCTAACGAACTGCTCGCGTTTGCCCGTGCAGCCCGCACAACGTGTCTGTTTCAATGATAACCATTGACCCGCAAAAGGTCATCCGCAGACGCAGGAATGCGGCGGCAGGATCGTTGAACACCTGCCGCCGCTTACCATCGAACCGCCGAACTTTATGCTGCAGCGACCCGCGTCGGCCGTGCAAAGATAAGTTTGAGCGTGAACCAAATGAATGCGACCGCCCCAACGGCAAAGATCGTATCGCCGACCATTCGCATCCATCGGAGTATGTCCATAACGCTTGTCTGCATGAATTCCGGGCTGCGTGCCGCCCAATAACCCTGCGCGACCGACTGATATGTCTGCATCAGTCCGATCGGCAGCAGGCTCAGCAGTATCTCAAGCAGCATTCCGATATTTATCGACCAGAATGCAAACGACAGCAGCCGTTCATTCCATTTGCGTTCCGGATCCATTGCCCGCAAACAAAAGAGCGTCAACGCCAGGCCCAACGTACCGTAAACGCCATACAAAGCACCGTGCGCGTGTACCGCTGTCGTGTTCAAGCCCTGCATATAATAGAGTGCGATCGGCGGATTGATCATAAAACCGAACACACCGGCACCGACAAGGTTCCAGAACGCAACCGCGACAAAGAAGTAAACGATCCATTTATATTGCGCCAGCCACTCGCGCGCCTGTGAGTGCCATACGTTATCGATCGCCTCGTAACCGACAAAAACGAGCGGCACGATCTCAAGTGCACTGAACACCGAACCAAATGCAAGTGCGACTGTCGGCGTACCCGCAAAATATAGATGATGAAGTGTTCCGATAATGCCGCCGCTCAAATATATCGCACCTGAAAGCAGCGATGTATATGCGGCGATCTCAGCTTTGATCACGCCCAGACGTGCAAAGAGGAATGCGATAACGACGGTCGCAAATACCTCAAAGAAACCTTCGACCCAAAGATGCACGACCCACCAACGCCAATACTCAACCACGGTAAGGTGCGAACGGGCACCCCAGAAAAGACCGGGTGAATAGAAGAGGGCAATACCGGCGGTCGTTGCAAGATAGAGCAGCACGAGCGACTTGTTATTCTCTTTTGAACGAAGGGCCGCGACGGCACTTCTGCCCACAAGGAACAGCCACAGCAGCAGTCCAATGAAGAGGGCAGCCTGCCACACACGGCCGAGATCGACATATTCGTAGCCCTGATGACCGAACCAGAACCACAGGTCGCCGTCGAGCTTATGCATAACACTCAGCCATTCGCCCGCCATCGACCCCAGTACAACGATCAGCAACGCACCGAAAAGCAGATCGACACCGAGCTTTTGGCCTTTTGGCTCGCGCCCGCAGATGTACGGTGCGATAAAGAGGCCCGCAGCGAGCCACGCCGTTGCGATCCAGAAAATGCCGAGCTGGGTATGCCAAGTCCTCGTTATGACATACGGCAAATACTCCGCCAACGGGATGCCGTAAAGCCCGCCGCCCTCGACGCCGTAATGGGCTGTGACAATTCCCATTGCTATCTGCAGCAGAAACAGAAGGCTTACGACCAGGAAGTATTTCACGGTCGCCTTTTGTGACGGCGTCAGCATCTGCCCGATCAACGGGTCGGCCATGGGTGCATCCGTCGCATCGGACGACTTTCGCCATCCGGCGTAGAACCAAACCATCGCACCAATGCCGGCGATCAGGACGATGACGCTGACGCCCGTCCAAACAACTGCCGAACTCGTCGGCACGTTGCCCACAAGCGGCTCGGACGGAAAGTTGCTCGTGTACGAGATCGTATCGCCGGGCCTATTGGCTGCGGATGCCCAAGCCGTCCAAAAGAAGAATGAGTTCAACTGCCGTAGTTTTACAGGATCGGATTGTGCTCCGCGTTGGATCGCATAATCGGTATTGCCGTTGGCAAAAACATCTGTATAGTGTTCGAGGTTAAGCTGGAATGCCCGGGCACGAAGTGGTTCAACCGTCAGAACGCCCGTCGCCGGATCGTAATTATTTGCCCTTACCGTATCCTCAAGCCGCTGCCTAAGCACTGCTTGATCTTCGCGGCCAAGCTGCGAGAATTCGACGCCGTTCTTCTCCTTTGCCCACTCATCGAGCAGGAACACGGCCTCGCGATGCAGATAATCCGCCGTCCAATCAGGCGCAACGTAGCTTCCGTGCCCCCAGATAGAGCCGACCTGCATACCGCCCATCGCCTGCCAGACATTTTGACCGTTCATTATGTCTTCGTTCGGGATCATAACGGCTCCGTCGGAGGTAACCACCTTCGTAGGGATAGGCGGCGCCTGCCGAAAGATCTCGGCGCCGATAAGCCCCAAGACTGCGAAGGAGAACACACAAACTGCAATTAACAGAAACCAAAGTCTTTTCATTGTTATTCCTCAATTAAAGCATCAGTACGGTCTGAACTTCGTTACCAGAAGCTTGATATCAGGCTCGGCGGTCACTTCGTGTTCGACCTCCGCCGCAAGCGTGATAAGAACTCCGGGCGTCATCACGATCGATTCCTCAAGCCCGGGTCCGGCCCTGAATGTTCCGTTCCCGGACACGCAAAGTACCGTGATCGGATCGTGCGATATATGTTTTGCGAGAACTCCGCCGTCAGAAAGCGTGATCTCGATAAGCTTGCGGCCGGGCCCGTCGTAAATTTCGCGTGCCTTTGGCGACGCAGCATCGATCTGTCCGCCAAGTGCAAGATCGGTGATATGTTCAATATGTTTCATTACAGCTTCAGGATAATACTCTGCCACAGACACCTGTATCACCGCGAACATCAAAAGCGATTTGCCTATTGATTAACCAAATTAATAACTTTTGGCCGCTCGGCACTGAACTATTCTGTCAGCATATCGTTTCCGGCTCACCTCGAGAATTCAGGGTTTGCGGAATACGCAGCTCGGTATGAAGCTTTTTGTTCAGGCGATCTATGAAGTATGCGGCAAGCAGGGGTGATTCGCGCTCAACATTCTGATGGACAAAAAAATAAAGGTTCTTCAGGCCAACCTTTTTCCACTTAGCGATACGCCGCACCCACTCATCGAGACGCCGCCGGTCGATATCAGCAGAATTTGCACCGACCCAGCGGACAAAAGCCGTCGGGGTTGTCAGCCGCATATGCATAAGGTCACGCCGCCCGGCGGTATCGACAAGTACGTTCGTTATCTTATACTTTTCGAGCAGCTTGTAAAGCCGGGCAGAAGTGTCGCGGTCGTTGAACCAATCCGTATGGCGGAACTCGACCGCGAGCGGCATCTTGTACTGCCGCCAATATTCGATGAACGCCGCGACACGTTCCGCATCCTTTGGCTTGAAGTTATTGTGCATCTGCAGGAACGGCATGCCGAGCTTTTCGCGGAGCAGCGACATATTAGCCACGCTGATATCAACAAGCTCTTCGACCTCCTTCAGCCGCCGATAATGCGAGATCGACTGCGACAATTTTGGACAGAACTTGAAGCCTTTCGGCACGCTCGCGTACCAATTTTGAAAGACCTCCGGCTTGAACATTCGGTAGAAGGTTGCGTTCAGCTCTACGCAGTTGAACTGTGTCGAATAATACCGTAGCTCGTCCTTCGTCCCTTTCGGATAAAAACCCTTGAGATCGGTCTTGTTCCACTTGGCGCACCCGACATATATGCGCAGCTCCTTTGCATTGCTCTTCGCCAAAACCCGTTTCGTGTCAGGATGATCTCGCGATATTGTGAGGTCAACACTCTCCGGATCATCAACCTTGCCGAATTTCATAACAATGACTTGCCCGCTAAGATCGCCACGAATTACAGATAACTCTCGTGTATGTTCGCTTGTTTCGCAGGCAAATTCAATTTTGGTAAACTTAACGCTAAATATGCAGTTTTCATTTGACCCGAAATTACAGGATATTGCGTTCAAGGTCGAGGATGGCGAGCGGTTGTCGTTTGACGACGGGCTCGCACTTTACGCGACGACCGATCTGAACGCGCTCGGAAAATTGGCCGACACCGTACGCCGGCGAAAGCACGGCCTGACGACGTATTACAACGTCAACCGGCACTTCAACCACACGAATATCTGCGTCGCGGATTGCAAATTCTGCGGCTTTTATAAGCGTGCGCGTCAGGAAGGCTCCTATACGCATTCGGTCGAAGAAGGCGTGCAAATAGCCCGCGACGCAGTCGCCGAAGGTGCGACCGAACTGCACATTGTCGGCGGGCTGAACTCGAAACTTCCTTTCGAGTATTACACCGATCTTTTCTCGTCTCTAAAACGCGAATTTCCAAAGCTGCACTTAAAGGCGCTCACGATGGTCGAGCTTGATTTCTTCGCGAGATTCTACAAGATGAGCGACGAGGAAGTGATCGAGAAGCTCCACTCCGCGGGGATGGATTCGTGCCCCGGCGGCGGTGCAGAGATCTTTGCCGAACCGACGCGTTCGCGCATCTGCGACCACAAATGCGACGGCGACCGCTGGCTGGAACTCGCCGGAAAGGTGCATAAAGCGGGCCTCAAGACCAACGCCACGATGCTCTACGGCCACATCGAGTCCATCGAGGACCGCATCGATCACCTCGTCCGTCTCCGCGAGCAGCAGGACAAAACAGGCGGATTCCAATGCTTCATCCCGCTCGCTTTTTATCCGCCCGGCACAGCACTCTCGACGCTTCCCGGCCCCGACGCCATCGACAACCTGAAGACCATCGCCGTTTCACGCCTGATGCTTGACAACTTCGACCACATCAAGGCCTACTGGGTAATGCTCGGCAAAGCCACCGCCCAGACCGCGCTCCACTTCGGGGCCAACGACCTCGACGGCACCATCACCGACGGCGGCGAACTCACCCACAGCTACTCCGTCGAATCCGGCGGCGAAGTAAAAATGACAAAGGCCGAGATCATCGACCTTATCCACCGCGCCGGATTCGAGGCCGTCGAAAGAGATACGGTTTATAACCGCGTCGCCGCAGTGTAACGTCATCGTTGAATCTGGTTATGCGATGGTTTCAAGTCGCTGTATATAAACACAAGGGTTTCTTGTAAAATGGCTGAAAACCTTCATTAAAATATATATTTATGTCACTGAGTTTTATTGATCTCTTCGCTGGAATCGGCGGTATAAGATTGGCTTTTGAACCATATGGAAAGTGCGTCTTTAGTTCTGAATGGGATCGACATTCACAGTTAACCTACATTGCAAATTTTGGGGAGCGTCCTTGGGGCGACATAACCAAGATCAAGGCCATTGATATACCACAACACGATCTGTTGCTTGCGGGATTTCCGTGCCAAGCATTTAGTGTGGCCGGTTATAGAAAGGGATTTGAAGATACACGCGGAACGTTGTTTTATGATGTCGCCCGTATCCTGGCAGTACACCAGCCAAAGGCTTTCTTACTCGAAAACGTCAAAGGACTAGTTAGCCACGACCACGGCACAACATTTGACATAATCACAAGGGTTTTGAAAGAAGAATTGGATTATGAGGTCTATACACAGGTCTTGGATTCAAGAAATTATGCAAATGTTCCACAAACAAGGGAACGAATCTTCATCGTCGGATTCCATAAAGAGAAAGTTAAGGACTATTTCGACTTTACCTTTCCTGAGAGGACACCGCTTACAAAGACGATTCATGAAATTCTTGAGCACGAAAGGCAGGAGGATAAATATTATTATCCGCCTTCACATATGTATTTTGCCAAGATGAACGAAGCAATTAAAAACCCAAATACGATTTATCAATGGCGAAGGACTTATGTGAGAGAAAACAAAAGTAATGCTTGTCCCACACTCACCGCAAACATGGGTACTGGTGGGCATAATGTCCCACTTGTTCGAGATGCTTACGGCATACGAAAACTCACGCCAAGAGAATGCGCGCGATTCCAAGGGTTTCCAGATTCCCACGTATTTCCTAAAGAGTTGTCTGACACGAAGAAGTATTATCAAATCGGGAACTCGGTTACTGTTTCGCTTGTTGAGAGAATAGCTGAACAAATTATACAGGTTCTTGATGTCAAACCGGAAGAAGTGGAGCAAGTTTCGGAGCCCCATAACTCACCGACTATTACGGCTAATTTTTCGACCGCAGGCTAATATAGCAGGAATAGATGTTTACCAATCTCCAGAATCTAGAACAGCAAGAATATTATCTGAAGATGTTGGGAATCGTTGGTTCGCTAACTCGGCTGTTTTCCGCAAACTCAGAACCTTACATTGATTATCGTATAGCCGAAAACTTGTTTTGTAAGGCCTTTGAGGCTGAAAACCTATCGAGATCTGACGTATCGGCCGATGCGAAAAAAGAGAAAAAAGGCATTGGCATCAAAACGTTCCTTGATAAAGGCGGGATTAGTTTTGAGAAGATTGCCGAGTTTAATAAAAACAATCCCCTCTATAAGAACAAGGTTGAAGGCGAGAAAATATTAGAGATTGCAAAACTTAGAAATGACAGATTATCGGCCACAAAAGCTTGGTGTCAGATTGAAGATATTTTTTATCATTGTGTTACACGCGGTAATAATAAGATTTATGTCTATGAATGTAATGCCGACCCCATAAATCTGTCGGAAATACAAATAACTAAAACGACCGAGGCAGCAATCTCGTTTAATGACGGTACTAATGAATATCGCTTTGTTAACTCAAAAAGCACATTATATCGGAAGTTTGAGCGAGACAACGTACTATTAGAAAGTGACATTGATATTCTTGATGATCCCTTTGAATTGCTTGAGGACCTACTTACCAAAGATGACCAAAGCGTCGTAGAAAAGTTCATCAAGAAGGATGAGACATTGTTCGTTCCTGCGAAATATGCGGTGAAGTATCCTAGAATTTATTTACCGCTGTATTCCGTTAGGAACGGTGAAAAGTATATTCCTGAGAAAAGTGGTTTGAATCAGTGGAGAGCTGATGGAAGACCTCGCAACTCGAACGAAGTCTATATTCCAATACCTTCGTGGATTCATAAAACGTTTCCCAGCTTTTTTCCGCCTCGAAAGGTGGCCTTCAATTTGAGGCTATCGAATGATCAACTGGTTAGTGCAGCAGTTTGCCAAGACAATGGCAAGGCACTTATGAGCAACCCAAACAGTGATTTAGGAGAATGGCTGTTACGTGGACTGATGAATCTCGACGAAAAGACACTAGTTGAGTATAAATATTTGGACGGGCTTGGCGTCGATAGTGTCGTAATTGATAAGATCGGCGAACTTAACTACGAGATTGATGTCGTTCAAACAGGTTCATTCGACGATTTCAAAGAGGCGAATAGCTGATAGTCGATTGTCGTGGTTGATAACATTACTCCAAAACAACGAAGTAGCAATATGTCACGTATTCGAAGCGTGAATACTAGGCCCGAAGTCGCGGCCCGCTCACTTCTGCACCGTCTCGGGTATAGATTCCGAAAAAACGTCAAAAGCCTGCCCGGCAAACCGGATATCGTTCTCAAGAAACACGACACGGTAATTTTTGTTCACGGCTGCTTTTGGCATAAGCATACAGGTTGCAAGCGTTCAAATATGCCAAAGAGTAACAGCGGATATTGGGAATTGAAACTTCTGGGAAATGTGTCTCGGGATCGCAAACATATTGAAAATCTGAAAGCCCTAGGATGGAAAGTGTGCGTTGTTTGGGAATGTGAAATCAAGAATGCGGACAAATTAATAAAGAAGATTCAAAGGGTATTGGATAAATGAAACTCCAGCCTCTCATGTATATTGTTCTTATGGTGCTTTAAAATAGAAATGCGATACATGGTTGTCATAGAAAAAGGCGAAACGAGTTGTGGAGCGTACGTTCCCGACCTTCCGGGGTGCGTCGCTGTCGGCGAAACCGAAGCCGAGGTCAAACAACTCATTCAGGAGGCCATCGAATTACATCTGGAAGATCTGTCTGAGTCCGGTGCCGCAATTCCGCCTGCATTGTCGCGAAGTGATTATGTTGACGTGATGGCAGGTTAGACATTTCACGCTCCGCACTTCGACTCCTAGGACATCGACTGCCCTATCCGACGGCGGCGAACTCACCCACAGCTACTGCGGTCGACCGCGGCGGAGGCGGCATTCACTGTGCGACAAATCAACTGCCTTCATGACGGTGGAAATGGCGGTTGAAACCTAGGCCAGGACGAATGAGCGATACGACCATTTTGATTTCTGCATTGGAGACGGCGCCGGGTGTGATCATTCCTTTGATCCGGGAGGTTCCGGCCGATAGATTGAAGCGGCGGCCGAGCGAGGGGAAATGGTCGGCGTATGAGCACGCGATCCACTTGTCGCAGTCGGACGTCGCGTTTCGGGCGCGGCTTGATCTGATCCTGTCGGGGCCGGAGCCACTCATCAAAACCATTGAGAATTCTCCCGAGGACGAGGCTGGAGCGATGCTCGAGGTCGATCTGGACGCCTCGCTCGACCGCTACGTCCGCGAGCGCGCGTCGCTTGTAGAAAGGCTCAAGCAGTTATCACCCGACGAATGGCAAAAGGAGGCCGTGCACGAGGCGTTCGATCATTATTCGGTGTTCATAATGTTCCGGCATCTTCTGAACCACGAGATGTTCCACGCGTATCGCATCGAGGAACTCCTGCTCAAGAAGGATTGGGATTAGGAAACTTGTCCCCGCTATCGATCCGACCTCGACCTCTCGACCGCGAAAGATCTTTTCGCGGACAAGAAACCCATCGACGGCTGAATTGCATCTAACCAGCCTAGGCACGGCGAAAGCTCGACACTCCACGAGATCTAGTTAATAATTGAACGAGTTTCAATTGGTATGAACCTTCGCAACCACCCGCTTATTTTTGTGTTGACTCTCGTATTGTTCGCACCTGCCGCAATGTTGGCGCAGACGAAGGCGGATCGGCCGTTTTCGGTCGCTGCTACAAACGACGGTCTGACGATACATTACACTGCGGCGACTCCTCAGTTCCGATTAACGGTCGCAGAAAAAGGGCTTTCGATCACACGCAAAGCAGAGGATGGAGTTACTCTCAACAGCGCCGGCGGATCGATGATGATCCGGTTTACGAAGACCGCCGAGTTCGCAGACACTTCGAAAACACTGGCAGATCAGGAAATACTAGAGGCACATCGCCAGTGGTTCAATTGGATGCGGGCCGCAGAGAGTGGAAAAAAGATCAAGGTCACGGATGGGCCGGCAGGATCGCTGTCCGTAACCGACCTTCGACGGGCGGGCAAGGTTCGGATATCTATCCCCTCACTCTCATGGACCGCCAAAAGTGCGGGCCGGAATGCAAATCTCTTTTACCGAACGGCTTTGATCGGGAATGTTGTCGTTATGCTCGGCGCATCGTTCGACGGTAACAAGGCCGTTATGGCATCTGCGGTTACAAAGCGGGCCCTTGAATCTCTAACGATCATCGCCGGAGTTTCGCAAAAGAAGGGCGATGAGATTGACGAATTTTTGGAAATGGCCGAGGCTAACGGCGTATCAAGGGCGGATCTAAAGAGATCCGCTGAGGAGTTTGAGAAAACGACCGCTTCATCGAAAGGATCCGTGTCCGCTGCAAAAGCCGCGACAAAAGATCAGACCGTCAACGAGGCACTTCGGCAGCAGAGAGATATCTTATCCCGCGAACTTCCCTTCATCGAGCGATTTGCGGCATTCAAAAAAGCCTATCAAGAAAGATTTGAGTCGCCCGCCGGAATCCGGCAGCGTCGCTTGGACGGCGACAAGAGTTTCATATATGGCGCTGAGCTGAAGCGTTTCCAAGAGATGAAAGGGGAAACGGCGGCATTTCTCGCAGAATTCAAAGAATATCTTCTTAAAAATGAGCGCATTTTGAAAGCTGATGGAAAGCTAGCGGCGATCGACGGGGCAAAGAGCGAGATCAGCCGATTGGATCGGAATCTCGAATGGCTCAACGGCGAGCTGAAGAACTACTCGTCGAACTAGGTGAAAGCCGTCGATATAGCGTTGCGGGTTGCTGCCAGTGTCGAACCGGACAAGAACTGTTAACCACGGAGATCATAGGGCCCACAGAGAGTAAACTAACAGTCCGCAATGATCTCTGCGTCCTCTTTGGCGAGGCCGACATCAAATAATAAGCCGGAAGCGGTTAACCACGGCGAACACAGTGTAAATTCGGATGTCTCAGTGAACTCGGCGTCCTCTGTGGTGAAAGAAGGCTGATCAATATGGAATTCAACATTAACAAGAACACCAAGACCGTTACGATCACGGCGGAGTTCGATGCCCCGCGTGATATGGTTTGGGATGCGTACACGCGGGCCGAACTTCTCGATCAATGGTGGGCGCCGAAGCCCTTTATATCAAGAACGAAGGCCATGAACTTTGAGGTCGGCGGCCGCAGGTTCTATGCGATGATAAGCCCCGAGGGCCAGGAGCGTTGGGCGGTCCAGAAATATACTTCGATCACGCCCAAGACGAACTTCAAGTTCTTCAACGCATTTGCCGACGAGAACGAGAACCTTGACCTTCCCGGCTCGGACTGGGACCTCAATTTTTCGGACAATGGCGACGGCACAAAGGTCAGCGTTTCGATATACAATGAATCGCTCGAACGCATGGAACGGGTAATCGCAATGGGCTTTAAGGAAGGGACCGAGGCGACCTTCGAGAACCTGAAAGAACTCTTAGCAAGCCTGAATCGTTAGTCAGAATGGTAGGAGTGGAGGAACTATGAAAATAGTTAAAGGAATTTTAGCGGTCGTTGCCGGGATCGTTGTGGGCAGTCTCGTAAATTTCGGCATCCTAATGCTTTCGAATGCTGTGTTCGGCTTGCCGGACGGGATGAACCTATTCGACGCCGAAAGCGTAAAGGCGAACGCACATAAGCTCACGATGGCGAACTTTGCGGGCACATTGTTAGCTCATCAGTTCGGGACCTTTGTCGGTGCGTTTGTTGCCGCCAAGATCGCTCCGTCCGCCAAGATGATATTTGCCATCGCTATCGGAGCTTGGTTCCTTTTGGGTGGGATATACGCCGCCACGCTCATCCCGGCTCCGTTGTGGTTTGTCGTCGGCGATCTTGCACTCTACATTCCGGTGGCGTTCCTCGCCGCAAAGATCGGAGGCCGTCGATGAAGAGAACGGATTTTTTCTAGCAATTGTCCTCGCGGCGATTTCGACGATAGCAGCATCCGCGCAGCAAAAGCCGTCGGCGGGATACGAACCGGGGTAGGTTCCGTGTCATATCTCGCTAGCCTACAACTAAGGAAATCGGTCGATCCTCAAACAACGAGCAGTATGAAACGAATAGTTTTTGCAATTGCGGCCGTTGCCTTATTCGGTACAGTCATTGCTACGGGGCAATCGAAAATTGTTGGTGCGTATCAGGTTTGTGAAATGGCCTGTCAAACCATTCAGATACGATCCGATCATACTTTCGAACGAGTCTTGGACGGTGACCTTTTCAATAACCAACGCACTATCGGAAAATGGATCGCGTTAGCCGGGAATCGTATAAGAGCTGTCGGGCCAAAACCAAACGGGCCGCCGCAAGTCGAGGAGGAAGAGGCTCCCCGAGACAACTTTACGATAATCGTGATCGACTTCGCCGGTGCCGTTCTTCCGCAGGCTGAGCTTCATGGCATTGCGAACGGTAAACCGTTTCGATGCGTAACGAATAATGACGGAGCCTGTGAGATCCCGATCTGTAATTCATTTATAGTTGCCCGGGCACATTACAGCGGGGAATACAACGTCAAGAGTGCGTCATCAAGGATCTTTCGCGTAAAGCTGTCCGCCGCACAGATGCCAGACGACGTGATCGATGATGTCTGGGTGATCGAAAATGGCGTTCTCTATTGGGAAACAAACGGAAAGATCGATCGGACTTATGGGCTTCGCAAGATCAGCAAAAAGGCGGAGCGAATGATCTTTCCTACAGCCGATAAATAAGTACCCGAATATCGCATTCACTACAGAGAGAGCAGAATTTGTATTGAGCCGCTGTATCGCGTAGAGTTGGCTTGAATTTAATTGTGGACGTTTGTCCACAGAAACGATTCGATATGATGTTCTAATTGTCTCCGAAGGAGACGGACAATATAGCGTAGGGTGAAACCCTACGTACCGACGCCAAAACGCAGCCCGTCCCTGAAAGGGACGAACAAGATATGCCGCAATCATTGGTCAGAATTTTGGTGCACGTTGTCTTCTCGAGCAAAAACCGCATCGATCTTATCCATCCGGAGGTCGAGGCTGGCTTGTACGCATACATTCACGGCATCGTTGAAAACAATAGGTCGAAACTCATAATCGGCAACGGTACGGCGAATCACGGCCATTTACTGATCTCAATGGGCAAGACGATCGACATAAGCGGTCTTGTCGGCGTTATAAAACGCGACAGTTCGGTTTGGATGAAGAAACATGAACGCTCATTCTATTGGCAGGAAGGCTACGGAGCCTTTTCAATTGGGGAGTCTCAGGTACCGCGAGTGATGAAGTACATTGCAGAACAGAAAGTGCATCATGCGCAGAAGACATTTGAGGATGAGTATCGCGGGTTGCTGGGTCGATACAAAGTCGAATATGACGATCGATATGTTTGGGATTGATCGATCAATTGTTCGTCACCTTCGGCGACGCGCCGCTTTATTCCACGCATTCGTAGGGTTTCACCCTACGCTATAATGTGCGTCTCCTCCGGAGACAAGATCGGATGCCATCCTATGACCGTTCAAAAGCAAATTAGCGAGTACATCAACGGCCAACCCGATTAGAAGCGCGACGAAATGCAGGAATTGCATGGGCTTATTGTGGGCGTAAATGCGAAATGCAAGCTGTGGTTTTTGGATGGCAAGAACAGCGAAGGCAGGATTATTTCGAACCGGAGCATCGGATACGGCTCTTACCTTTAGAAATATACGGGCGGATCGACCAATGGGATCTATGGGGTCGGTCTGAGTATGTACACGCTCAGCATCTGTGTCTGTATTATGGGTATCGAAAACAAGAAATATCCGGCCGAGACGTACGCAGACGACCTCGGCAAGGCACGCGTTACCGGCTACTGTTATTAAGTTCAGAACGCTGTGCGCCTCCAACATCGAAACGCTCGAAGCCGTGTTACGATAAGCCTTTACTGATAGGATAGGATCATGATACTCCTCGAGACCTCACGAAACATCGCGGCCTCGGCCTATAAGGTTTTTGCCGCCTTTGCCGACGGTGAGCGTCTTGCCCGCTGGTTCGGCCCAGCTGGATTCACTAATACGTTTCACACATTTGAATTCGAGAGCGGCGGGCGTTGGGTCTATACAATGTATGGCCCAGACGGGAAAAATTATGAGAACGAGAGCGTCTTTCGCGAGGTCGTGCCCGGAAAAAGGATCGTTATTGAGCACATTTCATTGCCAAAATATGAGCTGACCATCGCGCTTGCTGAAAATGGCGGGCAAACAAAGGTGACTTGGATACAGGATTTCGAAAACGAAACCTTCGCGACGAAAATGACCGATTTTCTGAAAACCGCCAACGAGCAAAACCTCGATAAGCTCTCCGCGGAAGTTCTCGGTTCGAGCTAGCTCCGTGCACGGCAGGATGCTCGGATCGGTTACTTCGCGTCAGCTCTTGGCGACGTCGCATGTGGTCAAGCCCGACCATTTCGTCACAAGAGGGTTCCGCGGAGGATGACGGAGGCGATCGTAAAGTAAATAACGAGGCCCGTTACGTCCACGAGCGTGGCGACGAAAGGTGCGCTTGACGTTGCGGGGTCGAGGCCGAATCTTCGCAGAACGAACGGGATCATCGAGCCAGAAAGCGTTCCCCACATAACAATTCCGATCAGTGAAGCAAAGACCGTAACGGCAACGAGCAGCCAATGCTCGGTGTAGTTATAGATGCCGAGGCCTTGCCACAACGCTATACGCACAAAGCCGATCACGCCTAGCACGACGCCGAGCGAGAGGCCTGACAGAACCTCACGCCGCATCACATACCACCAATCACGCAGCGTTACCTCGTCCAGTGCCATGGCACGGATTATGAGCGTCGCGGCCTGGGAACCCGAGTTGCCGCCCGATGAGATGATAAGCGGCACGAACAGGGCAAGTACCACGGCACGTTCGATCTCGTCGTCGAAGTAACCCATGGCCGAGGCGGTGAGCATCTCGCCCAAGAACAGAATGATGAGCCAGCCCGCGCGTTTGCGTATCAATGAGTAGAAAGGCGTACGCACATACGGCAGGTCGAGGGCCTCGAGTCCGCCGAACTTCTGGATATCCTCGGTCGCTTCGGATTCTGCAACATCGAGGATGTCATCAGCCGTTACGATCCCGACGAGCACGCCGCTGTCCGTAACGACGGGCAGCGTCGAACGGTCGTAACGCCGAAAGATCTGGACCGCTTCTTCCTCATCCATCGTTGCCCGCAGTGCCGTGAATTTCCGGTCGATGATGCTGCTGACAACAGTCATATCATCAGCAAGAAGGAATTGGCCGATACGTACGTCGTCGATCAAGCGGTTCTCGTCATCAACCACGTAAACCACGTTGAGCGTCTCGGCCTTACGGCCCGATCGGCGTATGCTTTCGAGCGTCTCCTTTACAGTCCACGTCTCGCGGGCCTGCACATAATACGGCGTCATAAGACGGCCGACGCTGTTCTCGTCATAGCCGAGGAGCGTGCCGGCTATCGCACGTTCGTCATCGGTCAGAAGATTAAGCGTCTCTTTCAGTATTTGGTCGGGCAGGTGTTCTAGAAATGCCGTACGGTCGTCGGGAGCCATATCGTTGAGAATGGCCGCAACTTCAGCTTTGCCGAGATCCTTGATGGTCGCCTGCTGCGTATGCTTGTCAAAATATTCGAAGACCTTTGCGGCAGTCTCCTTCGGCAGCAGGCGAAAAGCGACCGCCGTCTCATTCTCCGGCAGGCCTGCAATGGCATCTGCGGCCTCACTCGGGTGCAAATCGAGAAGTTCGGCTCGAAGTTCCGCCCAGTTGCCGCTGTCTGATCGAGGAATGTTTGACATGCTCCGCCTCCTGCCGAAAAGGTTCGGCAATTACATTGATGGTAATACGTTATCGCCCGGCCCGCCGCCGGCGTAAGTGTGAGTATTATAAGAGAGATCGCTGCCGCGAGGTTCGGAACCATTCAACGAACTTCGGAATGCCGTCTGCGATCTTTGTCGTGGGATTATAGCCGAGCAGCTCGCGGGCCTTTGTGATGTCGGCGTATGTACACGGCACATCGCCCGGCTGCAGCGGCTTCTGATCGATCACTGCCCGCATATCCAATGCTCTTTCGAGCAAACGAATGAGTTCTTTCAATTCAATGGTCTGCGATTCGCCAAGATTAAAGATCTCATGCATCGAGCCGCTATGATCCATTGCTGAGCGGACACCTTGAATAATGTCGTCGATGTAAGTGTAATCGCGCCGCGTGGTGCCGTCGCCGTACATTTGGATCGGCTTGCCTTCCGCGATCAGCTTTGTGAATTTGTGGATAGCAAGGTCGGGCCGCTGCCGAGCTCCATAAACCGTAAAGAACCGCAAACAGATAGTTCGAATATCGTGCAGGTGCGAATAGGTATGGCAAAGCAGTTCGCCTGCAGCTTTGGTCGCAGCATACGGCGAGATCGGCTGATGTATCCTATCCTCCTCGCTGAACGGTATTTTGCAGTTGATGCCGTAAACGCTCGAGCTGGAAGCAAATATGAACTGACGTATGCCGTGAACTCGAGCCGCTTCCAAAAGGTTCAGTGTCCCTGTGATATTGGTTTCGGCATAAAGTCGGGGCTGATCCAGGCTTGGCCTCACGCCCGCCCGGGCCGCGAGGTGTACAATTACGTCGAAACTATTCGATGCAAAAACGGTTTCGATGGCTCGCCTGTCGCGAATATCAGCTTCGATAAATCTGTGATCGGGATGCTTCAAATGCCCGGCAATGTTCGAGCGTTTTATCTCAGGTGAATAGAAATCATTAAGGTCGTCAAGAACGGTAATTGTCCAATTCCCTTCGCCGAGAAGGCGATCCACCAGATGAGACCCGATGAATCCTGCTCCGCCCGTCACCAATACGCGTCTGTTTGCCATCTTTTGAACGCTCCGAACGAGACAAAGACTGAAAGATAACACATACCAAGCAAAAGCTTGTAATCGGACCTGCGAGTTATGGTAACATAAGCACACAAATTCTCATTTCCATCAGGAGCCTGTAGTATGCCAATTTCGTTTCCCGTAGCTTTATTCAGGTTCACAGTCGCCGCAGCGGTACTTTTGCTTTGCGCATCATTCGGCATCGGCCAGAAATACGACTCGATCGAAAAAGGCCGAATGAAGGATATGCTTAAGGTCATCAAAAGTGATATCAAAAGCCACTACTTCGACCCGGAATACAAAGGCATCGACCTCGAAGCCAAGTTCCAGGCGGCAGCTGAAAAGCTGAGCGGGGCGACGTCTACCGGGCAAGCTCTCGGCATAATCGCGCAGACCGTTATTGATTTTAATGACTCGCACCTGTACTTTATTCCGCCGGCGACAAACCTGCGTGTCGATTACGGATGGCGTATGTCGTATATCGGCGACAAGTGCATCGTTACGGATGTGAAACCCGGAAGCGACGCGGAGAAAAAAGGGCTGAAACCGGGCGACGAGATCATTGCGATCAATGGCTTTCGCATCACGCGCAGTGAGCTTTGGAAGGTTCAATATTATTACAACAGGATAAGTAAAAGAGGCAGCCTTGTGTTAGCTGTCTTAAGCCCCGGAGCCTCATCCGCCCGCGATATCGAGATCGCATCCGAGGTCAAGCATCAGCCGCAAACGATCGTCGGCGATTCGCTCTTCCGATTAAATGACGATTTCTATAATGAAAAGAATGATGACCACCGCTTTGTAAAGTTGGCCGGCGGCATCACTGTATGGAAAATGCCGAGCTGGGCGTTCGACCCAAGCCTCTCGGGCAATTTGTTCTCTCGGGCTGCTAATGGCCAGTCGATCATAATGGACCTTCGCGGCAACGGCGGAGGTTATGTTGTAAATCTCGAGGATATCGCCGGCTACTTTGTCGATAAGGATACGCAGATCGCGGAACTTAAAGGCCGCAAAAAGATGGATCCGCAGGTCGCAAAGACGAAGGGCAGCAAGGTATTTCCCGGCAAACTGGTGATCCTGCTTGACAGTCGTTCAGGGTCGGCGTCGGAGATATTTGCCAGATTTATGCAGCTTCAAAAACGTGCAACTGTCATCGGCGACGTTTCCGCGGGCGCAGTAATGCAGTCAATGACATACGACCATGACATTGGCGGCGGCAGCTATGTTCTCTTCGCGGTCAGCGTTACCAATGCTGACGTTATCATGAGCGACGGAAAGAGCCTCGAGCATGTAGGCGTCATTCCGGATGAACTCGTGCTCCCTACACCTGCTGATGTTGCCGCGGGACGCGATGTTGTGATGGAGCGTGCTGTCGAACTGCTCGGCGGCAAGGTCGATCCGGCGGAAGCCGGTAAATGGTTCCCGTACTTCTGGAAAACCAAGTAATACCACGGCCGTGTCGGATCACTTCGGAGCAGGCGGCGGCCGAACATAGCTTATCTCAGCGAACAGCGACGGCAGACCGAACTTTTGACAGTTCGGCTGCCTTTTTTCATATTCTATTCGAGATAACTTTACGGCCGCGTCGAGCAAAGTTCGCGTCGTACCTTGTCAGTGCCGAGAGCGGTTCAATATAATCGTAACAGGCCGCATGTTCGGCCTGACGGACGGGAAACTTGAAAACGGATCTGAAACGAGAAGTATTGTCAGCGGCAGGCAGGCCATTCGCCATTGTCTCAACTCGCTGGCATTCTGAATTCACTTCAAGGCTTGTCGCGGGTGCCCGCAAAGCTCTGCTCGATAGCGGCGTAAGCGAAGCGGACATTCACGAGTATCAAGTGCCCGGCACATTTGAGCTTCCGCTCGCCTGCCAACAGGCTGCATCCACAAAACAATTTGATGCTGTCATCGCACTCGGTGTCGTTATCCGCGGCGATACGCCGCACTTTGAATACGTTGCCGGCGAGGCCGCTTCGGGCATAATGCGTGCAGGGCTTGATACCGGCGTTCCTGTGCTGTTCGGCGTTATTACCGCCGACACGCGTGAACAGGCCGAGGCTCGCTGCCGACCGGGCGAAGACAATAAAGGCTGCGAAGCAGCTCTTTCTGCGATCGAGATGGCCGCGACTATCGAACAGATCAAGAACAAGAAGGGAGGGTCGGCAAAAACCAGTGTCGTCTGAACTTAACGATAAGAGTACCGGAACACGGCATAAGGCCCGCGAAGCAGCCTTACAAATGCTGTTCGCCGTCGATATGTCGCCTGAAGATCCCGAGGTGCTGACGCACAACTATTGGAGCGAATTGGGCGATGAGGCCATTGATGAGCGGACACGCGATTTTGCAAACAGCCTCGTCAAGGGAACGCTTAAAAACATCTCTTCGATAGACGACTGCATCAAAGTTCGCGCGGAGCATTGGCGGATCGAACGAATGGCGATAGTTGACCGCAATGTGCTGAGGCTCGCGGTCTTTGAGTTCCTTTATTTTGATACGCCCGAAACTGTTTCGATCAATGAGGCGCTTGAACTTGCACGCAAATTCTCTTCTTACGAGGCCACGCAGTTCATCAACGGTGTGCTCGATGCTATACGGCAGGACGTTGCGGTACGTTCGTCCGACAATGCGGGCGAGCCTATCTCATCATCAACTTCGGCTAATTAGGCTTTTTCTTAGCGCCGCCCTCCTTTTCACGGCGGTTGCGACGGCCGCCGCACAGGCGTATCCGTCGAAGATACGCGGCTATAAGGTTTACAACGCAGACGTTCGTGTACGCTCCGCCGATCCGGCGAGCAAAGGCAGCGGTAATGATGCCGAACTGCGCCTCACGCCGCTCCGCGTTATCGATATCGGCATCACCGGAATTACGGTCGCCGCCGGCGGCACCATCTACGGCAATGAGCACAGCGGCAAGATCCACTTTCTCACATTCGAGAATTTCCGGATAAACGGCATTCCCGTCGAGATCGACGAATACACGACGCAGTTCTCATTCTCAAAAGGAGCGGCTGTCGATCTGCCCGTGCCTGCACATATCTTTATCAACACGATCAGCCTTGCAAAGGCTGTAAAGAGCGAACTTTTTGACCGCAAGGATCGCTGGCATATCGACGGAACAGTTTTTGTCTTCGGCAAATTCAAACGTTTCGGCATCGGTTTCAAGCGCGTTGTGCCGGTCCGCATCGATATTGAGATTGACAATCCGCTACGATAGCCGCAGGGCTATTTATTTCCTTTCATATCAGCTAGAATGGAGGTTTGACCGAGGAATTTTATTTTAGAAATGAGTAACAGCACACCCGATCTTAGCGCGTTCTTAAAAGAAAGTTTTGGATCCAACTCCACCTATGTCGAAGGCCTTTTGGCCCGTTATAGGCAAGATCCGCGGCTCGTTGACGAGTCGTGGCAGACGTATTTTGCTGAGCTTTTAAGCTCTGGCACAGCCTCGGTCGAAGACACGCGGCCGGCTGCAACGCCCGTCGCGGCGGTATCAACTCCTATTGAAGCAAGGAAAGAACCGGTCGTCGTCCTGTCGCCTGACACAGAACCGAAAACCATCACCGGCCCGGCGAAAAAGATCGTCGAGAATATGGAGATGAGCCTCACGGTCCCGACAGCGACAAGCTTCCGCAGTATCCCCGTAAAACTGCTCGAAGAGAATCGCCGCGTCATCAACGAACACCTGGCATCCCGCGGACGCGGCAAAGCCTCGTTCACGCACATCATCGCGTGGGCAATAGTTCAGGCTGCCAAGGCGTATCCGCACATGAATTTCGGCTTCGGAGTGGTCAACGGAGTGCCCTCGCGGCTTGAACATGAGCATATAAACCTCGGCATCGCTATTGATATCGAGAAAAAGGACGGCTCTCGCAACCTGCTTGTTCCGAACATAAAGAACGCCGATACAATGAATTTCGTCGAGTTCTTTGACGCATACAATGGTCAGGTAAAAAAGGCACGCGAGGCAAAGCTGGAGATCGCCGATTTTCAGGGCACAACGATCTCGCTGACCAATCCCGGCACTATCGGCACGGTCGCGTCGAACCCGCGTCTGATGGCGGGCCAAAGTGCGATCATTGCCACGGGTGCCATAGAATATCCGCCGGAATATCAGGCGATGACGCCTGCCGCGCTGTCGATGATCGGTATCAGCAAGGTCGTTACCGTTACATCGACCTACGATCATCGCGTGATCCAAGGTGCCGAAAGCGGGCTTTTCCTTGCACGCATAAACGAGCTGATAAAGGGCCAGCACGGCTTTTATGACGAGATATTTGCGGCTTTGGAGATCAACTATCCGCCGCTTCGCTGGGCCGAGGACCGCAACCCGACCCTATTCGGACGCGACGATGAGCAGGCCGAAAAGCAGGCGAACGTGCTGCAGCTGATCGACGCATACCGGGTTCGCGGCCATTTGCTCGCCGACACCGATCCGCTGAACATGACCTCGCATCACGTATCTGAGCTTGATCTCGAGAACTTCGGCCTAACTATTTGGGACCTTGACCGCGAGTTCATCGCTGGCGGACTGCACGGCGAAAAGACCGCAACGCTGCGTCATATCCTTTACATTCTCAGAAAAGCATACTGCGGAAAGGTCGGCACGGAATATCGACATATCCAGAACGAAACGGAGAAGGAATGGATACGCGCACGCATCCGCGAACACTTTGTCGATACGCAGCCGCTGCCTGCCGAAACAAAGAAAGACCTGCTGCAGAAGCTTATCGAGGCGGAGCAGTTCGAGCACTTCCTGCATAAGAAGTATCTCGGTCAAAAACGATTCTCGCTCGAAGGCTGTGAGACCGTAATCCCGATGCTCGATCAGCTTGTCGAAACGGCCGCCGCTCGCGGTGTCGATGAGATATTTATGGGTATGGCTCACCGCGGCCGGCTCAACGTCCTTTCGAACATCATCGGAAACGCTGACACAGGCGACATGGCGGAACGCATCTTTACTGTATTCGAGGGCACATCGCATCCGAGTTTTCCTGCCGATGAAGGCGACGTAAAATACCACCAAGGAGCGGAAGGCCGGCGCAAGACGCGATCGGGACGTGAGATCGCACTTCACCTTGCATCAAACCCGAGTCATCTTGAGACCGTCAATCCTGTGGTCGAGGGAATGACGCGCGCCCGGCAGGATGAGCTTCGCAATGGCGAACAGCGAACGCGCGAAGAGGTCTATGCCCGTATCTTACCCGTTCTTCTGCACGGTGATGCTGCATTCGCGGGCCAAGGCGTCGTGATGGAAACGCTCCAACTCGCCAGCCTTCCGGGCTACCGTACGGGCGGAACGATCCATATCGTCATCAACAATCAGATCGGCTTTACTACGTCCGCCGAATTCGGCCGCTCATCGATCTACTCGACCGACGCCGCTCATATTACACAGACGCCGATCTTTCACATTAACGGCGATGACCCCGAAGCCGCTCATCGCGTGATACAGATAGCGCTCGAGTATCGCCATCAGTTCAATAAGGACGTCGTACTCGATCTGGTCGGCTTCCGCAGGCTGGGGCACAACGAAGGCGATGAGCCGAGCTATACCCAGCCTGTTATGTATGCACGCGTTAAGGCGCATCCCGGCTCGCAGCACCTTTATGCGCGGCTTCTGATCCGCGAAGGCGTCATTACCGAAGAAGAACTCGAAGCAATGACGAAAAGGACCGTCGATAAATACGAACGCATCCTTGCGAGTGCAAAGGCCATTGCCGCTGAGAATCCCGCACGTGCCGTACTTGCCCCGCCGATCGTTGACGAGGACGGTTCCGAGATCATGGACACTTCGGCTGATGCGGGCATCTTGAAGACCGTTTCAGACAAGGTGTCGCTTGTTCCGGAAGGCTTCCATATCAACCCGAAGATGGTAGGCCAATTGGCACGCCGTGCAAAGATGGGTGACGGCGAAGTGCCGATGGATTGGGGTTTTGCAGAGGCTTTGGCATTCGGCTCGCTCGTCGTCGAGGGTTTTCCTGTTCGTATCAGCGGGCAGGACTCGGGCCGCGGAACCTTCTCACAGCGGCACGCCTCGATGTATGACCTTCTTACGGGCGAGCGTTGGACGCCGCTTTCCGAGCTTAAGAATGAACAAAATCCGGCGGCACGCTTCTATGTATTCGACAGCAGCCTTAGCGAATACGGCGTTCTCGGCTTTGAATACGGCTATTCGGTCATCAGCCATAAGGAGTTGGTCGCGTGGGAAGCTCAATTCGGCGATTTTTCGAACGGCGGCCAGATCGTTATCGATCAGTACATCTCTTCGAGCGAGGACAAGTGGAAGCAGACAAGCCCGCTTGTAATGCTCCTGCCTCACGGTTTCGAGGGGCAAGGGCCTGAGCACTCATCGGCGAGGTTGGAGCGCTACCTGCAGCTCTGTGCGGAGAACAATATGCAGGTCTGCTATCCGACGACGCCTGCTCAGTACTTCCATCTTCTCCGCCGCCAGATCAAACAGGATATCGTGCGGCCGCTTATCGTGATGACGCCGAAGAGCTTGCTGAGACTGCCGGCTGCAACCTCCGAAATGAGCGAGCTGACGAGCGGCGGCTTCCGGCCGGTGATCGACGATGCTCGTATCACAGATAAGGCGGCCGTAAGGCGTATCGCCTTGTGCAGCGGCAAGGTCTTTTATGACCTCGACGCAACGCGGCATGGCGAATCGGCCGCACATACTTCGCTTGATGTTGCCGTCATTCGGCTCGAACAGTTCTATCCTTTTCCCGGCAAGCTCCTGCAGGCGATCCTTGCAGAATACCAGAATGCAGCCGAGATCGTTTGGACGCAGGAAGAGCCGCAAAATATGGGCGGCTGGGCGTTCGTGGAGCCGCGGTTGCGTGCGATCCTGCCGCAGGGGATCACGCTTCGGTATGTCGGCCGGACGCCGTCGGCGTCTCCTTCGACCGGCAACTACGCGATCCATCATCTGGAACAAGTTGAGCTGATCGAGGATACTTTCGGAATGGAAGCTCACGGCTCGGGGGCAGCAGCGTCCGAATCGCACTGACGATCAGATCTCAACGACTGACCGTAATTGATCGAACATGAAGAAACTTGCAGCACTTATCGCCGTTCTCGTTGTCGGAACATTTACATTCATCCTCGCTTGCCAGCCGAAAGCCGCGGTGAACGCGGAAACCGCGACGGCAGCAGCGGCGGAGCCTGAACCGACGCCGCCGGCCGTCACAAACAATGAGCCGATAACTATCGCTGCGGTCGGCGATATTATGATGGGTTCACCGTTCCCGAATGATTCGCGAATGCCGCCAAACGACGGAGCCGATCTTTTCAAGGAAGTTACGCCGATCCTGTCAGCGGCTGACATTGCCTTTGGCAATCTTGAAGGGCCGATCATCGACAATGGCGTGTCAGCAAAATGCCCTCCGCGCTCGACACGCTGCTTTGCATTCCGTATGCCGACGCGTTACGGCAAATACCTTAAGAACGCAGGGTTTGACGTGATGAGCGTGGCAAACAACCATGCCGGCGATTTTGGCGAGGCCGGCCGTGCCAGCACTCAAAAAGTGCTTACGGAACAGGGCATCAAGTACGCCGGCAGCCTTCAGCCTGCTGCGGTAACAGCATTTCTCGATGTAAAAGGTAAGAAGGTCGGCTTTATCGCCTTTGGCCACAACAATGGCATGCCGAGCATCAACGACCTCGATAACGCCCGAAAGCTGGTCGCCGACCTTAAGAAGCGATCGAACATCGTGATCGTCTCGTTCCATGGCGGAGGCGAAGGCACCGACCGCCAGCACGTTCCCAACGGAACGGAGATATTCTTGGGCGAGAATCGCGGCAACCTGCGTGCGTTTACCCATACGGTAGTGGATGCGGGTGCCGACATAGTCCTCGGCCACGGGCCGCATGTGATGCGCGGTATGGAGCTGTACAACGACCGTCTGATCGTTTATTCGATGGGCAATTTCTGCACCTACGGCTGGTTCGGCCTCGCCGCTGAAACAGCCTTGGGCAAGATCGTCGAGGCAAAGATCGCCGCGGACGGCAAGTTCATCTCAGGCAAGATAAACGCGACAAAACAAGAGGGCCGCGGCGGCCCGCTGCTCGACAGCGCGGGCACGGCCATCCGCGTCGTCCGCAACCTTTCTACAGCCGACTTCGGCGCCAACGCACCAAAGATCGCCGACGACGGCACCTTTACCAAAGAGTGATGCCTACTTCTTCCGATCCTTTTCGATGTACTTGATGATGTCGGCGGCGCGGTTGCGGGCCATTAGCGGTATGCGTTCGTCGGCCGCGAGTTCACGCAGGAAAGGTATGATATGCGGCGGGTCTGAGACCTCGCCGCGTTTTACGAGGCTCTCGAACGAAGTCATAAGCCCCGGTGCGAGCAGCGGCTGATTCTCACGCGAGGAATCGATCTCGAACCGCCAGATGTATTCGCTGCCGATGCGCCGATATTCATCCAAAAGGAACATCGCATCCTTATTCTCGGTCCAGTTAAAGATCGCGGTGCGCGAACGCCCGCTTTTTGTGAGCGTGAGGCTTATGTTGCCGAGGTGCGAGTAGTCCCGCGGTGTTTGATAATTTGCGGATGAATTCAGAAAATCCAATGCCTCAAAAGCTCCCCGCAGGCGCTCCATCGTAACCGCTGAAAGCTCTACGGGATCGGTTATATCCTCGCCAATGTTCTCTTTTCTAAAAGTGATGCTGCCCTTGCCCGCTTCATCGTGTTCGATATGTACGAAGTCAACCCCGAAGCCGGGCCGCTTGAATTCATAAACATACTCGGGCGTGAACTTTGACTCCTTTATCGGCGGAGCGACGGTGCTCGGCCGTTCATTCTTCTTCGGCTCAGGTATCGGGGCAGGCACGGGCGACGCCGTTGGCTCCGCAGTGGCCGCAGGTTTGACCGGCGGCTTTTTAACAATATGCTTGCGCTTCTGCCCGAGGCCGAGCGTCGCCGTCGTGATCAAAAGCACCGCCGCAACGGACAGCTTGCATACGGCGGACATAGATGAATGACGCATCGGGAATTATGATGTTCTGCGGACGCTGTGCGGTTGCAGCAGCTACTCGAATTTGACCGAGACTATCTTCGAAACGCCCGGCTCCTGCATCGTTACGCCGTAGAGAGCCTTTGCCGCTTCCATCGTACGTTTATTGTGCGTGATGACGATGAACTGCGTCTTCTCGGACATATCAGCGATCTTTGCGGCAAACCGCCCGACGTTGGCGTCGTCAAGCGGCGCATCAACCTCGTCAAGCAGACAGAACGGCGACGGGCGATATTTGAAAATGGCCATCACAAGAGCGATCGCCGTCATTGCCTTTTCGCCGCCCGAAAGCAAGAGGATGTTTTGCAGACGCTTGCCGGGCGGCTGAGCGACCACCTCGATGCCGGCGTCAAGCACATCCTCGGCGTCCAGCAGCGTCATCTGGCCTTGTCCGCCGCCGAACAGCTCATGGAAGAACTCGGTGAAATTCGCATTGATCGCCTCGAACGCATCACGAAAACGTGCACGCGAACGCTCCTTTATCTCACGAAGAGCCGCTTCCGTCGCCGCGATGCTGTCAACGATGTCGGTACGCTGAGTTTCGAGAAAGATGAAGCGCTCTTCAGCTTCGCCAAGCTCTTCGAGAGCAAGCATATTTATCGCACCGAAATTCTCAAGCCGTTCACGCAGCGAATGAGCCGATGATCGCGCCGCCTCAAGATCAAAATCTTCGATAGGCTCGCTTCCTGCGATCAGCTCCGAGAGCGCAGTGTTAAGCTCCTGCTGGCAATTTTCAGCGATATTTTTAAGTTCGGTAACGGCCTCGGCCTGATGTATCTCGACCGCCGCGCGTTCGTTGCGTGCTTCGCCCAAACGGCGGTTGATCTCAGCCAACGCCTCACTCATTGCGTCGGCATTAGCACGCTGCTCGGCCAATGAGTTCATTGCGGCGGCAAGGGCAGAGCTTTCACGCTCGACCTCGGCACCCGCACCGGCGATCCTGTCCGTGATCACCGCGATCGAGGTGTGAAGATCACGCACCTTCTGCTCGGCCTCAGACAGTTCGACGCCAAGAGCTGTATGCCGCGATCTCAGCTCCTTTGATTCATTCTCGACCCGCCGCAAAGCGTTCTGAGCGCTTCGGCGGCGCTCGCCCGATGTCGCGGCGGCAAGCCGTTTATCGTTCAAAACAAAGGCCGCTTCCTCGACCGTCGAGCGAACTGATGCCAACTGTGTGCCGATCCGGGCAAGTCTTTCGGTCGATTCGATGCGGGCCGTCTCTGCCGCGGCTTTGTTGCCTTGAGCGTCTTCGAGCAGCACTCGAACCTCGGCTATCTCGGCGGCCGTTTGACGGGCTTCTTCACCGACGACACGGCGGTGCCGCTCGGCACGTTCGATCTCTTCGCGAGCAGAATGGTGCTGTATCTGCAGGCCGTGAACGCCGCGATCGACCTTTATTATCAGCGATTGAAGATCGACCATCCTGCCCTCATTCTCGGTAAGCACCAGCCGCGCATTATCGACCGCGGTGCGTGCCGTCTCGATGTCCTGAGCAAGTTTTCCGACCTCGCGTTCAAGGCCGTTAAGCTCGCGTTTGAACGCAAGCAGCGACTCATTCGGGCCGCCGGCCGCACGCTTTCCGCCACCGACGAACATCCTGCCCGCGATCAGCATATTACCGTCGCGGTCGATCACGAGTTCGCCTTTCGGAGCACTATCAAGATCGTCAACCAGTCGTGCGGACATCTCACGCGGAAAGACCTCGGCCAGTGCCGCGGCGACCTCGCCATCGACACCGAGATGATCGCGAATGGTGTTGCCGCCCCTATTCACAATACCGTCTGAGACGGCGGCTTTCGGAATTATGAGCATCGCCGTCCTGCCAATGCCGTTCTCGCTGAGCCACGCTGAAAGCTTCTTTGCATCTGCAACCGAGCCTACAACAACGGACTGAAGATACTCGCCAAAGGCGGATTCAACCGCCCTTTCCGCCGTTTCGGATACGTTGAGCCGGTCGGCCAGGACACCGCCAAGCTCGATGCCGATCGAACTCTGCTTTGCAAATATCTTCTGCACCTGCGGCGTATATACCGCACGCTTCTCTTCAAGCTCGCTGAGCGTTGTGAGCCTGTGCCGTTTCGCCGAATATTCGTCCGTGAGTTCGCCTAGCCGCCGCTCTTTCCTGCGAAGTTCATCAAGCGAAGATGCTGTAACGGCAAGTAGTTCTTCCCTTTCTCTATTAAGCTCGCTGAGCTTTTGCTCTTCAGCCGCGACCGTTTTTGCAAGCTCGGCGGCCTGACGCTCATTTTCGCTGAAGGACTCATCGGCGCGGCGGGCCTCGCCCTCGAGCCCCGATGAACGCTGTGTCAGGCGTTCAAGATTGATCGACAACTGACGTCCTATCTCGCCGAACCGTTCAAGTGCTGCCGTGTGCTGCAAAAGGTCTGCCCTTTCGGTCTCGATCTGCTTCTCGACATCGCCCAATGCAAGGCTGCGCTCGGCGTACGCCGCCTCGGCAGCACCCAATTCCGTTTCCGCTTCGGCAAATGCAGCAGCCTCTTTTTCGTCGTCCTCACGAAGCCGTATCAGCTCGCCCTCGAGCATTTCGAGCCGGCCGCCGCTGGCCGCTATCTCGCTTTTGAGTGTATCGATACGGGCGTTGAGATTGACGACCTGTTCGCTCTTGTAAAGATGTTCGCGTTCGGCCCTGTCGCGTTCCAATGCGTTATCGGCATGGATGCGGCGAAGTTCTGAAAGGCCTTCTTCCGCAGCACGTGCGGCAGCGGTCGCATCGCGGGCAGCGGCTTCGCTTGCCGAAAGCTCGGTATGAAGTTCCGCTTCGAGGTGTGAAGCCTTTTCAGCCTCAGCCTTCATCTGTTCGGAAAGCGTGGAGTAGTAACGGCCCTCTTCTGCGTACAGCTGCCGCAAAAGCACGCGAAACTCTTCCTGAAGAACCTTAAAACGACGCGTTTTAGCAGCCTGCCGACGCAGCGAGTTGACCTGCTTATCGACCTCGGAAATGATATCAGTAACGCGGCCGAGGTTGGATCTCGCATTATCCAGCCGCGTTTCGGCCGCACGCTGCCGTGTGCGGAATTTCGATATGCCGGCCGCCTCTTCGATCAGATTTCGCCGGTCGGCGGGCTTCGATGAAAGTATCTGGCCGATACGGCCTTGCTCAATGATCGCGTAGTGCGAACCGGAAAGGCCCGTGCCGGCAAAGAGGTCTGAGATATCGCGGAGCCGGCACGTCTTGCCGTTCAGCAGGTATTCGCTCTCGCCGGAAAGATAGAGCCGCCGCGTAACAGAAACGGCTTCGCCGGGTGCAAAATCTAGGGCAAAGGAACGCGGCCGCCAGCGGCGCTTCGTTTTAACTTTTGTTTCAATGATCTGTGCTGAGCCGACCTGTGCAGCCTTGACACTCTCGACAGCTATGTCAGCCGCGTCTCCGAACGGCGACACCGCTACC